>JAUYQG010000043.1 GCA_030695645.1 Legionellaceae bacterium
ATCTTGAACGAAAACGATTTCGAAAAATGCTCATCCCGGCCTTCGCCGGGACAGGCGCAAGCCCATGTATGCTGCGCTTTTTCGAAACCGTTTTCGTTCAACCTGCACTCAAATCTGACCGTTCTCCGAGCGTCAACAGCACCCTCCGAGCGGTTACGAGTTATAAACATTTCTTGATGGCCATAACACTCTGCTTTGGAGTATGGAATACTGTTTTTGCAAATGCCTCTTTGCCATTTTGTGACGCGTCTCCGCTGCTTAATCTTGTGGATAGACCAACAGCAGCGGATAGTCCTTGCGTAGTTCCATTACGGGATGCATTAGTAGAAATGGGTACTCAATATCAGAAATTACTGTCTCAAGGTCATTTGCAAAACTTTCCCGAAACAGAGTTACGAATAGGACTACCGCAAAATAGTGAGTTTTTTGTTTTATTACCTAATTACATTCATGCGTCGATACCGAGTTCAGGATTTGCTTCGACATCATTTGGGATCAAGCATGAAATAGCGTTTACTAATCGATGGATCATAAGCATTGAAGGTTTTTTGACGCCACCTTCCGGCAGTTATTATTATGGGAATCAAGGGATTGAAAGTATTTTGGATGGAATTTTTTCATACAATATTAATGATAAGCTGAGTCTAACAGGCATGCTGGGTGTTAGTACGCAAACACTAGTAACCAGTGCTAATTTGAGTGAGCGATTTTCAAGTCTCAATCCCGATGTACTATTAACCTGGACATTACAAGATAATATACAATTATTTGCTGAAATCTATGGTCAAAGCAAAACCGGACCCACAACTGGAGTGGGTTATAATACAGATGCAGGTATAACCTACTTAGTGACTAAAAATATGACCATGGATCTGGAGTTCGGACACAATCTTCAAGGTGTGTTGGGTGATTTTGAACAATATATTGGTGCTGGGTTTGCGATTAAATTTTAAATCACTGTATCTTCGAATTTCAGTTCTTGAAATTTAATGGTAATCAGGTATCATTCGCCTGTGGGCCGTTAGCTCAGCTGGTAGAGCAGGAGACTCTTAATCTCTTGGTCGTAAGTTCGATCCTTACACGGCCCACCAATTTAAAATCAAGAAGTTACATCAATTTGCCGATAGATTTTTAAAGCCATTTATCCTATCCAGGGGCACTAGTGGGGCAGTTAGAAATAACAAATAGCAATAATTACACATTGAGATATCCTGCCAAAAAATACCTGTTGCTACCTGTTGCTACCTGTTGCTATTGACGCCGCAACAAATACTGTGTAAAATAAACCCATTTTAACATGGGTATCTTTGAATTATGACCTCTCTCCAGATGCTTAAAGATAAATCATTTAATGATTTCCTTGCTAGTTCTCAGCAAAAGCAACGTGAATTTATAAATGGAATCAAAATTAATGAACTCAAAGAAACGGTCGATCGTTTGCTTTTAAGAAAATTTATTGCGATGAAAGTGTTCATGGAAGCTCGTCATGCAGCGGAAGATAAAAGCATCTTTAATTTTACCGCACAATTTCGTAACATACTTGCACTTTTTATGCCGGCTTTAAAACTCGGGGCTGATTATGGCCCAGATCCTGCAAGCACTAGCAAGACAGGTAGAGGAGTTCGAGGTCCTTATTTTGTTGACCCTTCTAGTTTTGGTGGTGGAGATCAGCCTGGAGAAGATAAAGAAGATGCGGCGTCAAATGGGTATCGCCTGTTTCATGTTAGTCAAATGGGACGCAATACATGGCAGCGTAAATTTTTTAATTTGGGAGTAGATAAAGAAAATCGTATTGTCACAAAAAAAATAAACACATCGATCAAGCCTATATCAGGAGATATTATAGCAGATGTCCTGGGCTGCCTTGGAGCTACTTCTGGGCCATCCACTATTCATGATGATTTACATAGATGGGATTTAGACAATGCGGAAGATTTGAGAAGCTTGTTTGCTGAAATAAATAATGAAAGTAAATATGACAACTCATTAGGATATGATTTATACCGCGCCGCGTCATTCTGCATATGTATTTTATTTGAGTTAAGTTTAGAAAATACAGGCTATCTTGCCTTGATACTAGCACCCTTAGCGCTGGTTGTCGCTGTTGTAGTTTATGCGTTTGTAATACCACTATCTTTTGCGTTATATGCAGCACAGGCATTGCTGATTAATCCAGTTCAAACTGCTGTCGATATGTTATTGCCAAACGAGCACGAGACGTTTATCAACGCAGTTTGTACACCTTAAATCATATAAGTCTAGTAGAGGTGAAGCTGTCGAAAATGACGAGCAATTATATAGTCGAATTTTTATATAAATTAACGATGAATTCGACGTTACATAACATACCACATCCAGTTATAATTAACATAACACACCCGCCAAGCCTCCATTGATTTCGATCAATATGCTCAAATCGTGCGGGTTTTTTTATATCTAAAATTAGGTGGCCAGGCATGCAGTCTTCACCAAACCGGCAATTACTCCAACTGAACAATTGGATCTTCTTAAAGAACGCGGATTAGCAATCATTGATGAATCGCACGCTTTGAGCTTTCTTGAGGTAGTTATAGTTCCGGTCAAATGACTTGAGATTATTGATGGAAACATATATTATAATCAAGCTTGCATTCTTGAACATACAAGGACGTAGCATGTAGCCAGATATCAAAAAAGATTTTTAATGAAACATTATCAAATGAGAAGATGATGAAAAGCAATCCTACGCTATTTGAGGACTATAAAATCAGACGTTTGTATGATGAGAATAAAGAGATATGGTTTTTTTCTGTGGTTGATGTCATTCGGGCGTTAATCCAACAGCCAGATTTTCAATCTGCTAGAAAATATTGGAATAAGTTGAAAGAACGTTTAAACAAGGAGGGTAGTGAAACGGTGACAAATTGTCACCGGTTGAAAATGGTCGCAGAGGATGGAAAATTAAGGTTGACTGATACCGCGACTGCTGAAACATTACTCAGGCTTATCCAGTCTGTCCCAAGCCCGAAAGCGGAGCCTATTAAGCTTTGGCTTGCGAAGGTTGGCTACGAGAGGATGCAAGAAATGGCGGATCCCTCAATGTCACTTGATAGAGCTAGAGGGGTCTGGCAAAACCATGGCTATAGTGAAAAATGGATACAGCAGCGTATGATGGGTCAGGAAACCCGAAACAAGCTCACTGATTATTGGAAGGATCATGGCGTTGATGCACCAGATGAATTTGCCATACTCACAAACATTATTCATCAAGAATGGACCGGCATTAGCGTCAAAGAACATAAGAAAACCAAAGGATTAAAATCTCAAAATCTGCGTGATCACATGAGCGAAGCGGAGCTTATTTTTACGGCACTTGCGGAACTGTCCACGAGACAAATAGCAGAAACGATGGAAGCCACAGGGATGAATGAAAACAAGGTTGCTAGTCGAGAAGGTGGCGGGATTGCTAAAAAAGCACGTATCGCATTGGAAACAAAAACGCTTAAAAAAGTGGTGACCACCGACAATTTTCTCTCATTAAGGAAGGTACCGGAAAAGCTGGGTCAAGACGATTAAAAACGGAGCATATGATGCAACAGCATAGAAACAAGCAATCTCTTTCAAGCGATACCATACAATCCTGTCCAGATGGAAAATACTGGGTTCGACCACATGAGCGTAAAAAAATAAATAAACAGGGCAAAGTTTATATTGAGCATGTAAAGGGGTATTGCTGTTGTTATCATAATCCATTTGATCATATGGCAGAAGACGAAAAAATTCCCATAGAACATTTATATTTTGCTTTAACGGTGTACGGAGAAGCTCGTAGTGAAAATGAAGCTAGCAAACGTGCTATTGCTTGGATTATCCGAAATCGCCTGACAAAAAAACGCTGGGGGACCTCTTATCGTGAAATTGTATTAAAACCCGCACAATTTTCATGCTGGAAAAAAAATGATCCTAATTATAAAAGATTGCAAAATCCGGGTAATGATGGATCAGCAGCAGATAAATTGGCATGGCAACGATGCAAGAAGTTATATGAGGAGATCCAACATGCACCTGAAGCAGAGAACCCATTGCCCGGCGTTTGCCACTATTTCAGTGGTCCACCAAACCCTAAAATCCCTTGGGAAAAGCATTATTTTGATTTGCCAGATGTGCCTCGCTTTCACTTTGCTAAATTGGACAAGTAATAGTTACGCTGATGCGCGCTTTAACAAATTCGCACGTGCTATCCAACATCATCACATCAGTGAACTGCACTATAACTCCTCGAAAACAGCGGCAATTGGCAGTCTCAAGGGAGATACTGCTGTCTACATCCATTTTAAGGCACAGAAAACCTATACCATTATGCCCCATCAGCCCGGGTTGATTTT
Source organism: Legionellaceae bacterium (assembly GCA_030695645.1). GTDB lineage: Bacteria > Pseudomonadota > Gammaproteobacteria > Legionellales > Legionellaceae > JAUYQG01. Next base: position 4,365 of record JAUYQG010000043.1, read on the forward strand.
TACCACTTGGCTCAGTGACACAGTAGCCAATGTAGAAACCTCCTGTGGTTCTGGATGCACAAAATCATTGATTTTTATTGCGCCCAACATCACGCTCGCCTGCACGACACATGAATATCGCATCGAAAATCTGGATCCCAATATGCCGCCAGATTATTATAACAATACGCCTTTGCTCATTGACCCTAAACGTGGCATTTATGTTTGTTATGATGAAAATAATACAATTCAGGTTTACCCATTTCCTAGACACGCTTCTATCCACCCACCTAAGGGTTATTTTGCAAACAAAGCAAGCTTAGTGAATGATCAGTTAGTTGTGCATTATGAAGATCGACATGGCCATGCTCAACAGATTTCTTATTAATAAGCGTATAATAATTAAGCCTGCATATATAAATAGGAGTGCCGAAGTTTGAATCAACAAGGACGCGCCATATCAGCGGACATCAAAAAAGCGATCGTACGCGTAAAGGAATATTTTGATCATAATAAATCAGATGTTGTGGAGCAAGGGCGCCCAAGTATAGAAAGAACAGCACATGCGCTAGGGATCGGGTTGGTGACAGTCAGGCGTGTTATGGCTGATTTTAATAGGGATCCAAAATTACTTGAACAACCGCCAAAAATTAAGGGGCGACCAGATCACGTCATGCCAGATTCGTTGCAAAGCATAATCAGGGAATATATTCGGTCTGCCAATAAAGAAGGTGAGTTTATTACATTGGATCTGCTGCGCCAACAGCTTATAGAGTCTATACCATTAGATGACCTTAATATTAGAACGCTCGGGCGGGCTTTAGATCGCTGGGGCTTTGCGTTTGGGAAAGGTATCCGTTCGCAGCATCTCAAAGAAAAAGATCATGTTATTGCAGCAAGACAACGATACATAAGGCGAAAACGTGAAAACCGAAAAGGATCCGGTACTATTCGTCCGGAGGTTTACTTTGATGAGTCCTATATAAATAAGAATCATAGCAATGATTTTACATGGTATTTTGAGGAAGATGGACCTCTCGTTCAAAAACCAACTGGACAAGGTGAGCGACTGATTATTATTAATGCCATCACAAAAGATGGCTGGGTACCCAACGCGAAACTAACTTATAAGAGCACAAAAAAAACGGGCGACTATCACGGACAGGTGAATTATGAATTAATCAGTAAATGGTTTCAGGAGAAACTTTTGCCGAATATTCCGAAGAATTCTTTAATTATTATGGACAATGCGCCCTATCATAATGTGCTAAGTCCTTGTTCTGCGCCGATCTTTAGCAGCAAAAAAGAATACATGCGGCTTTGGTTGGCAAACAATAATGTGCCGGTCTCAGATGACTGCCTAAAGCCGGAGATGATTGAAATTTTGCGAAAAATAGCGCCTTCTCCCACCTATGCAATCGATTTAATTGCAGAGCAGGCGGGACATGAAGTATTGCGTACTCCGCCATATCACCCTGAACTACAGCCAATAGAAACATGCTGGGGCATTGTGAAAAATCAAGTGGCACGAAATTGTGATTTCACCATGGCTAACGTATTACTACAGCTTGATATGGCATTTTCCAGTGTAACAGAACAAACGTGCACAGGATTAATTAAGAAAATAAGACAGGTAGAGGATGATTTCTGGACATCTGACTTGGAATTAGACAAATAAAGACGCAGGCTTGATTATATTACACGTTTTTACATGTAATCTCAAGTCATTTGACCGGGACTATAGATTACGTTCTGACATTATTTTACGCCAAAAATATGTGGGCAGTTACGTCGCATGTTGATAATTAAATGTTCATGATGAACAAGAACGTCTTAAATTACATCACGCCCTCAACGCTCAAACGCAATTTTCCAGCGTTTGCTTGGACTATCAAATTTAACTTCTTTAGGGTCAAATTTCTCCGGATCAAATTTCCCACCAATCCACGTCAGTAAAGATTGACGTTCAGGATGACGTGGTGTTGTTATTGCTTCAAGGAAACGTTCATAGCCCGGAACACCACCAACGTCTTCTGGTGGACAAGCACGCGCTCCAGCGATACACATTGGATACTTGGCGCCCGGTTGTTTTTCATGCAAGCCTTCGTATTCAATACGATGCTTCCAACCGTCACCAAAATCATACCTGTAAATAAATTGATCATTGATAATCAAGTAATTCCTGACTCTATAAACCCAACTACAACAAATCGTCAAAAATTAAATTTAATGTTCCACGCTTACAGACTATTTTCCAAAAATCTTTAATGAGAATAATGGCAAAATAATACCATACAGCTATATACGTAATGATTCTGGTGCTCTAGCCAGTATAAAGGCGTCTTTTTCTGAATTAATTGCGGCACTATGCAATAAAAAGCCCATAGATTGTATCTTTGAGTTACATTTATTTGATTTTTCTATTAATTGGGTTACATTGTATTGGTAACTAGCACTAGCGGCCAATCCGTAAGAGAGGCATATAAAAAGCCCTAAACCCAAAAGAATACCTGCACCTAATGGCGTAGCTAAAGAATAGAAAAGTGAGGTCAATCCTGCGGCGGCTATCAATATACCTAACAATGATATACATGATAAAAATCGAGCCAAACCTAATGATGGCCCAGAGTGAATATAAGAATCATTTCGCAATTGATATGCCGCATCTAAAAAAATCTGGGGTTGTTGTAAGCTTGGCTTTGTCATTCCTGTATGGAGACTATCCAATACTTTAGTAGCTATGAGATACCATGTATCTCTTTGTTTTTTATTCATTCTTTCGAGTAATTGAATTTGAGTATCCATATCAATCAGAGCATCATATATACTTTGAAGAAGAGTATTCTCATGACGTTCTGACTTTAACTGTTCCAGTTTCAATCCAATTGTACCATAATACAATGCCATTTTTGATTTAGCGTTTATATAATCTGTATAAGCAACTGATTCGTTTACAGAATTTGTTTTCCTGTCAGACTGATTTAGCATAAAATTCTCCGAGATCCTTATATTAGGCATACTATATAGAAATATGACTTTATTGTCAATAATAAATCATTTTGGTGGGTGTTACTCGATAATGAGACACGTATCTGGTGACACGCATTAAATGCGAAAACTTGTGATTAACCTGCCATTCCGGTGCGCCACGAAAGTGGGAGCAGCCGACAAGGCTGCGAATCTAATAGGGTGAAAGTCCCTTGTTGTCAATTGGTCGATTCGGACAACTAGCATATCCGAAGCTTGCAAAGGTAACAATGCAAGTACTGCTCGGAAGTAA
>JAUYQG010000052.1 GCA_030695645.1 Legionellaceae bacterium
GTTTTATATTTTATAGATTCGCGTAGCGCTCATTTACGTGCCCGCGCCCGTGAGCGTGCCCTTGCCCGAGTGGGTTAGCAGTTATTTTTGTAAATCAATTGGTTGTTGCTTGGTATTTAAGCACACGTGCGGTAGCCCTGAGGAACGCGATTAGCTTTGTTAACTTCATTAATCTCTGTTATAATCCTCGTTTGAATGAGTTAATAGCCACAATATGTACGAAAAAAACCCGAGATTATCTACGTTAGTCAAAGCTCTAGAAGACATAAAAGCCACAGATATAGTTGTCATTGATGTGAGTAAACAAACAACCATCACTGATTTTATGATTATTTGTAGCGGTCGAGCATCACGTCATGTCAAAGCTATCGCCTCGCACATCATGCCTATAATGAAAGCCGCTGGATTACCAACACTTCACTTATCTGGTCTAGATAGTGCTGATTGGGTTTTGGTTGATCTTGGTGATTTTGTTGTACACATTATGCAACCTGAATGCCGAACATTCTATAACCTTGAAGGTCTATGGCAAGATAACACCATTCAACATGATGAAATTTCACACAAATAACTCCAGCCACCATGATAGACACGAATCGCGTATCCATCATTTTCGTTTAACTCTCATGGTGGCACTGTTAATTATTCTTTCTCTGTTACTAGTACTTCGTTTGGCTTATCTGCAGTTTTCTCAATACAAACGATATGCTACGCTATCTTTAAAAAATCAAATGAGCATCTTACCTATCGCACCCTCGAGAGGTATTATTTATGATAAGAATGGCGTAGTGTTGGCTGACAATATTCCGGTTTATGTTCTTGAAATTATTCCTGAACGAGTTAAAAACTTACCGAATACTCTGCAAAAACTAAAAGCACTGTTACCATCCATTAATGATGACGATATTGATAACTTTGATCGCGCAAGAAAGCAAAACCATGCCTATGATCCCATTCCATTTAAATTAAAATTAAGTCAAGACGATGTGGCAACATTTGCTAGCAATCAATATCAATTTCCAGGAGTCAGCATCAAAGCGTTATTCATGCGTTATTATCCTTTAGGCGAAATAACAGCTCACTTACTAGGCTATGTTGGACGCATCAATACCCAAGAGTTACAAACAGTTAACAGTATCAATTATCGTGCAACCAATTTTATTGGGAAATCTGGGGTTGAGAAATTTTACGAGGATCGCCTACATGGATTAGTAGGTTATCAACAAATTGAAACGGATGTCAGCGGCAGAACATTACGAATCCTAAGTAAACAAACTCCGATATCCGGTGCTAGACTTTATTTAACAATCGATGCTCGCTTGCAGCAAGCAGCATATGAAGCATTGCACGGTAAACGTGGCGCCGCTGTCTTAATGCATGTTACTGATGGAGATATACTAGCGATGGCTAGCTCTCCCAGTTTTAATCCCAATCTGTTTGTTAATGGAATTAGCAACGCCGACTATCGACTTTTATCTAATGAGCAAGATAGACCATTGTATAACCGTGCCGTTCGTGGTTTGTATCCACCCGCATCAACCATCAAACCTTTTATTGCCATTGCCGGTTTGGAAAAAGGATTCGCAAACCCAAGCACCCATATTTATGATCCCGGTTGGTATCGATTACCAAACGTTAAACACTCTTACCGTTGTTGGAAACATACGGGGCATGGTGTGCTCAATGTGAAACGTGCCATAACAGTGTCTTGTGATACTTATTTTTACCAATTGAGCAATAAAATGGGGATCACGGCTATTGAGGACATGTTGACTCAATTTGGTTTTGGACAAATGACCCATGTTGATCTCAATGAAGAAGCTCCCGGATTGATCCCTAGCCCGCATTGGAAACGACAAAGCAAAGGTGTCCCTTGGTATCCTGGAGATACATTGATCACCTCAATTGGTCAAGGATTTATGCTCGCATCCCCTCTACAATTGGCAAATGCAACAGCTTCGCTAAGTCAACATGGCCGTCGCTTTCGCCCCCATCTACTCAGTACGACCCTATATGATCATGATCGCTATGTTGCTTATAAGCCAGTCGAGGAATATCCTATACAACTCAAAAACAATGAGCATTGGTCAATCGTCTCAGATGCTATGCATGATGTGATTACACATAATGAAGGTACTGGCTACCGATTTGGACGGAATGCCCCCTATTCCGTGGCTGCAAAAACGGGTACAGCACAAGTATTTAGTTTGAGCCAAGATGACAAAAAACAATACCTCAATATTCCAGAAGCATTACGTGATCACTCGCTCTTTATTGCGTTTGCTCCTGTCGAAAAACCAGAAGTTGCCGTAGCTGTTTTAGTCGAAAATGATACCACGGCCTCTAGTGTAGCACGGAGTATTTTGGACGCTTATTTTAAATTGCATGCCCCTCAACAAGCTGCCAATAATGTTGAATTTGATGGGGTCCGAGACGAGGCACTACCATGAATCGACATAATACTCGCCCCGTATATCGTTTTACTAGTCGAGCATTTTATTTAGACTTGCCCTTATTAGGTTTTCTGTTCGTTTTGATTGCGTTAGGGCTCATCATTTTATACAGCGCCTCTAATGAAAACATCAGCATGGTTTTGCGTCAATCGATGCGCTTAGTGCTTGCGATGGCCGTCATGTTAGTTTTTGCTTGCATACCTCCGCATAAATATAAAGTTTGGACTCCCTGGATTTATGGTGTGGGACTGAGTTTGCTCTTAGCTGTAATGGTCATGGGTAAAATTGGTAAAGGGGCTCAACGCTGGTTGGATTTAGGCGTTTTTCGTTTTCAACCCTCTGAAATCATGAAACTTGCTGTACCCATGATGACAGCCTGGTACTTAGATCGCAAACCATCGCCCATTAGCTTCAAATCATTTTTCATCGCAGCCATACTTATTTTTATACCTTCCATCTTAATTGCAAAACAACCTGATCTGGGTACCGCTATTATGGTGATATCAGCGGGATTATGCGTCATTTTTATTGCAGGAATACCATTACGCATTATATTGCTGGTTACTTTAGCAATCGGATTAACCGCGCCACTTTTATGGCATGTCATGCATGATTATCAAAAACAACGAATTTATACCTTACTCGATCCGGAACATGACCCCTTAGGAGCTGGTTATCATATCATTCAATCTAAAATTGCGATCGGCTCGGGGGGGGCTTTCGGTAAAGGCTGGTTAGATGGCAGTCAATCGCATCTCAATTTTTTACCAGAGCATGCTACGGATTTTATTTTTGCTGTGAGTGGTGAAGAATTTGGATTTGTTGGCAGTTTTGTACTGATTGCATTGATTGTTCTCATCTCACTTCGCTCCTTACATATTGCAGAGCATGCGCAAACATCATTTACTCGCCTCCTTGCTGCGAGTTTAGCAATGACCTTTTTTTTATCAGCCTTTGTAAACATAGGGATGGTAATGGGGATTTTGCCCGTGGTAGGCATACCATTACCTTTGGTGAGTTATGGTGGTTCAGCCATGATTACGTTCCTTGCAAGTTTTGGTATTTTAATGTCAATTAGCTCACATCGAATTATATTTAAATAACTGAGAGTAAGGCCCTAATTGGGGCATAACTGGTACGATGAATAGCTGATGGGCCCAATAATTGCAGCGCGGCATGATGAGCCGCCGTGGGATAACCTTTGTGTTTAGAAAAACCATATCCGGGATATAACGCATCCATATCCTCCATCTCATCATCACGTAATACTTTTGCCAATATAGAGGCAGCGCCAATCTCAGTAATTAGTCCATCGCCCTGAATAATCGCTTGGCACGGTATATCAATTGAAGGCGTATATAATCCATCCACCAAAACTTGAGTGGGCTTAATCGACAAACATTCCACCGCACGTTTCATTGCGAGTAACGTGGCATGATGAATATTTAATCGATCAATTTCCTCCACCTCAGCTCGACCATATGCGTAACACAGTGCCTGTGCTTGAATTTCCTTGGCAAGCTGCCTACGTTTAGAGGGTGTTAATTTCTTAGAATCCGTAACACCCTCGATAGGCCCCTTTAAAATAACCGCAGCGGTAACGACGGGACCTGCTAAAGGGCCTCTACCCACTTCATCCACTCCTGCTACATATATCATTTTTTCTCTTGAAATTAAATAAGGAGCTAAGTATAACTTGACTTCATCTAAATTGGTCTATAATTTAGATCGTGAAGAAAGATAACAAGGAGATTGTCATGACAACTGCCAAATGTAAATTGAGTCCCGTAGCCTTAGGTTTGGCTCTCGGGGTGTTTTGGGGATTATCTATATTAGCAATGGGCCTATTGGCATCTTATTTTATGTACGGAACAGCTTTTGTTACGGCAATGGGCAATATGTATGTTGGCTATGAAGCATCCGTACTAGGCAGTGTGATCGGTGGATTTATCGGCTTTGTTGATGCGTTTATAGGCGGAGCTATCATTGGTTGGCTATATAATGTGTTTTCTGGATGCTGTGGTAAGTAATCTATACTGCGCTCGGTCACAAACTTAAGTTTGTGACCGAGCGCATTACATACTGCAGTCATTGTTTCGCCATGTTTTTACTTATGCCTGGTGAAACTTTTTGATGCAAACAAATGCTAGGCACAAATAGAACCAAGAAAACAATCCCTACTCCCGTGGAATAATATCCAAAATAATAGTTATTATGCGATGCATAAACATAATTGGCAATTTCAATTCCAATGCCCTGGACACACATATAGACCATACTCAACAACGCAGAAGCAGTTCCTTTGCTGACTTTTGTTGCAAACAAAATCAATCTCCAAAATGGTGAGGCCAATATGCCATACCCAAAGAAATACACGACAACTCCAGGGATTAACCAAAAATAGTGATCATCAAATATAAGTGGCAAAAGACTGACCAAAATCAATCCTAAGAACGAAATTAAACCACCTAATAATGATAATTGTTTAAGCGACATAACACGCGTCAGACGTACCAAGACAAAATTTGCAAGAATAAATACACCAAAAATAGGAATTTGCCATATTCCATATTCAACCAAGGTAAGCTTTGCCTCAGTAACTAATACAATCGGAGACAACCCTATCCAAGCAACGCACACAATACCCAGTATACCAAATGAGATTGCACCTAGGATAAACGGTAAGTCAAACAACAATTTTGTGTAATTATCATATATAACAGAAAATGATAAAACCGTACGTTTTATTTCCTCACCATCTCGCTTTATTTGCCCTACCGATTCTGGCATGTAACGCCATAACCCCCACAAGGCCACTAATGATAACGCCGCAATGATCAGAAAAATATAATGCCAACTTAAGTAATGAATCAACAGAGCACCAATGAGCGGCCCCAACAAAGGCGCTAATACAGCAACATTCGTCATAATCGCAATTAATCGAACGGCGTCCATTTCCGCAAATATTTCCTGTAAAACAGCATAACCAATAACACTAATAAAACATAAACCCATGCCCTCAAAAAAGCGCATGACAAGGAATTGATTGATTGTATGAGTAAAAGCGATTAATGCAGTACACAGAAAAAAGAGACACGCACCAAAAAGCATGACAGGTCGTCTCCCATAACGATCTGAAATGGGACCTAATATCAGTTGTAGACTTGCACCACCAAGCACATAAAGTGTTAATGAAGTGGCAATATTAAGCTGTGAGGCATGAAAGGAATGAACAACCTGAATCATTCCTGGCATAATCATATCGTTAGCAATGTAAGTCAAAAACTCATACAGTACTAAAAACACAGCAAACGTGACCGCTTGCTTGTGTGTGATGTTAATTAAAGGTTGCGGCATGATCGATCTCTATAAGTTATTTCGTAGTAACTACTCACTCCGTAGAAAGGAACGGCCATATTTGGCTCATCTTGAACCTGAACTCAAATCGGACCGTTCTCCGAGCGTCAATAGCACCCTCCGAGCAGTTACATTTCGCAAATGAAATGTAAATTTTTTATCTTTTCTATCTAACGGTTTCTCTTGAGAAGCCTTCGCAAAGCCCACCACGGTTTTTAAACAATTATCCACATATATCAGCGGAATTCTATTGCGCTGCCAGGGTGGTACACCCCACTCTTGTAATAATTTTTTAAGTGTCTTTGTTTGTCCATGCCATTGGAACATTTCCCCACCCTGACGAAACCGAACCTCAACACAACTTTTTTCTGGTATCCATATTCCATGTGCAGATGGTTCGGCAGACAAGTGCATTTGATCAGACAATGAAATTGATGCTGGAAAATCAGACCAAATTCGATTCTCTAACATGTTTATCATGTTGCCCTTTAATAGGTACAATCGACGCTGATAGCGTCTAATGATCACACCACTCCACGAAACGCTTGCTATACTATCCACTTTAGAATAAATAACGTCATGTATTAATCGATCAAATAGTTTAGATCCGGGTGATTGCATGTTATTGCGCTTCAACCAAACTCGAAGAACATTAATCAGGCGATTTTCATCGTGTAATGGCAATGCATCTAATGGCAAAATATCCGATGGAAAATCAGCATCTGATAATTCTGGGCAATCAATAACAGCCAACGCATCTAAATTTACCTTCGCAGCCTGACAGTGATTGGCACATCCAGCCAAATTTTTCACGACATTAGGCCACTTTTTGCCCATCAAAGGCAATACGTGATGCCTAATAAAGTTACGCGAATAATCCAAATTTTGATTACTTTCATCATCAATCCACTGCAATTGATGAGCCTTCGCATAGTGCTCAAGTGCATCACGAGTGACACTCAAAAAAGGACGTATTAAATCTCCTTTTCCCTTTGCCAACGCACGTATTTCAGGCATAGCGGCTAAACCATCTATTCCAGTGCCTCTCAACAAATGCAACAGCAAGGTTTCCGCTTGATCATTGCAATGATGCCCTAAAAGCAAGCAATCATTTTCTTCTGACAACAACTCAAATACACCATACCGCGCTAAGCGTGCCCGTTCTTCAATATTTGAACTCGGATCTAGCTTTACTGAGGAAACTATCAGTGGCACACCAAGTGTACCACAAAAATGCTCACAATGTGTTTGCCATGCATCCGCATTCACACTTAAACCATGATGAACATGCACAGCTGACAGTTTTCCAGTAAGTTCCGGGATGCACGCCAATTGGTGTAACAAAACGGTGGAATCCAATCCGCCGCTAAAACCTACTCGGATTATTTTATACGACACCAGTCGTTCAACCCAGTGCAAAGAAACTAACTCACTTTGCTCGTGCATACTTAATCACAAGCTCCCATTGACATGAGCTTCTTGTATCTACGATCAAGTAACTCATGGGTGGATAATGATTTTAACTGGTTCAACTCATTCGTCAACGTCGTTTTAAGCGATTTTGCCATATCACCCACATTACGATGCGCACCGCCCAATGGTTCTTTCACAACCAAATCGATCAAATTATTTGCCAGGATTTTATCAGCGGTAATACCCATAGCACGTGCTGCTTCACTCGCTTTACTAGGATCTTTCCACAATATAGATGCACATCCTTCCGGTGAAATTACGGAGTAAATAGCATATTGCAACATGATGACACGATCGCCCACGCCAATCGCTAAAGCGCCACCCGAACCGGCCTCTCCCGTTACAACGCAAATAATAGGTGTTTTAAGCTTAGACATTTCCTGTAAGTTACGTGCGATGGCTTCCGATTGATTGCGTTCTTCAGCACCAATACCAGGATAAGCACCGGCAGTATCAATGAACGTGAAAATCGGTAGCTTAAATTTTTCGGCCATTTTCATTAAACGTAAGGCTTTGCGATACTCTTCAGGGCGCGCCATGCCAAAATTGCGATACACTTTTTCTTTCGTGCGTTTGCCTTTTTGGTGTCCCAAGATAATCACAGGTTCACCATTGAATCGTGCTAGCCCGCCTATAATTGCTGGCGCTGAAGAATTATGCCGATCACCATGTAACTCATGAAAATCAGTAAACATGTGCTCAATATAATCCGTGGTTTGTGGTCGCAAAGGATGGCGTGCCATTTGCGCAACTTGCCAAGGCTCGAGTCGTGAAAATATATGCGACGTTAACTCCGCAGACTTTTCTTCAAGACGAGCGATTTCTTCGCTTAAATTAACTTCACTATCACCATCAACCATACGCAATGCTTGAATTTTTTGGTTTAATTCTTCGATAGGCTGTTCAAAATCTAAAAATTGTAGGCTCATTCAATTACCCTAGTTGTGCTAGACCGTAAAAAGTAGCATAATTGCGCAAATAAATCAAAAAAGACGATGATTTTAATGCAAGGCAACTCTCAACATTGTGATTCAGCCTCCGAAAAATCCCCTCTTTCTCCCAAGTCAACATGCTTTAAGTTCAAGCAATTAGACGTTGGAGAATGCGTGTTGCTGCGTACACGCATTGATATTTGGCAATACCCATTACACACCGTCTGGTCTGGTGCTAATGCTTTATTAAATCAAACCGAGTTGAAGCGCGCTCAACAATATTATTTTCTTCGTCATCAGAAGCGATTTACTGTCGCCCGTGCTACATTACGGCTTATTCTCTCACGTTATATTCAAAATACAAATCCCAACGATCTAGAATTTACTGAAAATCAATATGGAAAACCAGAATTAAGCAACGCCAATAATTTACAGTTTAACCTCAGTCATTCGGGTGACTTAGCATTACTTGCTGTTGGTAAGGACTATCCACTTGGAATTGACTTGGAGTTTTTTTCAGGACGTCCGTATCTAGGCATTGGAAACAAAATGTTTTCAACAGCAGAAAATTACGCATTCAATCAGGTCAATTCTAGTCTGAGGCCTTTATCTTTTTTCCATATATGGGCTCAAAAAGAGGCGCTTATTAAGGCTTGTGGACTTGGTTTATCCTATCCAACCCAGCAGTTTGATGTTCCACATTTACCGGCAACGGATCATATCATACATGACTCGTTACATGACAAGGCATGGCGTATGATATCGTTTATGCCCAAAATAGCATGTGGCGCGGCACTATGCCATCATCCCGATGTAACTGAAATTCGCTATATATCATTGGAAAATAATTGTGATCTTACTTAATGAACACGACATTAGGCGGCATTTAATAGGTAGTGACATCGAAAACTCAGTTACTCTGCATATTTTTAACTCAATCGACTCAACGAATCGTTATTTAAACGATTTACCGGTTTCGACACCATTGCAAAACTCAAAATTCCTAACTCAAAAAGCCGAATTGGTCGTACAAAATAACACTGATGTATGTTGCGCTGAGGAGCAAACTCATGGGTGCGGTCGTTTTGGTCGAGAATGGTTTTCACCCTTTGCTGAGAATGTGTACTGCTCGAGCCGTTGGAGTTTGGGTTATGAGATATCTAAATTAGCAACTCTAAGTCTCGTTACTAGTCTTGCCGTCATGACAACTTTGCAAACTATGGGCATCAGTGATGACATCGCTATTAAATGGCCCAATGATTTACTTTGGAGAGGAAAAAAACTATGTGGTATTCTTGTCGAGTTATCATATGATCGGAATGGTGAAATTAACGCCATCATAGGTATTGGGTTAAATGTAAACTCTGCCAGTCAAAGCGTAACAATCCAATCCCAACTCGATAGACCTTGGTGCTCATTGTTCGAGATAACGGGTCATCATTTAGATCGAAATATTCTAGTGGCACAATTAATGATCCAATTGAGCGAATATATAGGGAAGTTAATGGGAGTCGGTTTCACTGAGCTCATGCCGTTATGGAAACAATGGGATTATTTAGACGGACAGCAAATTATGGTATCACATACATCGGGTACTATATGTGGTGTTGCACGCGGCGTAAACAATATAGGTCAGCTGATATTAGTTGATGAAAGAGCTATGACGCGTTATTTATCATCAGGCGAAACATCTCTACGCATTTAGGTAAACAAACGTAACGAATGTAGGGTGAGGAAAGGAGCGAGAGCGACGTGCCCACCCATGATCATCGAACATGGTGGGATGGTGGACGAACCAGGATGTGTCGCACTGAGAGGAAAAAGAATGCCTCTCAGCTTAGGTCTTAAGGCGGAAATCTGCTTTATGCTTCGGCTTCAACTTCGTGGTCAGCGCCTTGTCTTTCCTGCTGAATACGCAAATAGATTTCTTCACGATGAACAGAAACATCTTTCGGCGCATTAATTCCTAAGCGAACCTGATTGCCCTTAACACCTAACACAGTAATGTTTACATCATCGCCAATAATTAGTGTTTCACCAATACGTCGTGTTAAAATTAACATAATAATATCTCCCTAAAGCAGCCACATAAAACTCTGAAGCTGATCATGTGTTGAACTTACTCGGCACCTTCCATGGAGTCATCCATGGTGATTGCAACGTTCTCAACTAAAAAAAATAATCGTTCCGCCCTTAATTGTACAGCAGCTTCCTTAACACAACCTTAAGAGATCCAAAAATAAATAAAAACGTAACTACTCACTCTGTAGCAAGGAACGGGCATATTTGGCGCATCTTGAACGTGTGTTCAGTGAAAACAGCAAATTTATCCACAACCTGGGGAGTTACGATGCCTCTTTACTTCGTTGACCCGCATTGAATTGAATGGCAATCACACCTAACGGAACGTACGCTATCAAGAGTCCAATTAGTCCATTTAAATAACCTAAGCCAACGCACATCGCTAGTGGCCACAGCCACAATATATTTAATAATAAAACGCCCAATGTAACCGATAAATGACTATTAAACATACGCGAGGCATATTGATAAGCGTGACTCCGGTGAGCCATATGAATTTTCTCACCTTGCATCAGTCGAAAACATAATGTAACTGTTGCGTCCACAATGAAAACACCCAATAATATCAACCAACTCCAAAAAAATTGAGGATTTATACCAGCCGCTTGAATAGACAATATTCCCAATATAAAACCTAAAAATCCGCTTCCAGCATCACCCATAAAAATACGCGCTGGTGGGAAATTCCAATATAAAAAGCCCGTTGTTGCCGTAGCTAGAATCAAGGGCAATATCATAGATGCATGATATCCTAAGGACCAATACAATATAGCCCCTCCAAGACACACAAATATCCCTTCTATACCAGCTATGCCGTCGATCCCATCCATGAAATTATATAAATTCACCATCCAAACCAAATAAACAACGGCAAAAGCATTCGCCAAATAGCCTGGATACAACACCCATGTATAACATGCAATAGCAGGCATCCCCTTCATAGCATAAACGGCGATAATACTCACCATAAAATGTCCTATAAATCGCCACAACGCGGGAATAGAACTTCTATCATCACAAAAGCCTAAAAATGCAATAAAAAAAGCGGCGCCCATCAGGGTAAAACCACCTGGCCATTGGATAACACGCAAAGATAACAAACAGAGCATTGCCACTAAAAACACAACAACAAATGCTACGCCACCACCACGAGGGGTGGGAATTTGATGCGAACTGCGATGATTGGGGATATCCATCATCTGTTTTGCCAGAGCATATCGCCTGGCGCACCAGGTTAGTGACCAAGACATCACAAATACAACGGCTAACAAACCAAACATAAAATACCTATTCCATCTGAATATATTCGCTATGCTTCAATCATTTCATTCACAAGCGTGCTTTCTAATGCCGTACAAATTTTTTGTTGATCAGCCAGCGTTAGATAAGGGTGCATAGGTAAACTCATCACACGGCTAGCCGCAAAATCAGTATGCGGGAATAACTGATTACTAGGATATAGTTCCTTGACAATAGGCTGATTATGTAAACCAACAGGATAATGTACGGCAGTTGGAATGCCCAGTTGTTGCAGTTTTTGTTGCACAACATCTCTATCAGAGACTTCAACTGTGTATTGCGCAAAGACACTCAAATTATAATCTTTAACATGCGGTTTTTTGATTTGTTTAGGAAGCAATTGCTCATAGCGACTAGCAGCTTGTTGCCTTAGTTCGATCTCTTCTGGAAAAAGCTCCATTTTTTCTAATAAAAAAGCCGCTTGAATGGTATCAAATCGACCATTAATACCCAAACGAGTGTGATAATAACGCTTTGATTGACCATGCACACGAATCTCTTGCATGCGTATTGCCAACTCAGGATCATTTGTGAAACAAGCACCACCATCCCCATAACACCCAAGCGGTTTTGATGGGAAAAAGCTCGTGCAGGCAATCGTTGTTAAACTACAAGACGAATGACCTTTGTACCTTGCACCGAAGCTTTGAGCGGCATCTTCAATAACAGGTAAGCGGTGTTTTTGAGCAATAGCATTTATTTCATCTAAATCGGCACATTGACCATAAATACTAACCGGCATAATTGCTTTGGTTTTGCTCGTAATTGCGGCCTCAATGAGGCGTGCGTCTATATTATAAGTAGTCGGGTCGATATCCACAAAAACAGGTGTTGCACCCAAAAGTGCGATGACCTCAACTGTTGCAAAGAAACTAAACGGTGATGTAATGACTTCATCGCCCGGACCAATATCAAGCGCCATCAGGGCAATTAATAATGCGTCTGTGCCACTCGCTACAGTCAACGCATGGTCAACACCAACATACTGAGATAGTTTTTTCTCTAATTCAATAATTTCGGGGCCCATGATATAGGCGCCATGCGCTAATACGGATTTAAGACGCGCAATCAGACGATCTTCGATTCGATCTGACTGTGTTTTAAGGTCGATGAATTGCATACACATGTCCTTAGGTTAGATCCTCGCGATGTTAGCAATGAGATTGCTTTTCGTCAATCTTAAATTACCCTCTTCATAAATAAAAATAAAATTTACAAAAGGGAGTATGAATTCCATGTAAATTAAAGATATACTCTCTGCCATACTTTTAAAAAGGGGTTTTGCATGTTCGTCAAGGCCATGTATAACAATATTGCAAGCCAATACGATACTGCGGATTGTTTTGGTGCAATAAGCGAAAGTCATAAGTGTGCAATTGAACAGATCAATCGTTCTAATATAGGATATAGACCACATTACAAAATTCTCGATCTTGGCGTTGGTGACGGAGCCTTTTTACGAAAATTGAAAATGCAAATGCCGGAGGCAGATTATACAGGAATCGACGTATCAGCGGAAATGCTGAAGCGAGCTTGCGATGCTCTCCCCTCTCTCACTGCAATAGAAACGAGTGCGGCAGAAGCAAATCACTATTTGCCTCAACACAGCCAAGACTTGGTGCTCGCACACTTTATCAACGCTTATATTCCAACCAATATTTTATTTGATCAGGCTCAAACGCTGACACGTGCCAATGGATATTTTTCAATAATTACGACCACTTATGAATCATTCCCTGTAGCACAAAAGCACTTAGCTGATTTCATAGCTAAGGGAAGCATATTAAGCAATATTGTTGGTCATTATTACAAAGCCGTAGTAAAAAACACACCTGTTGCTGCTGGTGAAGAAGATCTATTAAAATCGGTAAGACAACACCAATTTGAAGTCATAGATCATAAACGTATTCAAATTTCCATCACACTCAATAATATTGATGAATTGGCGATTTTTGGCATTGATGGTGCTTGGTTTCTCAATACATTATCCATTCCCATGCTACCAAAAAACTTTCTTTTACAGCGTATTAAACGCTTGTTCGAGAAGATTTTTATATTCCCCTACCACGACACTCATATCATTGATGTTGTGTTAGCAAAAAAATAAGTAACTATTCACCACATTCACCGAAAAGCCATATTTGGCGCATCTTGAACGATCTCGATTCAAAAAAATACTCACATCCCTAGGCATGCTCCGCTTTTTTTGCGACGAGATCGTGCAACCTGCGCTCAAATAGGGTAAAGTAACTTATGTTTTTATCGTTTCGCACCCAGTGCCGCTCTATTCGAGTTTTTATATACATCTCGCGGCGCCTCTGAGGGATATCCATAACCTTTGTCAGCAAGACGTTTGACAATCTCAAGGTAACGTTCACCCCAAGCTCCTGGATCAAAATTAGTAACGACAACGTTATAACTTAAATTAATAACTGATTCGAATGCTTTGCGCTGAGCTAACTGATGACCATCAAATGAAATTTGTATTTCTGTTTCCGTACTAATCCCACCTTCTTTTAGTCGCTCAACTAGAATGAAAATCATTTTTTCAATTGTGTAAAAAAGCCTACACATAGACATTCCAACGGAGTACATCTCAGTGCCCTTAGATGTAGACAATGCATTACCATAATCACAAATAGGATAGACAAACTCCAGCTCTCCAGTAGTAGATATTGGTTCTGGCATAATAAGAACACATGGGGAAATGGGGTCAACATGAGGGGATATGATGGATAATTCAAAATGAGCCCAATTCCACCAGATTTGATAAACCCCAGCAATTTGATTTAAGAGCTCTTGATCACTCTCTGTTTTAAATAAATCAGGAGAGTAATCTGCATCATCATCATCATCGTCTTCATCGTCGTCTTCTTCACTTTCCTCTTCTTCAGTTTCCTCTTCTTCAGTTTCAGCTATTTCTTCAGTTTCCGCTATTTCCCCAGATTTTTCTTCTTTCTTAGATTTTTTTGTTTTTTCAGGTATAGAAGCGTTTTCATTACCATCAATAAACGCGTCGAGGTCGCTCAGATCAAGATAACTATTGGTACCAACAACGTCACCTGAATCATCAGACTTAGTCGTTGAATTCATTTCCGTTTTATCAATATTAGTTTGATCAGCTGTCACTTTTTGAGAGTCAGTATCCGTCTTCTTTGATTTTTTTGGTGCGTCAATTTTAGACTCTACTTTCTTTTCATCAGAATCGTCATTTGAGCTATCGGGTGGTTTTACCATCGTATTTACTCAGCTAGTCTTATTGTTAATTATGTTAGCTGAAATTTATTAAAAAATCTTCATGAAAGAATTATTAATTTCTATCAATCTGGACTTTGGACAAAACTCATGATCGACGCTGTTTAAAAAAATCAGACAATAATTCAGCACATTCTTGTTGCAAAAAACCTTCGTCAATGTCTATTTGATGATTGAGCGGGTAACCTTGCAATAAATTATATACAGATCCAGCTGAACCGGCTTTAAAATCTCGAGTAGCAAACACAACGCGCTTGATACGAGCGTGAATCATCGCACCAGCACACATACAGCACGGTTCTAAAGTAACATACAATGTACTATCATCTAGACGATAATTGTTGTATCGAGATGAGGCGTCTTGGATTGCTAATACTTCAGCGTGAGCAGTAGGATCATTGCGTTGTAAGACTTGATTCCAGCCTATACCCATAAGCTCACCCTTAGAACTGACTAACACGGCCCCCACAGGTACCTCACCTTGATCACGCGCTTTTAATGCCAAATCAAAAGCGCGTTGCATCCAGATTTTCTCAAGCATATTGCTCAGCTTGAACACCTAGTTTTTGGAGTAAAATGGTATCCTTTTCAAACTGTGGATTCGATTCAGTTAATAACGTATCACCAATAAATATCGAATTAGCTCCAGCAAAGAAACACAAGGCTTGTAACTCATCATTCATTTCTGTTCTGCCAGCCGTTAAACGAACAGCACTTTCAGGCATTAGAATTCGGGCAGTTGCAATGGTTCGAACCAACTCAATGCCCTCAACCGGATTTGCTTTAGCCAATGGAGTGCCTTCAACCGGAATCAAACGATTAATAGGAACACTTTCTGGAGGTGTTTCAAGGTTTGCTAACGTCAGTAAAAATTCAATTCGATCCTCTCGATTCTCACCCAGCCCCAAAATACCTCCACAACACACATTAATACCCGCTTTTCTGACATTTTCTAATGTTTCTAAACGATCACTAAACGTTCGGGTTTTAACCACCTTGTCATAATAGCTCGGTGATGTATCAATATTGTGATTATAATAATCAAGTCCTGCATCTTTTAGGCTTCCAGCTTGCTCAGGAGACAACATACCCAACGTCATACAGGTTTCAAGACCTAATGCTTTAACTCCTTGAATCATATCCGATAATTCAGTCATGACTTTTTCAGGAGGACAACGCCACGCCGCCCCCATGCAAAACCGAGTTGCACCACTTGCTTTGGCTTCACGGGCTTTAGCCAGCACGTCCGCCACTGGCATCAATTTTTCTTTTTCCACATGTGTTTTATGATGACCACTTTGAGCGCAATAACCGCAATCTTCAGGGCATGCACCCGTCTTAATACTCAGCAATTGGGCCAATTGAATGACGTTTGGATTATGATGCTCTCTGTGAACGGTATGAGCCGCAAACAGAAGATTATTAAACGGTTGTGTATAAATAGCGGTCGCATCTTGCATTGTCCAGCGTTCAAAAATAGAAGTCATATAGTACAGCCCATTTGTTATAGATGAGCAACATGATAAAGTGCGTACTCCGATTGTCAATTAAAAAATGAATATGTCTAACGAATTAATACAAAACGATTTGCATCACATTTGGCATCCATGCTCATATATGACGGATTTTAAAGAAAATCCTCCGCTGATTATACAACGAGCTTCGGGGAGCTATTTATATACCGACCAAGGCTCAATGATTGATGCCATTTCAAGTTGGTGGTGCAAATCACTAGGGCATGGTCATCCAGCGGTCGTCGCCGCTATACACGATCAATTAACACGATTTGAACACGTCATTAGCGCTAACACGACCCACCCCACCATTGTTGAGCTGGCACAAGAATTAAGCGCCATTAGCCATAGACAACATGTCTATTTTGCTTGCGATGGTTCATCTGCTGTTGAAATTGCCATGAAACTAGCTATCCAGGCTTCGCAATTAAAGGGATATACGTCTCGTAAGCAATTTATTGCATTAAAACATAGTTATCACGGTGAAACATTAGCGACTTTAAATGTGAGTGACTTAGGTATTTATAAAGAACCATTTACTCACTTTGGCATGCCATGCCATTTTCTAGATTCAATTCCTTATGTTGCGAATCAAGCTGATCCGCTATGGCAATCATGCGACCCCCATTGGTGTATTATTTTACAGCAGTTAGAATCCTTAAAACATGAAACCTATGCCATCATTGTTGAACCCATCATTCAAGGCGCCGGCGGCATGCAATGTTATAGCGCCGATTTTTTAAGCAAACTTGCTGCTTGGGCGCGATTGAATGATATTTATTTAATCGCTGATGAGATCATGACGGGACTAGGGCGAACCGGAGAATGGCTTGCTTGTGATCATGCAAATGTCGTTGCCGATATGATTTGTTTATCGAAAGGTCTAACATCTGGCGCTTTGCCATTAAGCTGTGTGTTAATTGACAATCCAATTTATGAGTTATTTTATCATGATCATACGGTTGGAAGGCCTTTCCTTCATTCACACACGCACAGCGGTAATTCTTTAGCCGTGAGTGCCGCACTGGCAACCATCAAAACCATGCGCTCCGAAGGAATCAACGAACAAGCTCAACAATTGGGTGATTGCATGCGCCGCCATTTCGCCGATATTGTCAGTACAACTGGAAAATTAACCAACATGCGATCGATTGGTGCTGTTGTTGCTGCTGATTTAATCGATCCCGAGAACGTACGAATTGGATATCAATTGGCACAAGAAGCTCAAAAAAGAGGAGCATTACTTCGGCCAATTGGTAATACTTTATATTGGTTACCGCCATTAAACACAGAGCATCAAACAATTGAAACACTAGCGGAAATCACATTTAATTCGATTGAAGCTGCGTATAAATAATTGGACTTTGGACAGAATGGCATGCGTATTTTTGCATGCCATTCTGTCCAAAGTCCAATAAATAACAATTTAGGTAACTGCTCGGAGGGTGCTGTTGACGCTCGGAGAACGGTCAGATTTGAGTGCAGGTTGAACGAAAACGGTTTCGAAAAAGCGGAGCATACATGGGCTTTCGCCTGTCCCGGCGAAGGCCGGGATGAGCATTTTTCGAAATCGTTTTCGTTCAAGATGCGCCAAATATGGCCGTTCCTTGCTACGGAGTGAGTAGTTACCAATTTAGGAGGAAACTCATGTATTGCGTAGGCCTAACAGGAACAATCGCCAGCGGTAAATCCACCGTTGCCGCAATATTTGCAAAGCATGGGATCCACGTCATCAGTGCGGATCATATAGCCCGATTGTTAACCTCTCCTGGCCAACCCGCTTTGCAAGACATCATCAACCACTTTGGATCATCTATAATCACTTCGAGCGGTGAGTTAAATCGTCGTAAATTACGTGAGCTCATTTTTAAAAACACGACGGATCGCATATGGTTAGAAGAATTATTGCATCCCCTGATACGAACAAAGATTGAAGAGGAAATAAAGGGAAAAGACGCCCTCTTGTGTATTATCGAAATTCCATTACTCACAAACCTATCCCATTACCCCTACCTGAACCGAGTATTACTCATATTAGCTAATCACGAACAACAAATTGCACGCCTAATGTCGCGTGATAAAAATTCTGAAGAGCAAGCTTTGGCTATTTTAGCGACTCAAGCGAGTGAGGAACACTATAAATCGCTAGCGGATGATGTGTTAATCAATGACGAATCATTGGATAAACTCCAGGAAAAAACTCATAAATTAATCTCAATGTATATGGATTTTTCAAAAAAAACATGAGGCTCTTTTCATGTCTTTTTGTCCAAAGTCCAGTATAATACTTTACTAATTTCTCAAACTTGGGATGTGTATCCTGTAATTTGTGTTACAAATAATCAAGATACATGAGATCAAACTAAGGCTGCCCCATTTCATTATGAAAAAAACAACATATTTCTGGCGAAAAGGCCTTTGGGCCGTGTTTAGTTTATTTTTTTTAATTCTGGTTGGCATAAGCTGTCTGTATCTGTATGCGGAAAGTGAACTGCCTGATGTGAATTCGTTAAAAACGGTTCAATTACAAGTACCATTACGTATTTATACTCAAGATGGTTTATTAATCCAAGAGTACGGTGAAAAAAGACGAAGCCCTCTTCCTTACGCTCAAATTCCACCGACGCTTATCCATGCATTACTCGCAACCGAAGATCAACGATTTTTTGATCACCCCGGCGTGGATGTGTTCGGTTTAGGTCGTGCCGCTGTTCGAATGATTAAAACTCATACCAAATCACAGGGCGGAAGTACCATTACCATGCAGGTTGCACGTAATTTTTTTCTAAGTCGTAAGAAGACGTTCTTGCGAAAATTTAATGAAATTATGTTGGCTATTAAAATCGACCGAGAACTAAGTAAAGAGAAAATACTGGAGCTGTATTTAAACCAAATTTATTTAGGTAATCGCGCTTATGGTGTTGGTGCTGCCGCTCAAATATATTACGGAAAATCACTTCAAGATCTCACCACCGCTCAATTAGCTATGATTGCCGGTTTACCTCAAGCCCCGTCTACACATAATCCAATCGCCAATCCAACCGCCGCGAAAAACCGGCGAAATCATGTTTTAGAGCGCCTTCTTGAAGAAAAATACATTACTGAAGCAGAGTATCAAGAAGCAATTCATGAACCACTCCTAGAAAAATATCATGGTGCAAATCCCGAGGTAAAAGCACCCTATGTCGCAGAAATGATTCGTCAATCACTCTATGATCATTTTGGGCCAGATGCCTACACCAATGGTTACAAAGTCTACACAACCATCAATGGAAAACTACAACGTGCCGCTGATCAAATTGTCGAAGATCACTTACTTGCTTATGACCGTAGACATGGCTATCGTGGTCCACTTGCTAAGATGATGACATCCGACCTAAAATCACTACCAATAATTCAAACCACCTTAAGTAAATATCCCGTCATCAATGATTTAGAGCCTGTTGTTATTGAATCCGTAGAAAAGCAATCGGCTATTGCGATCACATCGCAAGGAACA
Organism: Legionellaceae bacterium; assembly: GCA_030695645.1. Classification (GTDB taxonomy): domain Bacteria; phylum Pseudomonadota; class Gammaproteobacteria; order Legionellales; family Legionellaceae; genus JAUYQG01. Next base: position 19,865 of record JAUYQG010000052.1, read on the forward strand.
AGCATTACTATTCCATGGAAGGGTCTGTCATGGGCTAGAATGGCATTAAGAAAGGGCTGGGTAGGTAAAAGTCCATCGCTTGCTCAACAAATCATCGCAACCGGCGATATCGTGTACGCAAGGCACTTTCAGAACGAATGGCAATTGGCACAGGATCCCGAAGTAGAAGCCGCCCTCGTTGCTCTAAACCCTTCAAACGGCGCGATCGAAGCATTGGTTGGTGGGTTTAATTTTCAAAAAAGTAAATTCAATCGAGTTACTCAATCAACTCGACAACCAGGCTCAAGCTTTAAACCATTTATCTACGCCGCTGCGTTAAACAAAGGATACACACTTGCCACGTTGGTAAATGATGCGCCTATTGTTGTCAATGATCCCAGTCAAACCAACAACACTTGGCGTCCACACAATGATAAATTTAAATTTGGGGGTCCCACTCGTTTAAGAGAAGCGTTAACCCACTCACTTAATCTCGTTTCAATTCGTATTTTAGACGATATCGGAATAGATTATGCCATTGATTTTGCAACTCATTTTGGGTTTCGTAAAAGCAGCCTTCCTCATGCTTTGTCACTAGCATTAGGCAGCCTATCTGCGAGCCCCATGGATTTAACAGCAGCCTATGCCGTTTTTGCTAATGGTGGTTATAAAGTAGAACCTTTTTTAATCGATCATATTACGGATAGTAATGGCCGAATACTATTACAGGCAAAAGCCGCGAGTGTTTGCAATAACTGTCCTGATAAAGACAACAATCCTGATACCCAGGCACCTCGGGTGATTTCTGAAGACACAGCCTTCCTAATGAACTCGGCATTACAGGGGGTTATTCAGCATGGCACAGCATTTGATGCCCGAGTGCTTAATCGTAAAGATATCGCTGGTAAAACGGGAACCACCAACGAACAGGTCGACGCGTGGTTTGCAGGCTATAATCCCGATCTCGTCGTCACAACCTGGATAGGATATGATACACCTCATCCTCTCCATGAATATGCGGCACGATTGGCTTTACCCGTGTGGATAGATTTCATGAAAATAGCATTAGGTGGTAAGCCCGAACATGAAATACCACAACCTACCAATATTATTTCAGTCGGAATTAATCCAAAAAATGGATTACGAGCAAAACAAAATCAATCCAATACGATTACCGAGTATTTTCGTGAGACGGATGTTCCTGAACTCGATGAGGGGTCCATTACAACCGAAACAGGCGGCTCACAAGAGCCAGATAGTCAAGACAGTTTATTTTAACGTTTGACATTCCGGCAGCACATTGAAATCAACAGACCGTAATGTCACATGAAACTAATGCGAGGAGAATTCTATGATAGTTGGGCAAGACACGCTTTCAACCCAGTCCGAATTACAAGTAGGTAACAAAAAGTATCAATACTACAGCCTAAAGGAAGCTGAAAAAAAACATTTTAAAGGCATTCATCGTCTACCCTACTCTCTTAAGATTTTATTTGAAAACTTATTACGCTTTGAAGATGGCATTACCGTGACTACCACCGACATCGCGGCACTTGCAGACTGGTTAAAAACCAAAACCTCTCAACATGAAATAGCTTATCGCCCAACACGTGTGTTGATGCAAGATTTTACTGGAGTACCGGCTGTCGTCGACTTGGCTGCCATGCGTACGGCCATGCACAACATGGGCGGTAATCCCGACAAAATTTCACCCCTTTCTCCCGTTGACTTAGTCATTGACCATTCCATTATGGTTGATAAGTTCGCAACCACGGACTCCATGACGGTGAATACATCCATTGAAATGCACCGTAACAATGAACGTTATGAATTTTTACGATGGGGACAAAAGGCCTTTAAAAACTTCCAGGTCGTTCCACCTGGCACGGGCATTTGTCACCAAGTTAATCTTGAATATCTAGGAAAAACCGTTTGGCAAAGTGAACACAATGATGTTTCCTATGTATACCCCGATACGTTAGTAGGAACGGATTCGCATACCACAATGATTAATGCTCTCGGTATTTTAGGTTGGGGCGTCGGTGGTATTGAAGCAGAAGCCGCTATGCTCGGCCAACCCGTGTCCATGTTAATACCTGAGGTTATTGGTTTTAAATTATCGGGCAAGCTGCAAGAGGGCATCACAGCAACCGATTTAGTGTTAACAGTAACTCAAATGTTGCGCGCAAAAGGTGTCGTTGGCAAATTCGTGGAATTTTATGGCCCAGGCCTAGCGCAATTACCATTAGCTGACCGGGCAACCATATCGAATATGGCTCCTGAGTATGGCGCAACCTGCGGATTTTTTCCAGTAGACAACGAAACATTACGTTATCTAAAATTAACCGGCCGCGATGATCATGTCATAGAATTGGTCGAGTCGTACACAAAAGCACAAGGCATGTGGTATGATAAAGATTGCGAAGACCCAATTTTTACGGAGTCACTTAGCCTCGATTTAAACAGTGTTGAGCCATCATTAGCTGGTCCAAAACGCCCTCAAGATAAAGTTAACTTACACACGTTGCCACAAGAGTTTGCTGCATTTTTGAAAGAATCAGGTAAAGACGCTGAGAAAAACAAAGCATTTTCTGTTAAAGGAAAAGATTATGACTTGCATCATGGGGATGTTGTCATTGCAGCGATTACCAGTTGTACCAACACATCGAATCCTAGCGTTTTGATGGCGGCGGGGCTTGTCGCTAAAAAAGCGTTGGCAAAAGGTTTGCAACGCAAACCCTGGGTAAAATCATCCTTAGCACCAGGCTCTAAAGTGGTCACTGATTACTTAAAATTCGCCGGCTTACAAACTTATTTAGATGAACTGGGATTTAATCTAGTCGGTTACGGGTGCACAACATGCATTGGCAACTCAGGGCCATTGCCCGATGCAATTGCTCATAGTGTGACTGACAATGACATCGTAGTGTGCTCTGTATTATCAGGCAATCGTAATTTTGAGGGTCGTGTACATCCTCAAGTTCAAGCCAATTGGCTAGCCTCACCTCCGTTGGTTGTTGCGTATGCTTTGTGCGGAACCACATGCATTGATTTAGTCAACGACCCAATAGGAAAAGACAAACAAGGTCAAGATGTTTACTTAAAAGACATTTGGCCAACTAACCTCGAAGTGGCTGCTGAAGTTGCGAAAGTCAACGGCGCGATGTTTCGCAAAGAGTACGCTGAAGTCTTTCTGGGTGATGCCGAGTGGCAGGCGATTAAAATTTCTGAAAGCAATACATATACTTGGAATGATGAATCCACGTATATTCAGCACCCTCCTTTTTTTCAAAATCTTAAACCAAAACCGGATGCCATTCAGCCTATTAAAAACGCGTACATTTTAGCGATTTTGGGCGACTCAATCACTACTGACCATATTTCTCCAGCAGGCTCGATCAAGGCGAGCTCTCCAGCCGGACTTTATTTAAAATCAAAAGGCGTCAGCGAAGCCGATTTTAATTCATACGGATCAAGACGTGGCAACCACGAAGTGATGATGCGTGGAACGTTTGCAAACATCCGCATTCGTAATGAAATGACGCCTGAAATCGAAGGTGGTTTCACACGCTATATTCCATCGAATACAACCATGCCAATTTACGATGCTTCGATGTTATATCAGCAAGAGCATTTTGCTTTGGTTATTTTTGCAGGTAAAGAATACGGTACAGGTTCGTCACGTGACTGGGCCGCAAAAGGCACTAATCTACTGGGTGTGAAAGCCGTTGTTGCAGAAAGCTTCGAGCGAATTCATCGTTCCAATTTAATTGGCATGGGAATATTACCCCTTCAATTTCAAAAAGATACGACTCGAAAAACGCTGAGTTTAAAAGGTAGTGAGCGCATCAGCATTGATGTGAATCCTCATTTAAAACCAGGTTCTTTGCTTGATGTAACCATTGAACATAACGATGGTCGTAAAGAGAGAATTAAGGCATTGTGCCGAATAGACACTGTGAATGAGCTTGAGTACTACAAAAATGGTGGCATTCTGCATTATGTGCTCAGAAACTTAAATAAAACCCCTAAGTTGTAGTCTTTAGACTTAGTCCATCGCTTCGGTCGCATCCATTTGACTGCGGCGATGACTGACTCGTATTTAAGGAATTAAACGTGGCTAAACACAAACATACGCTAAGCGTCTTTTCACTAGTGATGATTAACGTAATTGCCGTAGATAATCTACGAACACTACCTATTTCGGCAAAACTTGGTTTACCACTGATATCCTATTACTTTATTGCCGCATTAGCGTATTTTATTCCCGTTGCCTTAGTGGCCGCCGAGCTTGCAACCGCCTATCCAAAAACTGGAGGAATTTATGTCTGGATTCGCGAGGCATTTGGTCGACGCTCAGCATTTGTAACCATCTGGTTACAATGGATATACAATGTTGTTTGGTATCCAACGATTTTAATTTTCATCGCAGAAACATTTGCCTATTTATTTAATCCAGAACTGGCTACCAATAAAATGTACCTAGTTACGGCGGTCATCAGTTTGTTTTGGTTATTCACACTCCTCAACTGTTTTGGTATGAGATTGTCCAGTATGATTAGCATACTCGGTGCATCGATAGGCACATTATTGCCCATGATTGGCATTACCATTCTAGGTGTGATATGGGTTATTCAAGGACATCCAATTGCCGCAGATACGTCAGCATCCTGGTTACCTGATTTCAGCTCATTAGGTAATTTATCCATTTTTTCTGCCGTATTATTTGGTCTACTGGGTGTGGAAATGTCCGCCATACATGCTGAAGATGTAAAAAATCCTCAACGCGACTATCCAAGAGCCCTTCTTTATTCTGCAATCATTATTTTTGCCACCCTAGTATTGGGATCTCTTGCCATCACGGTTGTTGTTCCTAATACTACATTGAATGTGGTTTCTGGCTTTATAGATGCCTATTCTATATTTTTCAAGTCCTATCATATACCTTGGATGACATCAATCACCATAGGATTCATTATTATAGGCGGATTAAGTGGTGTATCAGCATGGATAATTGGCCCAAGCAGAGGCTTATTGATTTCCGCCCACGACGGCTGTTTATCGCATCATTTTACACGAGTCAATAAACACGGAGCGCCCGTATTTATCCTTATTACACAAGCATGTATTGTAACCGTACTAAGTTGTTTATTACTGTTAGTCGACTCTATTAGCAGTGCCTACTGGATGCTGACTGAATTATGTGCGCAATTAGCTTTGTTAGTTTATGTATTTCTATTTTCAGCGGGAATTAAGTTACGCTACAGTCAACCTGATAAACCAAGAGCTTACAAAATTCCAGGTGGTAAAATCGGAATGTGGTTAGTTTCTGGCACAGGCCTTGTCTGTTGTCTGGGCACTATTTTGATAGGATTTGTCCCACCCACACAAATCCCCATGGATAGCGTGTTCTTTTTTGAATCATTTTTAATCGGTGGCTTGGCACTTTTTGTATTGATACCTTGGTTTCTGGCCGCACAGTATGATGAGACAAACTAATCTTATCCACAACCTGGGGAGTTACAGTATGTTAAGAATTATATATTTATACCTCACACTCTCTATCTGTTCTTATTTAGAACCAAGCCCCGCAATTGCTTCCAATCTAAATACACCGATTAAAGCCGTGCTATTTGACGTTTTTGGTACTGTTGTTGACTGGCATGGTACAATGACTCAAGAATTCGACGTGCTCTTTCAACAAAAAAAAATCACTACTGTTTCTAGTGAAGCATTTGTTGAGTCTTGGGTTGAAGCTTACTCTCAAAACATGAGCAACATAAGTGAGGGTAATGCACCTTTTGAAACAGTAGATGTTCTGAATCAAATCGCACTTGATGACACCTTAAAGACGTATCATCTTTTAGAAAAATTCACAGAAAACGAACGCATTACCATGTGGATGATATGGCACCGTTTAGCAGCATGGCCCGATTCCTCTCCAGGCATCTCAACGTTGAAAAAACAATTCATCATTGGCACTCTATCGAACGGAAATGTAAAACTATTAATTGACTTATCTAAGAGGGCAGAACTCGATTGGGATGTTATTCTATCAGGAGAATTGATTGGACACTATAAACCAAACCCTATTGTATATCAAAATGCAGCAAAAATATTAAACTTAAATCCTTCTGAAATATTACTAGTTGCCTCACATAAATATGACCTAGAAGCAGCACGGCGGTGCGGTTATAAAACCGCCTATATTTTCCGTCCATTAGAGTACGGATCACAGAATGAAACTAACGTTACCAACGATGATGAGTTCGATTTCGTAACCACAAGTATAGAAGAGTTAGCAGAAATTCTAGGAAACGCTTCTATGAATGACTATCATCGGTTTAATTTGCATTAGGACTAGGACCTTCCTTTCGCCTGTTCAGTTTCTGCTCACATGATGTTTTTGTGGCTTTTTTACGTCGCTCTTCACTTAATAGGGTAAAATCCATCCACGTCCTTCCAATATACTCCATTGGCGATGTAGGACTCGCTCTTCGTGGTTCAATAATAACCACATGATTACTAGGTAATAGCCCAGAATTTTCAGCCCTGTACTCTAACAATTTATCATAATGCAGCGGTTTTCTTTTATAAAATGTAAGACCATTAACAGTCCCAGTATGCACGCTTCTTTGATGAAAAATGTGATAAAATTTATGAACAGATTCTTGTATAGATATGGATTTACGCAATGCTTCAGTATCCGAAGCCCCAACAGCAACGAATAGATCTTCCTTTACAGGCTCGCCCTTCTTATTAGTAGAATCTACTTGTCTATACTCCATCCCGTCTGGGATTTCAATATAAAGCATACGGATGCTCCTTAAAATAACTGGATAACAATTACTCATTATAACAAATTAATCATAACATTGGCAAGTAATCGAGCAGAATAGAGCAATAACAAGACATTTTTATAGCATATCAAAACGTCCTTATCATCCTAGAAAGTAACTGCTCGGAGGATGCTGTTGACGCTCGGAGAACGCTCAGATTTGAGTGCAGGTTGAACGAAAACGGTTTCGAAAAAGCGCAGCATAGATGGGCTTGGCCTGTCCCGGCGAAGGCCGGGATGAGCATTTTTCGAAATCGTTTTCGTTCAAGATGCGCCAAATATGGCCGTTCCTTGCTACGGAGTGAGTAGTTACCCTAGAAAAAGCAATGTTGATACGACAGATAATTCCATTTAACCCATAGGAGTAGTTGGTATGTGAACTGAAATATCCATCATGAGTTACGAAACGAAAGATCTCCCTCTGACTGAGTTCGCCTCAGGCCAGGCTTTTTTGCGATAGCAAAAATTCAGCATCTTCAGGTGGCATGGGTATGCTCGTCAGGAATAGACATCAAACTCGCATTTCCTCCCGCTGCTGTTGTATCCACAGTATACGTTCGCTCGATGCATAAGCGCTGCAAATAATGTGGCCCACCAGCTTTAGGACCTGTTCCAGATAGTCCCTCACCACCAAATGGTTGCAAGCCCACAACTGCGCCAATCATGCTGCGATTTACATAGCAATTGCCCACGTGGACACGCTCGTGAATATATTGAACTGTACTGTTAATTCGGCTATGAATACCTAAGGTCAAACCATAACCCGTGTTATTAATTTGTGAAATCACATCATCTAACTTATCCCGCTTAAAGCGGATAACGTGTAATACCGGACCAAAAACTTCTTTATCCAATGCGCTCAAATTATCTATTGCAATAACCGTTGGTGGCATGAAATAACCCGACTCACACGCTTTGTTTAACTCACATTGGTAAATGATTTCATATTGTTTCTGCATATTCGCTACATGAGCTTTGAGTGAAGCTAACGAAGCGGAATCAATAACTGGACCAACATCTGTAACCAACCAACGCGGATCACCCACACGCAACTCGTCCAGAGCCCCTTTGAGCAATGTCAACATCCGTGGATACACTTCGTCTTGAACAAACAATACTCGTAATGCCGAGCAACGTTGACCAGCACTGCCAAAAGCCGATGTCATGACATCGATAGTCACTTGCTCTAATAATGCAGATGAATCCACAATCATCGAATTTTGACCACCCGTTTCAGCAATCAACGGAATAATTTCGTCACCGCGAGTCGCTAACGTGCGATTAATCAAATTTGCTGTACTCGTTGAACCCGTAAAAATAACCGCCTTAATTCGTTTATCTGCGACCAAAGCAGAACCAATTACCGATCCAGGCCCATTTAAAAACTGAATTGCACCAGTGGGAATACCTGCTTTTAACATTAACTCCACCGCAAAATGCGCAATAAGTGGCGTTTGCTCCGCAGGCTTTGCAATAACACAATTACCTGTTACCAATGCCGCAACAACTTGTCCTGTAAAGATAGCTAGGGGGAAATTCCACGGACTGATACAAAGTACGACACCACGAGCATGTAAACTTAACTCGTTTAATTCACCAGTGTATCCTTGTAAACGAGTCGGTTGTTCCATCAATTTAATGGCTTGTACGGCATAATATCGGCAAAAATCAATTGCCTCCCGGATCTCGGCTACCGCATCGCTCCAAGTTTTACCTGCCTCCAAGCAGGCCATGGCAAGCAATGAATCCCTATTTTCCTCAAGCAAGCTAGCAAACCGATCAAGGCAAGCTGCGCGTTCTTTAACAGGGGTTGTACTCCATACCGGGAATGTTTTTTGTGCCTCACTCAACGCCTGCTCGACATCCTCGGCTGTAGATCTGCTCACCTGACCGATAACTTCTTTCGATTTTTGTGGTGATGTAACTGTGTGGAAATCCTGGCGTTCAACCTGCTTGCCTCCCATAATTGGCGATGCTTTCCAATCAAATGGCAACATAGTGGCAAGTGACTCTTGCAGTTTTGCAACCGTTGCTCGATTTGAGAAATCAATACCTGATGAGTTCTTGCGTTCAGGTAGAAAAATGTCCTCAGGTAATGGAATATTGTGATTGATCCTACTTAATAAATACTTGGCTTTGCTCAAAGGATTTTCAACCAAATCACTAATGGGAGCTTTATCATCCACAATACGGTTTACAAAAGACGAATTAGCACCATTTTCCAACAATCTACGAACCAAATAAGGTAACAAATCCTCATGACTACCCACTGGGGCATAAATACGGCAAGCAATCCCAAACTGATTCGCTGGAACTATTTGTTCGTAAAGCTCATTCCCCATACCGTGTAAACATTGAAACTCAAAATCACGATAATCACCCACCAGATTCAGAATCATAGCCACTGAATAAGCATTGTGTGTAGCAAATTGTGGATAAATAGCATCCGTCATCGTTAAGATTTTTTTAGCACATGCTTGGAAGGATACGTCCGTGAACACTTTTCGCGTAAAAACCGGATAATCACTAAAACCTTGCATTTGCGATTTTTTAATTTCACTATCCCAATAGGCGCCTTTAATTAAACGCACCATCATTCGTCGGTTTTTACCACGTGCGAGTGCTGCAACCCAATCTAGTAAATAAAATGCTCGTTTCTGATACGATTGAATGGCCATACCAAATCCATTCCAACCTGACAAACCATCATGATTAAATACACGTTCAATCACATCTAGTGATATATCCAAACGCTCAGACTCTTCCGCATCAATGGTTAAACCAATATTGTGCTTTTTGGCCAACTGAGCCAAACTTAGTAATTTAGGAGTCAGTTCGGACAAGACTCGCTCATATTGAGCCTCTTGATAGCGAGGATGTAGGGCCGACAATTTAATGGAAATACCTGCTTTTTGATATAAATCCGCGCTCGCAGCTGACTTCATCCCAATGGATGCAATAGCATTGCTGTAAGCTGTTAAATAGCGCTCCGCATCAGCTGTGGTTAACGCCGCCTCTCCCAACATATCGTACGAATACCGATATCCGAGCTCTTCTTTTTTCTTAGCTCGATCAATCGCCTCAATAATAGTACGCCCCATAACAAACTGTTTGCTCATGATTCGCATTGCTTTATCTGCAGCTAACCGCACTATTCCTTCACCACTTCGATTAACCAAAGTCAGCACAGATCGACGTAAATTCGACTCTTCTTTTTCAGGGGATAGCATTTTGCCCGTTAACATCAAGGCCCAAGTTGTAGCATTAATAAAGAACGAATCACTTTGGCCGCGATGAGACTCCCAATCAGCAGCGGCAATTTTGTCTTTAATTAGACTATCAATAGTTGGATTATCAGGCACGCGCAACAAGGCTTCTGCTAAACACATCAAAGCGATACCTTCATCACTGGATAAAGCATACTCTGTTAAAAATGAATCAATACCCATGCTTTTTTTACGTCCAGACCGCACTTGCTCGACCAAACGGATAGCCAAATTACGTACCGCTGTTGTTTTATTGGTATCTAGCTCAGCATGCTCAATCAATGCTGAAATAACATCCAATTCTGATGCTCGATAAGCATCATTAATGGGGGCACGTAATCCATCTGGGAATTGCAAAGAACGTTTATCAAGCATGCTGTCTCCGAACAAAATTTATTTCTGCACGAAGTATATCCGAAAATAATAGGAAAATATAATGTACTGATAACTGCCCAAACATTTTTGTATGCAAAAAATAAATTTATGCTAAGCTCTGTTTCTGCATTTGGATACTGAAAATAAAATACACTAAGGACAGTTGTGAAGATGAAACCACAGGATTATGTAAATACATTAACCAGT
>JAUYQG010000053.1 GCA_030695645.1 Legionellaceae bacterium
GTTTTATATTTTATAGATTCGCGTAGCGCTCATTTACGTGCCCGCGCCCGTGAGCGTGCCCTTGCCCGAGTGGGTTAGCAGTTATTTTTGTAAATCAATTGGTTGTTGCTTGGTATTTAAGCACACGTGCGGTAGCCCTGAAAATAATACATTTCATCTGACAGACTATATTATATGTAGTATACTACTCACCACTATTTATGACAACTTTTTGAGCAACATGCCGTCCTTAATTGAAAAAAAACTTCTCCATTATACTGGCAAGGGTATTGCTGATTTTAATATGATCCAGGCTGGTGATCGTGTCATGGTCTGTCTCTCGGGTGGAAAAGACTCATTCACACTGCTGACCATCCTTGATTTATTACGTCGCCGCTCAAACAACAAATTTCAAATTTTTGCCTTTACCTTGGATCAAGCCCAACCCGGTTGGGATGATAGTGCTCTTCGTAATTGGCTAACTGTACGTAATATCCCTCACGAAATCTTAACTCGAGACACGTATAGCATCGTCAAGGAAAAAATTCCGGAAGGTCAAACGTATTGCTCATTATGCTCAAGACTACGTCGTGGCATCATTTATCGATATGCGGAAGAGCATGGCTTCAATAAAATAGCGCTGGGTCACCATCGTGATGACCTAGTTCGTACGTTGATGATGTCTATTTTTTATAATGGCGATATTCGTTCTATGCCACCCAAATTGCTCAGTGATAACAAGAAACACATTGTTATTCGTCCGATGTGTTATGTACAAGAACGTGATATCATTTCGTACGCACAAGAACAAGCGTTTCCAATTATTCCCTGTACATTATGCGGTTCACAGGAAAACTTAGCCCGGAAACGAATTGGCCGCTTGATCGACCAATTGGCTGAAGAAAACCCTAAAATACCCAGTAACATATTGCATGCATTACAAAGCATCAAACCTAGTCAATTAATGGATCAGCAGTTATGGAATTTCAGAGGATTGGAAAACGAACTAATCAATCGAGAAGCAACACTTGAAGAGTCTATTTCATTAACAATAGAGGATTTAGAATACGATGGAGCAAACATTAGCGAATAGCTTGCGTAAACTACGTATCTATAAAAAACGAAACTTTAAATTTGATTTCTTGGCTGCGACCGTGGTTTTTTTGATCGCCATACCGTTATGCTTAGGCATTGCAATGGCCTCTGGGGCACCCCTGTTTTCAGGAATTTTGAGCGGCATAATAGGTGGTGTGATTGTCGGTGGTTTAAGTGGTTCGCATGTCAGCGTAAGCGGGCCAGCAGCGGGTATGGCCGCTGTGGTCTTAAGTGCTATTGTTCAACTGGGTGATTTTAATCTTTTCTTACTTGCGTTGGTTTTAGCTGGCTTATTTCAAATAATAACGGGCATTCTGAGGGCAGGATTCATTGCGGATTATATTCCATCCAATGTTATTCAAGGACTACTTTCCGCTGTTGGACTTTTATTAATCGTCAAACAACTTCCCCTAGCGTTCACCTTTTCTCACTCGTTTACAGTACTCAAAACCGAGCTCATGGATCTCTCTATGGGTCTTTCGTTCCAACCTTTACAAGATTTATCCCGACATATCAACACAGGTGCCGTGATCGTATCACTAAGTTCCATGGCTATATTAATATTTATTGAGAATTCACGCAAAAAATGGGTCAAGATCCTACCTGGCCCATGTGTCGTGGTTATCATTGGTATTATCCTAAATGAAGCTTTTTTGTTAACCGACTCATACTTAGCTCAAGTCGGCCCACATTTGGTAAATATTCCCAAACACGATGGTTTTGCTGACTTTTTAATACAAATGCAACGACCAAACTGGTCGGGATTGTCCAATCCCAAAGTTTATCTTATTGCTCTCATCATTGGTATGGTTTCTTCTTTGGAAAATCTGCTGAATATAAAAGCCGGTGAAAGATTGGATCAAAAACGCCGTTATTGTTCCAAAGACAGAGAGTTGTTAGCACAAGGTGTCGGTAATATTTTTGCAGGCCTGATTGGTGGTATTCCCATTACGTCGGTTATTGTACGAACATCCATCAACATTCAAACTGGCGCCAAAACAAAAATGGCCACCATTATGCATGGTCTTTTCATTCTTTTTGCAGTCGTGCTCATACCTAGCGCATTAAATAAAATCCCGTTATCATCCCTTGCCGCAATTCTTATCTATACAGGGTATAAATTAACGTGCCCCAGCATTTACAGAACGATTTATCGACAAGGTCTGGATCGATTCATTCCCTTTATTGCCACTGTTGTTGGCATTCTCGCATTCAACCTTTTGCTTGGCATTGTCCTCGGGCTTATTGTCAGCCTATTCTTTATTCTAAAATCAAACAGTCAAGTGCGCATCGACATTATCAAAGAAATTTATCCAAACGGCATCACCAATCGACTTGTTTTGCCCCAACAAACCACATTTCTCAATAAAGCATCATTAATTGCCGAGCTTGACTCCATTCCAAGAAAATCACAATTAATTATTGATGCACGTTATTCAGACTATATAGATAAGGAAATCATTGAATTTATTAAAGAATTTAAGCATGATTTAGCTCCTCATAAAAACATTTCATTGAATTTAATCGGCTTTAAAGATCGTTATGAAGTTCATAACTACGTGGATTTTATCAACGTCACCACCTATGACGTTCAGTCAACCTTAACGCCGTATCAAGTTCTGAATGTATTAAAAGAAGGCAATCAACGTTTTCGACGCGACATCTGCATCCATCGTAGCTTTAAAACGGATATTGCACATACAGCAACGACACAACATCCCATCGCTGTTGTGCTTGGCTGCATCGACTCCAGAGTACCCGTTGAAACCGTATTTGATATGAGTTTCGGTGATTTATTTTGTATTCGCATAGCCGGAAATGTCGTTAACGACGATGTATTGGCTAGCATCGAATACGCATGCCATGTCATCGGTGTAAAATTAATCGTCGTGCTTGGACACACTCGTTGCGGCGCGATTCAAGCGGCATGCGATGGGGTTGAAACAGGCTTTATCACACAATTACTTGCTAAAATTAAACCAGCGATTAGCGCTGAGACCTATACCTCTCACGATCGCTCTGGAAAAAATAGTCATTTTGTACACAAAGTAACGCAATTGAATATCGCCAACACACTGCAACACATATATAACGAAAGCAGCATTTTGCAAACACTGATCGAGTCGGAGCAGATTGGTATGGTTGGAGCGCTGTATGAAGTCAGCAGTGGTGAAGTACAGTTTAATGATTTTTCACCATTTCTCAGTCAGCTTGACTCGCAAGATGCTGATATTCTGGCTGAAAAATTACGAAAAACGTTAACCGGCGCCAATCGCTTATTAAGCTCAGAAAATCAGGTAGGAACAGTGCCAGAATAACGGTATAATGTGGCCGAGGTCCCTATTTTCAACCCTATTATGGAATCAAGTATGCGCGCATCACAATGGTATATTGCAACGCTCAAAGAAACACCTAATGATGCCGAAATTCGCTCGCATCAACTCATGCTACGTTCTGGTATGATACGTAAATTAGGCGCTGGATTGTATTCTTGGTTACCCCTAGGCCTGAAAATATTACGAAAAGTCGAGCAGATAGTCCGTGAAGAAATGAATAAAGCGGGTGCCATGGAACTCTTAATGCCGGCCGTACAACCGGCGGAATTATGGCAAGAAACGGGTCGATGGGATACTTTCGGTGGCCAGTTACTCACAATGCGCGATAGCAATGATCGTGATTATTGCTTCGGACCGACTCATGAAGAAGTCATCACCGATTTGATGCGCCAGGAATTACAATCCTACAAACAATTGCCCGTAAATTTTTATCAAATTCAAACCAAATTTCGCGACGAAATACGACCTCGATTTGGTGTGATGCGCGCTCGAGAATTCATTATGAAAGATGCCTATTCTTTTCATTTGACTCAAGCAAGTTTACAAGCAACGTACGACGCGATGCACTTAGCATACAGTAACATATTCGATAGACTAGGCTTGAAATATCGCGCTGTAGAGGCCGATACGGGGGCCATCGGCGGTGCCGTCTCCCATGAGTTTCAAGTCTTAGCTGACTCCGGTGAAGATCTTGTTTTTTACAGCGATGCGAGTTCCTATGCTGCCAATAGTGAGCAAGCAACCAGCCTCAAACCGGAACCTAGTTCAACGTTACCCACCGAAATGATGACCCGGGTTGAAACACCTGGTCAAAAAACCATTGTGGCCGTGGCTGACTATTTAAAGCTTAGTCCCCAACAAACGGTTAAAACACTGATCGTAGAGGGCAAAGAGCATCCTCTGATTGCGTTAGTATTGCGCGGTGATGACGACGTTAATCCCATCAAAGCAGCGAAGCATCCCTTGATAAAGTCACCGTTACGATTTGCTGAGGAGATGGACGTTGAAAAGGAGCTTGGAGTACCCTTTGGTTACCTTGGTCCTGTTCATCTAAACATACCTGTCCTAGTAGATTTCAATGCGCGGGCTTTATCAGCATTTGCCTGCGGTGCCAACCAGTTGGATAAGCATTATATTAACGCCGCTTGGGAGCGGGATGCTCAGTATCAGGATGCCTTTGATTTACGCAACGTCAAAGAAGGCGATGTCAGTCCTGACGGCAAAGGCACACTGCGCGCTTGTCGTGGCATTGAGGTCGGCCATATTTTTCAACTTGGCGATAAATACGCACGGGCCATGCACGCTGAAGTCCTTGATGAAGCAGGGCAGTTGCAAACGATGGTTATGGGCTGCTATGGTCTCGGTATTTCACGCGTAGTCGCTGCGGCTATTGAGCAGCATCACGATGATAAAGGCATAGTATGGCCTGAGTCCATTGCCCCTTTTCAGTTGGTGATTATCCCTATTAATGCGCACCGTTGTGATGACGTCAAAAAAGCATGCGATGAATTATACAAAGCGTGCTGTGAACGTGGTCTTGATGTCTTGTTGGACGATCGCAATGAACGACCGGGTGTCTTGTTTGCAGACAGTGATCTTCTTGGTATTCCGCATCGTTTTGTTATCAGTGAGCGTCATTTAGCCAACGAATCAATTGAATATAAAGCTCGTTCAGAAGAAAATCCTCGATTAATTAACATCTCTGATCTTCCTCACTTTATTGAAACGAACTTATTAAGCAGAGCCAATTAGCCATTATGACGTTAATCAGCACCACATTTCCACTTGCCTCCATCCGCCCACGTGTTTGGATGGTTGGCACGTCATTCGTCTTGCTGCAATTTTTTTTACAATTGTCATCAGGCGTTGTTATTGGTTCCATTATGCATGATATGCATTTGTCCGCATTAACCGCCGGAATTTTAAGCAGTTCTTTTTACATTATCTATACCGCATTACAAATTCCGGTTGGTATCGTATGTGATCGCAAAAATCCTAGACCTATTTTAGCAGGCAGTGCTTTACTATGCAGTCTAGGTTGTGTGATGTTTGCAGCAAGCTACTCTCTACCCGGTTTATTTATTGGCCGATCCTTGATTGGTATTGGCTCGGCATGCGCCTTTGTCGGGTTAACTCATTTAATTCGACAACATTACCCCATAAAACAATTTGCATTTTTAATTGGTATTTCTGAGACGTTAAGTTTTCTCGTGACCGTTTTAGGAATCATCGGTATGGGGCGCTTGATAGTACACTGGGGTTGGCGTGATTTTATTAATACAACAGCTATCATTGGAGTCTTGATTGCGTATTTATGCTGGCGATACATTCCCAATGAAACGAAGCATCCCTCATCTCCAGATGAGGCTATTAAACAATTACGTGAAATATTATCCAACAAATTACTCTGGATCAACGGTCTCTTTATCGGCTTAACATTTTCATTAGTAACCGTTTTTGGCGCACTATGGGCCGCGCCTTTTTTGCAAGTTAAACTCGGCTGTTCGATGCGTCAGGCAAGTTTAACCAATGCTTTGTTTTTTCTAGGCACGGGGGTTAGCTGCCCATTATTTGGCATTTTATCGACTCTGGTGACTCGTAGAAAACCTCTGATTATCGCATCTTGTCTGCTAACAGCCTTTGTTTTATTGCTAATAATGTACATACCGACTCAGAATATTTCAATTATAGGCTTTTTGATGTTAGTATTGGGGTTAAGTTGTGGGGCATATATTCTTGCTTATCCCATCAGCAATGAATTGGCTTCCAAAGAGACATTATCCACATGCGCAGGGTTCACCAATACCTTAGCTCTCATAACAACGCCCCTGCTGCAACCCTTTGTTGGGTATTTACTGAGTATATTGGGTTTAACAGGGAAATACACATTGGCTGATTATCAAACAGCTCTTTTGGTTTTACCATGTTGTATAATCTGCGCCTGCGGTTTGGTGTGTTTTCTACCTGAAAAAAATAAAGAATGGGTTGGCGCAGGAGACTACAACAAGCATTAACAAAGAAAACCGAGCCACGTCCGCTAGGGGGACCTAGTGCTATTTAGTTTTGACAGATATACTGGACTTTGAACAACGCTCTGCCGCTGTGACTCACCCATAGCATCTTGACTGAGCATGCAAAACCCATGCGTGTCTTTTTCTGATACAAATCCGGCCACCACTTCGTTTTGCTTCATGATGTCTTTCAAAACCAAATGCATCTTAGGTGAGGTAATGCGGATCAGCCAAGAACTATCTTGTTGTTCAATATGGATGAACTGAGAAATAGCTGTCGATGCGCCCTGTGCATCAAATAAACCAGCAACGGCACCGCGTAATGAATCGGACTGAAGTACTTTCATGGAATAAATCCCACTGCCATCGTTAAACCGACACAATAGTCCGTTCAATTGATGAGGTGTATCTTTCGTATTCGTTAACCAAATCTGTCGAAACCAGGCGTTTTTTGACGTCACAAATTGTTCTTTCTCAGCATCATGCAGATGCCCATTCAATTGCCCAGTTTGCACCACAACAAACGAAATTCCATGACGAAAATATTGAGTGACGGGATTATGTTCCGGCTGATTTAGCATGTCGACTTTAAAATTAAAGCCTAATTTCGTTTGATCTTTTAAACCAAAAACCCAGCTATCGTTGATCGCATTAAAACGAAGAAAAGCTCGACCAACAGACCAATTATAGAGATTGGGCTCATCAATTCGAGCATGACTGTCTTCTTGAAGAATCACTTTTTTAGTTTGAGCATCAAATAAAGCAACTGTCGCATGAAAATCATGCTCATCCCGTTGAATTTGAAAAAAATAATTGTAGTTTTCACCGCTCTCATTCACAACCATACCCGAAAACACCCAATTAGCATGGGTGGACTCCGTCGGTACAAAACCATGTGGTTCAGCATTCGCGAGGGGATCAGCTGCGAAAAGAGCACTACTTGCTATCATAGCAATACAAACAATCCATTTCGTCACACTATGCGTTACTATCACGCTTATCTCCAAAATTTAGTTTGTAACTACTCACCACATTCACCGAAAAGCCATATTTGGCGCATCTTGAACGATCTCACTGCACTCAAATCTGACTTGTCCCCTAAAGGATTCAAATTGTGGTGAATAGATACTTTAGTTTTTTGTGTGACCACAGCGCCTCCCAGAAGCGCTCACTCAAAATGGCATCCACTGGTAAAAAATACATGGTTTCCGTAGCAAACGGTACACATTTTACCGCATCTTTTTCTGTCATCACCACTGTTCTTTCAATCGCTAGAAAATCGTCACGCCGAAATGGATAATGATCTGCAAATGAATACGGTTTAAACACAGCCCCCAGTGATCGTAATGTCGCAAAAAATCGTTCCGGATGACCAATTCCTGCTACAGCAGCAACCGGATGTTGGAGCGAAGACCAAGACATTTCTTGACCACTGACCAGTTGCGTCAATGAACCTGGCAATAAATCCATGCGATATGCTGCTTGAATGGGTTTTGCATGATCCCCATGGACAATAATAAAATCTACCTGTGTTAAACGACTGGAATTTTCTCGCAAAGGCCCAGCAGGCAAACATAACCCATTCCCAAATCCTCGCACACCATCCATCACCGCAATTTCAACCGCACGGCCCATGGCATAATGTTGCAATCCATCATCACTAATGATGATTTGGCTTTGATGCTTTTCCAAAAGATACTGTACAGCCTTCACGCGTCTCGGCGCAATCACAACTGGACATTTTGTTTTCTTGGCTATGAGTAACGGTTCATCTCCTACCAAGGCAGCTGAGTCATTAAAATCAACCTCGTAGGGCCATTGTTTAACTGAGGAACCATAACCGCGACTCACGATCCCAACGCGCAAGCCACGCGCCCGCAGCGCTTGCGCCAACGCAATCACTAACGGGGTTTTACCCACTCCACCAACCGTTATATTACCTACCACAATAATGGGAACATCAAATTGATGCTGACCAAAAGACTCTAAATACCAACGTCGAGTCTGCGTTATCCATTGATAGATCAACGCCATAGGCCACAAAAGCCATCGTATCGAATGATAACTATACCAAATTTTATTGAGGACTTCGTTCAAAATAGCCTCCCATTTTGAATACGATCCTACGCTATACTGCGCGCGGCCACGTCGTCATAGTCTAATTGAGTATATTGCGTTTGATATAATTTCGTATAATACCCACCCTGCTCTAATAATTCCTGGTGAGAACCCAATTCAACCACTCGCCCTTGATGCACAACAATAATTTTATCCGCTCGTTTAATCGTCGATAGACGATGAGCAATAACCAGCGTGGTACGATTTTTCATAACATGCTCAAGAGCCGCTTGAATATAATGTTCTGACTCATTATCCAATGCTGAAGTTGCCTCATCCAGAATAAGAAGAGGTGCATCTTTCAAAATAGCACGAGCAATGGCAATGCGTTGCCGTTGACCGCCTGAAAGCAATACGCCATTATCACCAACCGGAGTATCATAACCGTGCTCAAGAGCCCTAATAAACTCATCCGCATACGCTAAGCGTGCTGCTTCCATAATGTGTTCACGGCTGACATCAAAACGTCCGTATGCGATATTGTTCGCGATCGTATCATTAAACAGCGTAACGTGCTGACTAACCATTGCCAAACAAGATCGTAGACTAGCTAACGATAAGGTATTAATCGGGATGTTGTTTAAAGTAATCTGACCAGACGTCACATCGTAAAATCGCGGTAGCAAACTGGCAATCGTTGTTTTGCCACTCCCAGACTGCCCAACTAAAGCTACGGTTTCCCCGGCATTAATAGAAAAATTAATGCCATGCAACACATTTGGCCCCTCACGATAGGCATAGGACACATCTTCAAAACGGATGGTGCAGGGTAGCTTGGGATCAATGGATTGCCCTTCTGATGATTCCACGTGATGATCTAATAAGTTGAATACACTTTCAGCCCCGGCTAAACCACGCTGAATGGTTGCATTCAACGTCGTTAATGTTTTCAACGGTTTAATTAACTGTAACATGGCAGCGATAATGGCTAAAAATGAACCCGCTGTAACAACAATAACCGTTGATAGCTGAATGGCTGCAAAAATAATCGTTGTAATGCCGATGGCGATGATTATTTGTACCGAGGATACGTTGATTGCCTTGTTGATGGCAACCTTCATGTCATTAAGACGAGATGTTTCGGTCGCTCGGTGAAATTTGTCTATTTCGTATTGTTCACCACCAAAAATACGCACGACACGATAGCCGTCGATGATTTCAGATGCAATTTCAGTGACCTGGCCCATGGTTTTTTGCACTCGATGACTGATGCGTCGCACTCGTTTGTTAGTAACATTTACCACCAGACCAATAAACGGTATCGTCACCAAAAACATCAAGGATAACTGCCAACAAATGACCATCATCACACTGAGCAGCCCAATAACCAAGCACGTGTTTTGTACAAAGTCAGTTAACGCATCGGCGCTAACTTGCGCCACTTGCTCAACGTCATACAAAATTTTTGAAAGTAATTGCCCTGAAGTTGCTTCGTCATAATAATCCGCTGGCAATTGAATAATATGTCCAAATACTCGTTGTCGCAGCACATTCACAACGGAGCGCGCTACCCAAGTCATGCAATAACTTCCCAGCGAACTCACCAGACCACGTATGGAAATCCCCACCAAGACAATTATTGGAATTTGTTTGACAAACGTCATATCAATATTAATAAACCCTTTATCCAAAAAAGGGCGCAGCATATAGGTTAACCCGGCATCAATAATCGAATAAATAATATTCGCTACGATACCAAGTAAAAGAACAGGCCAAAATGGTTTAACATAAGACAGCAAACGCTTATACAAAGGGCCCGCTTTACCATGTGATTTCGTTGTAGTGGAGTTCATGAGTGGATTGTAACTACTTCTACTAGTCAAAGCGCAAGATTGTACTACCTATTCTACAATAAAAATACAAAAATATGAAATAAAGGCTATACTATGCGTAAGTTACATAATGGATCGAGCACTCATGACGCTGCGCTTTTTTTTAGCCATCAATTTATTGATATTGCCCTTTGCAGCACATTCTGCTAGTTCGTTTTATTGTCCGCAAAGGCACGCGTACATCAACGTAGGAATGACGCAGGCTCAAGTCACTTCGGCATGCGGTCAACCCACATCAGTTCGAGCATCAAGTACTGCCGTTGTTCAACAAATTCCGGTAACTCAACTTATTTATACCACACTTAATCAGGGCGCAATATCCTATTATCCAGGCCTTGACTCGACCTATAGCATGTGGTCACTCGCCAGCGGTTCGCACGGTAGTAGTGTTGAAGTGAACCTCATCAACAATCAAATCACGAGTATGAAAATTAACGGCTCGGGTATTAATGCGCTGAGCGTCTGCGAAAATGGCAGCGTACAAATAGGCGATGATATTACTAAAGTATTCAATGCGTGTGGTGCCCCATCCAACATTAACAAGACGTACATCAATAAGTCGGTACCCGAAAGCGCCCATCCACAGGTTTGGTTCTACACGGTTGATCAATATCAACCTACCATTTCCTTGACATTTATTAACGGGATATTACAATCCATCAATTAATTACCTCTAAGGTCTAAGTTATGAGTGAAACAATTGATGATTTAACGATCGCGTTTACAGAAGATAATATTGAAAAAACTCGCGAGTTGGATAAGCACGTCTTATCAAAGGGCGCCTGGACAACCATTATGTATCGTTATCAAGATTGGGATAACGCCAAACAATGCTTTGGACCCATTAAATATTCCATCAGACGCTATCAAAAACGCAACAATCAATTCTGGCAAAAATCAAAATTTAATATTTCCAGTAATGATCAGGCACAAAAAATTGTTGATGCGTTAACAAACTGGCTGAAGGAAAGCGCTGAATAAATCAATTTCGGCGAAGTTTCCGACGACTCACCTAACCCTGCGCATCAAGTAAAAACCTAATAAGGCACAAAAAACTGTTGGCCCTAATGCAGCAGTCAATGCTGAAAATTGATATATTTGACTTAACGAACCAAAAAATCGGTTCATAATATAAAAACCGAACCCCATCATGGCACCGATCAGTAACTTCGATCCCATGGTTGATGAGCGCAACGGACCAAATATAAACGGAATCGCCAACATCATCATCACCATGGTAGTAAAAGGCTGAACCAGTCGCTGCCAATACATCAACTGATAATTTTGCGCAGTCTGATGGCTCATTTTTTGAGCTTTTAAACATTGATGCAGTTCGTAAAACGTCATTTCATCCGGCTCACTCGTACTCACACTCAAGACATGCGGCTTTAATGCAACATCCCATCGCATCGCGTCTTGATGGTGAGCTCGTGTGTCGTGAGCGGTAATCTCCGTTTCATCAATGCCATGTGCTTGCCAAAAACCATGGATGTAACTCACCTGATCCAGATGACGAATGTACTGCAAACGATGCATACTATCAAAATGAAATTGATGAACATCCTCGATATTATTTCCCGGTAACACCGTAGAAATTGCAATAAAATCATTATGATGGCGCAACCAGATGCCTTTGGCCGTTCGCAAAGATTGCCCCGCACTAAGCGCTTGCATTTTGCGGTCATTAGCTAGCAACACCAACTTCGGAAGTAGCATCTCACCTAGACAGGTGACTATGAAGACCAAAACTATCGCAAGCTTTAACACGGCGTACGTTATTTGTCCAATTGACATACCCGCCGCACGCATCACCACCAACTCATGATGATTCGCCATAATACCTAAACCAATTAAGCAGCCTAATAAACTTGCCATAGGAAAAAACAAGTACACTTGGTAGGGCATACCTAGTAAAATAAATAGGACTGCTTGAGTAATATTGTAATCGGCCTTGCCTATGTCCCCTAATTGATTGACAAATAAAATGAACATTTGCAATCCAGTTAACATAAAAACAACCAAGATAATGGAAGCAAGAACGGTTTTGGTAATATAACGATCAATAAGTTTCATTATACCCCCCTATTCCGCCAAATCAGCCAGACACCCAATGAGGCCACAGACAAATGTAACCACCACATGCCTATCCATACCGGTATTTTCCCCGCAACGATCCAATCCCGAGAAATAAACATTAAATTAGCGTAAACGACACACAGCACAACTGCTGGCAATAATTTAGCGTACTTCCCTGCGCGAGGATTGACGCGACTCAACGGTATAGCGACCAGTGTTAACGGAAGCACCATCAAAGGGATTGAGATTCGCCACTGCAACTCCGCGGCTTTTTTTCGATCTGGGTTATTAAATGGCAATAAACTAGAAAAACTCACCGTTCGTGTGTCATTCTTAACCATAACATTAGGATGGGGTAATCGCGTTTGATAACGCTTAAACGTTGCGACTTGATAATCAGCCTGCCCTGGCACACCCTGGTACTTTTTTCCTTGTTCTAAAATTAAATAATCTTCACCCGATTGATGATCCGTTTTCACAAACGCTTTATCAGCCCACAACACATCCCACTGTTGTTTACCCTGGACATTGCTCATTCTCGCCAAAAAAATATTGTGGGCTTGTGTATGTTGATGATTCATGGATTCCACATAAAAAACGTCTTGTCCCTGCTTCATCTCGCGAAAACGTCCGGGAACAATCGTTTGTATTAGCGTTTGCACACCCGTTGTTTGCAATAACTTTGCGCGTTGAAATGCGATTAAAGGATTTATCGACATCATGGCAGCAGTCAATAATGCGACCACCAGAGCCATAATTAAGCTATGTTTTAATAACTGACCATACCCAAACCCACACGCTTGCAACACCGTCATTTCACTTTCAGCATATAAACGACCAAAAGCGAGTAATAACGCAAAATAAAAACCCAAGGGTAACAATAAGCCCAGTAAATTAGGCATTTCCAGCATCATCAACTTCATAACCAACATACCAGGAATCACTCCACTGGCCGCGCGATTTAAATAAATCACAACTTGATTACTCATGAAAATCAACAGCAAAATACTAGTTAATGCAACCAATGTAACAAACACTTCCTTGGCTAAATAACGAAAAATCAACACGACTGTTTCAAGACCTCGAAGCGAATTTGATACAAGTTTAACTGAAATCGAGCGTAATACATACAACTGACGTGCGAGTAGTTACTATTGCGTAACAACGTGGACTTTGGACAAAACGGCATGCAAAAAGACGCATGCCATTCTATCCAATAACAACAGTAATGCAATAAAACATGGAAATATCACCATGCGTCGTATAAAATATATCTTTTCTAGAATACCCTCCAGGAACCTCACATGAACTATGGATTAACAACAGCGACGTCGAGCAACAACGACTGTCTTATTTTAGGTGTATTCGGTGAGGAAAAACTTCCCGCATTAGCCTCTAAGCTGGATCAACAGCACCATAACCTCATCAGCCGCCTCAAAACCAAGCTAACTGAACCCGGTGATACGGTTTGGCAAGCTGATCTTGATGGGCAAAGCATATTGCTGGTTCATTGTGGCAATGCGACAGATTATACGGAAACTAAATTAGCGCAATTCATCGCTAACATTGCTAATTTTATTTTCAAACAACGCATTCAAAGCGCCATCATTGCTTTGCCACAAGTCCCCCATCACACCCCGGATTGGCAGCTTCAGCAAATGATTTTGCAATTTGAATCGCTTCGTTACCAACTGCTTGACTACAAAAGTAAAAATAAAAAACCCTACGCCATTGAGTCCGTGCAATTTGATTTGCCAGGGGCTACTCCATCGGCCGTTACAACAGCAGACGCCATCGCTAAAGGTATCTATTTAACACGAAATTTAGCAAATTTACCCGCTAACATTTGCACACCAACCTATTTAGCCGACCAAGCACGTGCGCTAGCCAAGCAACACGATACGTTAAAAACAAACGTACTTGATCGCAAAGCCATGGAAAAAATGGGTATGGGATCGTTATTGGCTGTGGCACAAGGTAGTATCGAACCTCCGCAGTTAATTGAAGTGCATTATCACGGAAAAAGCGATGCACCCCCTATTGTTTTAGTAGGTAAGGGTATTACGTTTGATTCAGGCGGCATTTCCATTAAGCCTGCCGCGGGTATGGAAGAAATGAAATTTGACATGGCCGGTGCGGCAAGTGTATTGGGTACATTAAAAGCATGTGCGTTACTGAAACTACCCATTAACGTCATAGGCTTACTTGCGTGTGCTGAAAACATGCCCAGTGGTAGCGCCATCAAACCCGGTGATGTCGTCACGAGTTTATCTGGCCAAACCATTGAAATCACCAATACAGATGCCGAAGGACGTTTGGTCTTAGCAGATGCCCTAACCTACGCCGAACGATTTAACCCTCGTTTCGTAATTGACATTGCAACCTTGACAGGTGCCGTTATCATCGCATTGGGATATGTTGCCACAGGACTCATGACAAAAGACGACGCACTTGCAGAGCTCATTCTAAACGCTGCCTCTGAAAGTCAGGATAAAACCTGGAGACTACCACTCTACCCGGCATATCAAGATCTATTAGACAGTCCCATTGCCGATATGGCCAATGTTTCTCCCGAGCGTGTTGCCGGTAGTGTTGTCGGCGGTAGTTTCTTAGCACGCTTTACTGAAAAATATCGATGGGCTCATTTAGACATCGCTGGAACCGGCTGGGTTTCTGGTAAAAATCGCACAGCTACCGGTCGCCCAGTACCCTTGCTCGTAGAAATCCTTCGCCAAGCCTCTCAAGAAATAGACAGTTAATATGCGAGTCGATTTTTATTTACTCACCAGTAGTCAACCCATGGCGGGCTGGCTGCTGGCATGCCGACTTCTTGAAAAGGCCTATCATCGTGGGCATCGCGTATTTGTGTACTGCGAACACGCCCAGGACGCGGCTCTGTTGGATGAGTTGTTATGGACTTACAAAGAAGACAGCTTTATTCCCCATAATCTTCAAGGAGAAGGTCCAGAACCACCACCTCCCGTCCAAATTGGTTATCAACAAGAACCTCGTGGTTTCAACGATATCTTACTCAATATGTCAACCACCATACCCCCTTTTCACACACGCTTTCGCCGCATCATGGAAATCGTAATAGCTGATGAAACAGCCAAAGAAATCAGTCGCAATCATTTTCGTGAATATCGGAAACAAAAGTTTGAACTATTAACACATAAGGGATCTCAAATTTAATAACATACCCATAATGGTAGAACGTAGGGTGGGCAAAGCGGTAGCGTGCCCACCAGTTCGGAGCCGGCAGGGGATATTTGATGTAAATGCTCAATATGAGGTAAAATCCATCCCATCTTTAAA
>JAUYQG010000057.1 GCA_030695645.1 Legionellaceae bacterium
ATATTACTGGGTGAAATCGATCTATTTTATGAAAACAGTTGCATATAGTGTAATTAATGAACTGGTTGAGAGTAATGGATCTCAAGTTTCTTGGACAGAAAGACATGAGGCTTTTTTCATGTCTTTTTGTCCAAAGTCCAAATGTGAACTAATGACATGAAATCATTTCATTGCACTCAACACTCAAAATAACGAGAAACCATTCCCTCATTGACGTTAGCTAACCCTTCCGGTTCCCAATGCGGCGTCTTATCCTTATCCACCAATAACGCCCGTACTCCCTCATAAAAATCATGATCACGCATGAAATGCTGGACTAAACACGAATCCACTCGCAAACAATCAGCTAAAGTCAAATGCTCAGCTTGCTGTAATTGTTTCAAGGTTACTTTAAGACTTAACGGTGACTTGTAATTCAAATTAGTAAGAATATCGCGGTGCCATTCTCCATTTTCCTCATTTAAAGCAGCCAAAATAGACTCTACGTCAGGTTTTTTGAAACAATGAGCAATAAAACCTCGCTGTTCTTCTGATAACGAAGAAGATAATACGGGTGCTGCAAACGACTGCAGACAAGTTGTGACGCCTGCCGCAGCATCGCTTGATAAATTCGCGTCAATCAAAGCATGCAACGCATCTGAAAAAGCATCCGATCGGATCACATGCTTTACAAGTCCCAAATCATAAGCATCCTGGGCATTCACACGATTTCCCGTCAAACCAAGATACATGCCCACGTGATCAGGACATCGTGTTAACAAATGACTAGCACCAATATCCGGGAAAAATCCAATGCTGGTCTCTGGCATAGCAAAGATAAAACGCTCACTAGCCACCGGATGAGAACCGTGCATCGAAATCCCAACCCCTCCCCCCATGGTGAGACCATCCATCATAGCAACATAAGGCTTAGGGTAGTCATGGATGTATTGATTAAGACGATATTCATGCCAAAAAAACGGCATCTGTTCTGGATCGTGGGCTCGTCCCGTCTCATACAACCATCGAACATCACCACCGGCACAAAATGCTTTGCCCTCAACCGCGCGAATAACCACCGCATGAATAGTATGATCATTCTGCCACAACGTTAACTGCTGCTGCAGTGCACGAATCATCGACAAACTCAAAGCATTCAACGCTTGTGGTCTATTGAGACTCACCAAACCGATATGCCGTTCTTGGGTAAAAATAAGATCCATATTCATATCTAGCTTCCAGTAAATTGTGCTGGACGTTTCTCAAGAAATGCCGCAACCCCTTCTTGTTTATCCTGACTGGCACACATACTCGCAAAATGCAGTGCTTCAATGTGCAAGCCATCACTCAGAGACATATTATAACCGTGATTAATGGATTCAATAATGCTCGCAATAGCCAATGGCGCCATAGCGGTAATACCCTTCAATATACGCATAGCCTCATAGATCAAGGTTTCTTGAGGTATGACCTCGCTCACTAAGCCCCAGTGTTTAGCCGTCTCAGCATCAATAAAACGCCCTGTCAAACACAAGTCCAGCGCTCGACCTTTCCCTATCAAACGGGCCAACCGTTGCGTGCCCCCATATCCAGGAATCACCCCCAACTTTACTTCAGGTTGACCAAACTGCGCATCATCCGATGCGATACGCATGGTTGCTGAGATAGCAAGCTCGCATCCCCCTCCGAATGCATAGCCATTGACAGCAGCTATCGAAGGTTTCCCTAAGTTTTCTAACTGTTGAAATACATCTTGACCAGCACGTGCAAATTGGTAACCCGTTTGTGCATTGCATTCCGCCAAACGCTTAATATCAGCTCCGGCGCAAAACGCTTTGCCTTCCCCTGTTATGATCAGGCCCTTTATAGCAGTATCTTCTTTTGCTTTATTAAAAACAGACGATAAAGACGACAATACCTCATGATTCAAGGCATTCAGTTTTTCAGGACGATTTAATGTGATGATCAAAATACCATCTTCAATGTGTTGGTTCACGACGCTCATACTGTTTCCCTCACTCAATAAAATACTCAACATCCAATACTGATTTTGCAATAATTTCACGCATGATTTCATTGGTCCCTTCCAGGATCTGATGCACGCGTAAATCACGAAATACCCGTTCTATTTGGTAATCGCGCAAATAACCATACCCACCATGCAACTGCATGGCTTTATCGCTGATTTGAAACGCAACATCCGTGGCCATGCGTTTCGCCATAGCGCAATACATGGGGGCTTGTGGCTGCTCTTTATCCAACGAATCGGCTGCTCGATATACCATTAACCGCGCTGCTTCAAAATCGGTGTACATATCGGCAAAATAAAATCGCAACGCTTGCATCGAACTGAGTTTTTTCTTAAATTGCTTGCGTTCATGCATATACGCTTGAGTAAGACGCAAACAATTCATAGCCCCCCCTAAGGAACAGGCCGCAATATTGATTCGCCCTCCATTCAGAGCATTCAGTGCAATTTTAAATCCCATGCCTTCAGCACCCACACGATTTGCCACGGGAACACGACAGTTTTCAAAAAACAACATGGACGTTGGTTGACTTCGCCAACCCATCTTTTTTTCCAATTTTCCAAAGCTCAACCCAGAGGTATCTTTTTCGATAAGTAAGCATGTAATTCCATGATGCGCATCATCACTCGTTCTCACCATACACAAATACACATCACTCACACTACCGCCAGAAATGAAGGATTTCGATCCATTTAATACGTAATGATCATCATCCCGAGTAGCACGTGTTTTTAATGAGGCAGCATCTGAACCGGCTTCAGGTTCCGTTAAACAATAGCTGGCAAACACATCCATGGACGTTAACCGAGGCCCCCAGCTTGCACGCAACGACTCATTGGCATATCGATCAACCAAACTAGTCACCATGTTATGAATAGAAAGAAATGCGCTGGTGCTCACACAACCGATGGCCAGTTGTTCAAAAATAATAGCGGCATCCAACCGGGTTAAGGCGGTGCCTCCAATATCGCTTTTAGCGATCATACCGGCCATGCCTAATGCTGCTGCTTCTCGGAATACTTCTTTGGGAAAATACGAGCGCTCATCCCAATCATCCGCGTTGGGTGTTAATTTATTACGCGCAAAATCAGCAGCCATGTCACGAAAGGCACAATGCTCTTGTGTTAATTCAAATTGCATAATCCATCCTTATACGATTATACTTCGCAGGTAATTAATATCATTGTGCACGTTGGTTTGCAAATTGAAAGAATAATAATTTTATGGATATCATCGCTCACAACAGCTCGTCCACGACAACCGCTCGTAGTATTTTAAAAGACTACTACGGTTTCGATACGTTTCGTCATCCGCAAGAAGACATTGTGGGGGATTTAATCGCCGGACAAGATTTACTCGTCCTGATGCCGACTGGCGGAGGCAAATCACTCTGTTATCAAATTCCGTCCTTATTACGTCCTGGTATTGGTATCGTCGTTTCGCCTTTAATCGCACTCATGGAAGATCAAGTCGCTGCGCTAACATTGCTTGGTATTCGGGCGGCTTATTATAATTCGTCGTTGAATTCAGCGGAATCTCGTGCTGTATTAGCCAAATTACACAACAACGAACTGGACTTATTATATATAGCGCCTGAGCGCTTACTCAGCCAAACGTTTCTTGATCGCCTAGAGGAATGTTCTATTGCCTTATTTGCTATTGATGAAGCGCATTGCATTTCACAATGGGGCCATGATTTTCGACCGGAATACGCAGCTCTCGGTTTATTAAAAACCCACTTTCCTCATGTTCCCATCATCGCACTGACAGCAACGGCGGATATTCAAACTCAAAAAGATATCCTTCACAAACTCAATTACCATCCCAAACAATACATCGCATCGTTTAACCGCCCAAACATTCATTATCACGTGGTTGCTAAACAACAAGCGATGAAGCAACTGGATCTTTTTTTACAAACCCAACCGCAACAATCGGGCATTATCTATTGCGGAACACGATCCGCTGTTGAGGATGTTGTGAGTAAGCTTCAAGCCCTTAATTATAAAGCTCGAGGATACCATGCTGGATTATCTCACCAGGAACGTCGCGAGGTTCAATCCTTATTTCGTTATGATCAAATTGATATCGTCGTGGCCACAATAGCCTTTGGAATGGGAATTGATAAACCAAACGTTCGTTTTGTTGTGCATCACGATCTACCTAAAAACATTGAAAGTTATTATCAAGAAACCGGTCGTGCTGGACGTGATGGTTTGCCTGCTCGCGCGTTGCTGCTCTATAACCCAGCCGATAGCGCTAGGCTGCGTTCATGGATTGACGCAACACCACAGGAGTCGCAGCAACGTATTGAGCATCATAAACTGAACCACATGTTAGCGTTTGCTGAAGCCACCCACTGTCGACGGCAGGTTTTATTGCTGTATTTTAACGAAGTTGTTGAAAAACCCTGTGGCTATTGCGATGTCTGTGATAATCCACCCAAGACAGAAGATGCTACGGTGGATGCACAAAAGTTTTTATCCTGTATCTATCGACTAAAACAAAACTACGGCATGAATCACGTCATTGACGTACTTCGTGGCAGTGAATCCGAAAAAATCAAACAATTTGGTCATCAGCGCTTATCCACGTTTGCGATTGGTAAGGAAAAATCATCCGCATACTGGAAGCATTTAGCCTGGCAACTCATTCATCGTAATTATTGCTTGCAAGATTTAGACCACTACAATGTGTTGCGCTTAACCGCCAAAGCAGTTCCCGTATTGCGTGGTCAGGAGTCGATTTCATTAACGATGATACGCGATACATTAAAAGACGCCTCCAAAAAGAAAAAAAATCGCCAGGCAGTCACCGCAACCAACAGTCCACTCTTTGAAAGTTTACGTGCACTACGACGCAGGCTGGCTGATGAGGAAAACAAACCCTCATTCCTCATCTTCAGCGATGCCACCTTGCATGAAATGGTTCGAATCAAACCAAAAACTCTGGAACAACTGCTCTCCGTATCGGGTGTAGGCCAACATAAATTGCAGCATTATGGACGGTATTTTTTAGAGATACTGCAAGCAGATCACAACGAGGAACACGCATGAACGTCGAACACATCGTGACACAATTATTAGATACCACACGAGAATCCACATTCAACATGACTCTTAACGAGATGGGCGTAACGCCTATGATCTCGATTGAGCACAGTGAAATCACCTTTGATCTCGACGTAGGCTTTCCTTGCGAATTTCTGCGAAAATCGTATTTACCGTCGCTTCAAGCCGCGATCCACAAGTCCTTACCGCACCACACCTGCCATATTTCCTTAGAACAACACATTAAACCTCATCGAACACAATTACCTGGCAAGGGATTACGTCAGGTTAAAAACGTCATTGCAGTTGCCTCAGGCAAAGGTGGTGTGGGTAAATCAACCATCGCTATTAATCTAGCAACAGCTCTAGCTCGCGCTGGTGCTCGTGTTGGCTTGCTTGACGCCGATATTTATGGACCCAGCGTACCACTGATGCTTGGCAAAACAGCTCCTGTTGAAGTCAGTGGTGAACATTACATACCCGTTAAAGCCCACGGTATTCAAGCCATGTCCATTGGTTATTTGACGGACGGTGAAGCGGCACTGATCTGGCGAGGGCCTATGCTGGCTAAATCGTTGATTCAAATGTTAGACATTACCTTATGGGATGATCTGGATTATTTATTTATCGATTTACCTCCAGGAACAGGCGACATTCAATTAAGTTTAGTGCAAAAAATACCTCTTGCCGGGGCCGTAATTGTGACAACACCGCAGCATGTGGCAACGATGGACGCACAAAAAGCGATAAAAATGTTTGATAAAACAAGTATTTATACATTGGGTATCATCGAAAATATGTCTCAGCACATCTGCAGCCAGTGCGGGCATCAAGACGATATTTTTGGTCATGGTGGTGCAAGCGAGCTATCCACTATCTTTGGATGCGATGTGCTGGGACAACTACCCCTAGATGCTCGCATCGGTAGCGAATGCGATCAGGGAATTCCCACAGCCACCACCAACCATGACCTTGCATCGGCATTTATGAAAACAGCCTTGCGAACGGCGATCGAATTAAATAAGCGACCCTTGAATTACGCTGATAAATTTCCACCCATTGTTAGCGGCTCACTGCCATTAAGTTAAGAAAACCTCAGTTCGATATGTGATGGACAAACACCCCTATCGCATGGATGGGCTGGTTGTTTTACCTGATCATCTCCATTGTATTACTGGTGAATTGCCAGCACCTTCTTAGGCATGAGGGTTATTGTTACATTCACAGATTGTGAAATCACGTTACAGTG
>JAUYQG010000074.1 GCA_030695645.1 Legionellaceae bacterium
CTCGATTTGGAAGCAGATCTCTCTGTTTGCTTCCAGCTTTTTTTCAAATAAATAATACAAATTCAAAACAGCTCTAAATATGTCCAATATTGCTGTGTTGTTATTTTGGTCATAACAGTATTGAAATTCCTAATGATCAAGCTTGATTGCAATGCTTGTATTATAAGCACTAACTTTTGTTTTTGTTGCTCTAATTTGGCCATGATTAAGACTCCCATTTTTTTGTATTAAATTATATCATAATTGGTGAGGTAAGAGCAAATTTTGGTCCTTTCAAATAAGATCGCCATATTATTTAAAATATACTACATAAGTACCCAATATAGGGTATTATTGAAGTAAATTTTGGATATGACAGAGTAATTATGGTATCTAACTCAGTGTTTGAAAGCCAAGGTATGCGTTTATTGCGAGAGCTATTTAGTCATGGAAAAAGAATTTTTTCCATGCAAGATATTAAAGCAGTTGCCAGTGCTCAAAATATTCCTTTAAATCAAATTAGAAAAATTATGTCTAATTTAGACAAACAAGGGCGAGTGTTAAGATTACGGCGCGGCGTATATGTGGGCGTAGGTCTTCTGTCGGAGCAATCCAAAGCCCCTTCTTTTGTCATATCTTCTTTCTTAATTCAGCCTTCAATCATTAGCCATTGGTCAGCGCTCCAATATCACGGCTTAACAGAACAAATTCCACAAACGATTACAGCATCAACTCCCAAAAAAATAATTACGCCATCCATGCGAGAAGGAAAATTGGCGGCTGAGCATGAAAAGCATGCTTGGATCATTGACGGAGTGCGTTATGAATACATCACTGTTCCGAAAGATACTTTTGAGTTAGGTGTCGAGAAAATTTGGATTCCATGGGTCGGCGACGATGGCTTTTATAGTGTCAATATTACGGATCAAGAACGTACCGTACTTGATTTGTTCATCCATCCCAAACTATTTGGAGGAATGGGAGAGGCATTAGGGATATTGGAAAATTCGTTAGGGATGATTGATGTTGAAAA
The DNA here is from genome assembly GCA_030695645.1 of Legionellaceae bacterium. Classification (GTDB taxonomy): domain Bacteria; phylum Pseudomonadota; class Gammaproteobacteria; order Legionellales; family Legionellaceae; genus JAUYQG01. The sequence continues at coordinate 1,013 of JAUYQG010000074.1, forward strand.
GTTAATCAATTATGCAATTCAATATAATAAGAAATATTTGGCTAAACGCTTAGGGTGGGCTTTGGAGTATTTTGGCGTTAAGGAAAACATTCTAAAACCTTTATTAAGTGTTTCTATTCATCATTACAGTCGTTTAGATCCATCATCGCCAGCAAGAGGGCCGTGTAACAAGCGTTGGATGATTCAAGACAATCTAACCTCGAGAAACAGCAAATGAAATCATTGCGAATAAAAATTCAAGATGAAATGTCTCTACAACAGGCCCCGATGTATGTGATTGAGAAAGACTATGCATTGAGTTATGTGTTGGCCGGTATTGCACGTGAATCCAAATTATCTCACTCTTTAATATTTAAAGGTGGCACCGCTTTAAAAAAGCTTTTTTTTGGGGATTATCGTTTTTCCGAAGATTTAGATTTTTCAGCCATGGATGCGCCCAAAGCCGAGGAGCTTGAAACGTGTTTAAATGATGCCGCTCAACATTGGCGTGCTACGTTAGGGAGCTTGGTTCGTGAATTACCAGATTGTCAGCTGATTTTAGATGAAACGAAAAACTTAATTGAAAAAATTTTATTTATAAGGAATTTGCCATGATAGGGACTGAAGATGAATTAGGTGGTATAGAGCGCTCTAATAAAAACAAAACGGATGATAAAGCTCATCCATGGCGGATATGTCCATTGGGTCAGCATTATGTTCGTACACATTTGGAACACATTCCTCCTAGTAAAAAACATCCACAAGGAGAAACCATTACTAGGCATGAGCATTGTGCTCATAATCCATCGCATAAAGATATGCTGTCCTTAGACGAGATTCATGTAATTTCAAACAAACACTTTACTGATTTGTCTGGGCCACCTGCAGCGGGTGTTTTAACCACTTTTTATAAAGCAGATCACTATGATCAATTAATTCGTGGATGGGTTCGCTATTGGAACGATATTTTTGGCTTTGATGAACCGCTTAATCCAAATTTAATTAAAGCTTTAATGGCTACAGAATCCAGTTTTGAAGAGAATGCTAAAAGTCCCAATCATAAAAATCGTGCTCGGGGACTGCTCCAAATTACTGAAGAAACATTGCATATTTTAAATGATCACAAAGGTGAGCTCAGTAATTATCGTATGTTTATTCGAGCACAAGATCTTTTTGATCCATCCGTTAATATTTGTAGTGGTGTACGTTGGTTATTTAGAAAACAGATAACCGCATCTGCAAGACTTGGGCGGAATGCAACCTGGGAAGAAGCTGTTATTGAATATAAGTCATATTGGGATGAAATTAATGCGAAAAGAATTCCAAACGGAATCATACGATTACGTGAGTATTATGAAAAATTAGAAGGAAAATGAAATATGAAGCGCCGGAGTTCTTTTTTTGTTGGTTGGATGAGTTTCGCTATTATGCTTTGTGTGTCGCTCGATGGGTTTGGTGCACATCATTTTAAAAACAAATACTCTCATGTTTTACTAACCCAAGATTATGGCATTCTCAATGAAAATGATTTAGCGGCTTACACTTGGAATAACAATCCGCCTCTGTTCTCTGAAAAAAACCCAAAAAATTATAATTATTGGCAATGTTTTCCACGAGATCATGTCTCCATTACTCTCATAGACAAAGGATTTTCTGCTGAAGAAATTGGTAATACTGAAAATTATGGTGATTTATTTATCAAGGCTTGGTCAGAGAATGGGATACTGCATGAATATTCAATGCGTAGATTACAGGAGGTCAGTGAACAGCAGAAAATTTTTATGCAATGGCAAAAGCTGATGAAAGGTGAGAAATATGTATGTCTTGCCGGACTCTCTGGGGATTTTGAAAAAAGCATGAAAGATAATAAAGAATACGTGACTTATTTTTGGACTTTTGACAAAATTAAAACCAAAAAAGGTTGTGATTCATTTTTTCTGAATCAGTGCAATCCATCCCATTCCAAGACATAATTATTTCTTAACATTCCGCATCTTTCCGTAATCATTCAAATCGGGTATCATACACAACGTTGGGTAAGATCTTGGGTAAGTTTCGTGTCCTTGTTATTTTAGCGCAATAAAATCAAGAGATTACAAAGAGGTTCGAGTCCTCTTCTCGGTACCATTGAATGAGTTTAAAACACTTCGCAATGGTTCGCAAACGTACGTAACACACTGATTTTTATTATAATATAAAGAACAAAAAAGGCCACTCTGATTTATATTTGACACAAAAATGCTATAAATATATACTTTCAGGCCTTTATATGACAGTTTTTGTCTGCTTTTATTTGGAATAATTATTGCTATGTGGCGTGCTCTATGCGCACGCATACCAAAGAATATATGGTTGTTTACAACACATATAATGGCGGTGTTACATGGAGTAAGCAACGTTTTCCGAGAAAACAAAATTCATTCAGTCATGTCACAGGATTAGCGTGTGTTGCAGTACATTCACCTGCCGGCGTGGAAGATTCTCAACCCAATGTTTACGTCACTCGCGATGCAGGAATGAACTGGACTCATCAAGAATTAGGCACACCAGAAAACGGCGCCGCATTCATGGATCTATTTTGCGATGATAATGCGACCGTATGCCAGATAGTGGGAATACGGAAGAAGTTCTTTGGGAGGTACGAAGCAACCCAGGGAACAGAGCTCCGAACCCTGGGTTGCTTCGTGCCTCGCCATGACGAGTATGTGACAACCGGATAGGCAGGAAATAATTTCAGATCTGTGAAATTTACAGACATACATTACTGGGTGAAATCGATCTATTTCATGAAAATAGTTGCATACAGTGTAATTAATGAACTTGTTGAGGGTAATAGATCTCAAGTTTCTTGGACAGAAAGACATGAGGCTCTTTTCATGTCTTTTTGTCCAAAGTCCAATAACTCATTGTAGAGGCCTTTATGTTAAATCATCACAACAAATTAACCATAAGAATGATAGAGCAACAAACGAAAGAACTACTAAGAACAAACACTAGCAACGGGGATATTTTAAAAATACTTAGCGATTTTGTTCCGGATGTGAAATATATCTTAGCCGCAGGTGGAGTAAAGGAATTGAAGTTGTCCCTAAAAGAAAACCCTCATTTTTCTTACTTTGTAAGTTTAGTGCAGGGCAAAAAGCCAAGGCCTGTTTCTATGTGAGAGATCACGATCAATGTAAGGGATCTCGAAAGTTTAAGGCTCGCAAATCCTATTATCCTAGAAAAAGCAGTTGAATCCGTAGCGAGGAGGCCTAGTGTGCTGATATTTAAAGTTTTTTTGCTACCCATCTATAAGACAAACGTTCGTTTTTGAGCAAGAAAAATCGGACAGTTTGATTCGGCAAAACAATTATTGGCAAATGGCACGTTACCTAATTGGACTTATTTATAGGCCAATAATATCAACGACAATCGGCTCGCTTTGTAGAAACATTCTTGCCTATCCAGTTTGTCGTCGTTCATGATGATCATAGTCCTCATAGTTTGGACGACATCGACTGTTTTAGCCCTTTTATCTCTTTATTATCCTTTTTTACGCTATTTCAGGCTCATTTCCATTGGAAACAGTTCTTTATTTGAGGCTCATCTTGTATTGGAAGACAGCAATTCTGGGTAAATAGATAAGGCCAATGCTGTAGCGTGTTTCAGCCTCTTTATAAACTATTCTTTCGCACAATTTTGCTATTCTTAAAGTCAGATTAACGATAATATCGCTCGTGTGAGCATGCATACTGCGTTGA
>JAUYQG010000075.1 GCA_030695645.1 Legionellaceae bacterium
TCAACGCAGTATGCATGCTCACACGAGCGATATTATCGTTAATCTGACTTTAAGAATAGCAAAATTGTGCGAAAGAATAGTTTATAAAGAGGCTGAAACACGCTACAGCATTGGCCTTATCTATTTACCCAGAATTGCTGGTGGGCAAAGGAGTGCAACGACGTGCCCCATGTTCGAAGCTCATGGGTGGGCACGTCGCTCTCGCGCCGAAGCCCACCCACCCTACATTCTAACCGTGTATTGTGATTCATTTGGACTTTGGACAGAACTGCATGCAAAAAGACGCATGCAGTTCTGTCCAAATAATTTTAGATCTGTGATGTTTATAAGCTTACAATACGTGACACAACCGGCTTTATTTGTAAAAAAATATACACTCAGGATAATTAGCAATCTAATTTAGAATGACAGATCTCAAATTTCTTGGACAGAAAAGACATGAGGCCACTTTCATATCTTTTTGTCCAAAGTCCAGTTACATAGCTTTTATCTCATCCATTTTCGCAGTAATTCTAGCCTGTAGTAATCGATCTTTTGTTGCTAATGTTTGAGCAATTTTTAGTTTTCGTAATGCGTATCGTCGCTCACCTTGCAGCAAGTGGCATTCTGCCAACGTAAAATAGGCATAACTGGTATTATGACTTGCTGCTTGTGCTCGTGCTAATTGGTTGCAAAGAGGTAGATCGTATTTGAATTGTCTGCGACCCTTTAATAAAATATTAGCGGCTTGTTCTGGATTATTGGCTTCAATCAATGCCTTTCCATATTCGATGAGGACCGCATAATTATCAGGAAAATTTTTGTGCAATTCACCGAGATAGGTGGCGGCATCATGAGCATGCAAATTGCCTTCTTCGGCATTGGCCATAGCAATGGCATAAAATAAGTTATTGGGATTGGGTCGTAACAAGGAGTTTATGCGAACCAGAGCTTGTTGAAATTGATTCATATCGAGGTAAGTTAATGCATACCCGTATTGACATGCCGCGCTGGGGGTGTTTTTAGTGCATTGGTTCTGATAATAGTCTAATAATTGTTTATGGTCATCTGAAACCTCAGAGCGAATTAATTCTTTAAACAGTCGGTAATTCAGGTTATCAGGATAATCCTTATGTGCGAGATGAAGACTGCGATTTTCAGCTTCAGCAATTCTATCCTCATCCAGAGGGTGGGTTCGTAATATGGCAGGGGTATTCGCTGTGTAATAATACCGGGTGTTTTGCTGCATTTTTTTAAAAAAACCGGCCATGCCTCGTGGATCCAATCCGGATTTAATCAACATATCGATGCCAATACTATCGGCTTCTTTTTCGTTTGATCGGACAAAATTAATGCTATCCTGGGCAAATCCAGTCATTGACCCCATTAAGGCGCCGCTCGCCAGGGTAGGGTTTATGATGCCGAGTGCGATGGAAGCTAGCATACTCGCCAGCATGGGTACGCGCATTTGCTTTTGGTGCTCAAGCATTCGGTAAAGATGGTGTTGGCGAACGTGAGACATTTCATGCGCCATTACCGCGGCAAGTTCGCTTTCATTGTCTGTGGCAAGAATTAACTGGGTATTGACACCAATATATCCGCCCGGTCCAGCAAACGCATTGATTTCATTGGATTTCACGATAAAGAAATACGGCTGAGCAATATCACCGTGTTGAGCTAATTTTTTTGCTAAATGGTTGATGTACTCAATAGCAAGCGGATTGCGGATAACAGAATCGGATTGATTGATTTGTTGAACGAACTCTCGTTCTAATTGATCGAGCTCATCATTAGAGTATGCTGAAAACGCCTGTGTAATCGCTGGTAACATCCATAAAAGACTTAACAGGAAAGCGCGCCAAAATGTTTGTTTTCTCAACAAAATTTCTCTCCAACAGATCCTAGGGGTCCCGAACTTAATAAGGCGAGAGATCCCCTACTCAAAATTTGAATAATTTGCTATACTCCGCGGTTATAAAAGGTGTGGCTGTTTTATGCATAAACAATTTTTACTTACCGCTTTGGAACAAGCCCAGTTGGGACGAGGTGCGTGTGCGCCCAATCCAAGTGTCGGAGCTGTGGCAGTCCAAAACAATACCATTATAGCACAGGCTTGGCATCGTGGCGCAGGAACACCTCATGCGGAGCAATTATTATTAAGGCAACTACCTCAAAATTGTTCCGATGTGACGTTGTACGTGACTCTAGAGCCCTGCAATCACTGGGGACGGACACCACCTTGTGTTGATGCCATCATTAAACAGGGTATTCAACGAGTGGTTTATGCTTACCGTGATCCAAACCCGATTGTTTCGTGTAATAATAGTCCAAATTTATTAAAAGAACAGGGTATTGATGTGGTATATTACCCTTTGCCTGAAATCGATCGGTTTTATACAAGCTATAAACATTGGATATTAACTAAAAAACCATGGGTCACCGTTAAAATGGCACAAACGTTTGATGGGAAAATAGCCGGTGCTCATGGCGAACGATTACAGTTATCCAATGCTAAGTGTTCTGAGTTTACGCATGCTATGCGTTTGCAAGCCGATGTGATCTTAACGACGGCTCGCACGATTAATCAGGATGACCCGTTATTGAATGCTCGTGTAGCAGACGGTGAACAGGCCAAGCCGTTAGCAATTATTGATGCGAGGCTTGCTGTAAATAAAACAGCTCAGGTATTTAGGACAGCACAACATTGCTTTATATATCATGATAGTGCGCTCATAAAGATCGATGACAATCCAAATTGTACATTTTATGGAGTCAAATCAGTACAAAAGCGATTGGATTTAACTGCAATTGTTTGTCATTTGGGAAGCTTGGGGTATCATGACGTCTGGGTGGAGGCCGGCGGTGAGTTATTTAGTGCCTTGCACCAGGCTGGGTTAGTGAATAGAACATATATTTATCTTGTTCCCATGACACTAGGCGACGCAGGAACAACAGCATACCGATACGGCGATGTGTTAAAAAATCCACGGGCTGTCAGTTGGCAGGCAATGGACGATAATATGATTGCTGTATTGGATTGGTAGTTCTTCTGGATTATTGACGTATACTGCGCGCGGTCACAAAAACGCCATTTTGTGACCGCGCAGTATATTAACTGTATCTATTCACCCATTTTGAATCCTTTAGGGGAAAAGTCAGATTTGAGTGCAGGTTGAACGATCTCGCTGCAAAAAAAGCGGAGCATACCTAGGTATGTGAGCATTTTTTTGCAGCGAGATCGTTCAAGATGCGCCAAGTATGGCTTTTCGGTGAATGTGGTGAATAGTTACTATTAACTAAGGTTTAGGTTATGACATATCCTTTTAGCTCCATTGAGGACGCGATCACAGCGATCAAAGCAGGTCGAATGGTGATATTAGTGGATGATGAAGGACGCGAAAATGAAGGTGATCTGATCATCGCAGCTGAGCATGTTACGGCAGAGAGTATTAATTTTATGTCGCGTTTTGGTCGTGGATTGATTTGCTTACCCATGGCTGAATCATTGATTGATAAATTAGCGTTGCCCATGATGACTCAAAGTAATCGCTCACCGTATGGAACTGCTTTTACAGTATCGATCGAAGCGGCAGAAGGCGTATCTACGGGTATTTCGGCACAAGATCGAGCGAGAACGATCCAAGTTGCTATCGACCCTAAAAGTGGTCCTAATGATATTATTTCTCCGGGTCATATGTTTCCTTTACGTGCTAAAAACAAGGGTGTTTTAGAGCGAACTGGACAAACGGAAGGCAGTGTTGATTTGATGCGGCTTGCAGGGTTAACACCGGCTGCCGTTATTTGTGAAATTATTAATGATGATGGCACAATGAGTCGCCGTGATCAGTTGGAGGCGTTTGCGAAAGAGCATGACCTATTGTTAGTTGCCATTCACGATTTAATTGAATACCGCATTCGTCATGAGCAACTGGTGAATGTGGTTGTCACAACGCGTCTACCAATAGAGCGACATGGTGATTTTACCATGATGTTGTTTGCCAATCAGCTGGATGAGGCCGAGCACTTTGCGTTAATTAGACCACCGGTTATGCCAAATCAAGTTCCTTTAGTGAGGATTCATTCAGAGTGCATAACGGGGGATGTGTTTGGTTCATGTAAATGCGACTGTGGTATGCAATTAGAGCAGTCACTAGCCTATATTGCGGCAGAAGGCGGGGTATTGATCTATTTGCGGCAGGAAGGTCGAGGCGTTGGCCTGACGAATAAATTGAAAGCGTATTCGTTGCAAGATCAGGGATACGATACAGTGGAAGCCAATGAGCATCTTGGGTTGCCGGTGGATAGTAGAAATTATGCGATTGCTTATCAAATTCTAAAACATTTAGGAATTGATGCACTACGTTTATTGACGAATAATCCTCATAAAGTAGCGGCCATGAAACAATACGGTATTAAAGTATGCGAGCGCATCCCAGTTTTAGTGCCACCAACCGCAGAAAACAGGGTCTATTTAAAAACAAAACAAGACAAATTAGGCCATTTACTGGCAATTGGAGAATCTGAATGAACTATATTCAAGCGAATATTGGGCATAACCAAGGCTCCTTTCCTATTGCCATTGTTGTGAGTTTATTTAATCGCGAGATTACTCAGGCACTTCAGGATGGTGCGGTTAATCGATTATTGGAGTGTGGATTTGCTTCAGAACACATGACCTTGGTTGAAGTACCTGGTGCGGTTGAAATTCCGTTTGTGGCACGTAGATTAGCGAAAACAGGACACTATGCGGTCATTATCGCATTGGGTGCTGTCGTGCGAGGTGAAACCACACATTATGATTATGTGTGTGAACAGGTTAGTGATGGTTGTCAACGCGTGGCGTTGGAATGTGATACTCCGATTATTTTTGGCGTATTAACAACTGAAAATGAGTCTCAAGCTTGGGATCGTTTGGGTGGAAAACATGGACACATAGGTATGGATTCTGCTGACGCAGCATTAGCTATGCACCGTGTTCTGCAATTATTATAGGCTTTTCTATGACAAATTATATTTTCATTACAGGTGGTGTTGTTTCTTCGTTAGGCAAAGGTATTGCGGCAGCATCATTGGCAGCTATCTTAGAAGCACGTGGTTTGCGTATTACCTTGATTAAGCTTGACCCCTACATCAACGTTGATCCGGGGACTATGAGTCCGTTTCAGCACGGTGAAGTATTTGTTACGAATGATGGTGCAGAGACTGATCTTGACTTGGGACATTATGAGCGTTTTGTTCGTTCAACTATGACGAAGTTGAATAACTTCACCTCGGGAAAAATATACGAAAATGTGATTAAAAAAGAACGCCGAGGCGATTACTTGGGTGGAACGGTTCAAGTTATTCCTCATATTACCAATGAAATCAAACGCTGTATCAAGCTTGGGTCAGAAGGTTTTGACGTGGCGATGGTTGAAATTGGTGGGACGGTGGGTGATATTGAGTCGCTACCTTTTCTTGAGGCCATTCGTCAAATGCGAATGGAGCTTGGAGCACAACAAACCTTATTTATTCACTTGACCCTAGTTCCTTATATTGCGACATCAGGGGAAACCAAAACTAAGCCAACGCAACATTCCGTCAAAGAGTTGCGATCAATTGGGATTCAACCGGATGTATTGATTTGTCGCTCAGAACAACCATTATCCATGCATGACCGAGCTAAAATAGCATTATTTACTAATGTAGAAAAAGAAGGGGTTATTTCGTTGCAAGATGCGAAAAGCATTTATCAGATCCCTATGATTTTACATGAACAAGGATTGGATGAAATTGTCGTTAAAAAATTAGGACTGACGTTACCTCCTGCTGATTTAGCAGAATGGCAACGCGTAGTCGATGCGCAGGCCATTAAAACCATGGGGGTAAAAGTTGCTCTGGTTGGAAAATATGTTGAATTAAATGATGCCTACAAATCCATTAATGAAGCACTCATTCATGCGGGCATTCATTCGCAGACACAAGTTGACATTGTGTACATGGATGCTGATTTGGTTGAAAAACATGGTACGACTATATTAGAGAACGTTGATGCGATATTAGTTCCTGGCGGATTTGGTGAGCGGGGGGTTGAGGGAAAAATAAAGGCAATTCAATATGCTCGTGAACATAACGTTCCTTTTTTAGGAATATGTCTTGGGTTACAAACGGCTATTATTGAGTTTGCTAGGAATGTGGTGGGATTAAACGGTGCTAACTCCACTGAGTTTGATAAAAACACACCGTATCCTGTCATCGGTTTGATCAGTGAGTGGTTATCTACAGACGGTCAAATCAATATCCGAAATGAACAAAGTGATCTAGGTGGCACGATGCGTTTAGGTGCACAATTGTGTAAATTGCAACCGGACACATTAGCGATACGAACGTATGGAAAAGCGGAAATTATTGAACGTCATCGACATCGTTATGAAGTGAATAATGCGTACGTAGAGTCGTTGGTTCAGCATGGTTTGCATATTTCAGGTCGATCAATGGATGATGCGTTAGTTGAAATGATTGAATTACCTGATCATCCTTGGTTTTTAGCTTGTCAATTCCATCCTGAGTTTACCTCAACGCCCAGAGATAGCCATCCGTTGTTTCAGTCATTTGTACTGGCTGCGCGTAAATTTCATGGTAAAAAGGAGAATATGGCATGAAATTATGTGGTTTTGAAGTAGGCATTGATGCCCCACTGTTTTTAATCGCAGGACCTTGTGTGATTGAAAGTGAAGAATTGGCTATTGAAACAGCTGGATATTTGAAAGAAATGTGTCAGCAATTGTCTTTGCCATTTATTTATAAATCATCGTTTGATAAAGCCAACCGTTCATCTTTGTCGAGTTACCGAGGACCAGGTTTTGAGAAAGGATTGATGATTTTAGAAAAAGTGAAATCTCAAGTTGGTGTTCCGGTACTCACCGATGTTCATGAAGATACGCCGTTATTAGAGGTCGCAAGTGTCGTGGATGTGTTACAAACCCCTGCATTTTTGTGCCGACAAACCAATTTTATACAACGAGTTACGGCATTAAATAAGCCGGTAAATATTAAAAAAGGTCAATTTTTGGCTCCTTGGGATATGGAACACGTGGTTCGTAAGGCGAAAGCTACTGGAAATCAAGATATTCTCGTGTGTGAGCGTGGAGTGAGTTTTGGTTATAATAATTTAGTCTCGGATATGAGATCATTAAAAATCATGCGCGATACGGGTTGTCCTGTCGTGTATGATGCGACGCATTCCGTGCAATTACCCGGTGGTCAAGGCAGCGTATCGGGCGGTCAACGGGATTTAATTCCAGTCTTAGCACGAGCCGCAGTGGCAGCGGGAATTGCTGGTATTTTTATGGAAACACACCCTGATCCTGATAACGCGTTAAGCGATGGACCCAATAGTTGGCCACTCGATAAGATGAAGGCATTACTAGAGCATTTGATGGCCATCGATCACGTCTTTAAACAACGCGGCGAAATGGTATTATCCTAATGACAAATCATACTCTCGCGTCTCAAAAACACATGACAGCAATGTTTGGGCATCCTGTCATTGAAAATCCTATTGATCAGATGTTTGATTCCGTATATGCCCATTATGGGCTTAACTGGCAATTCTGGAAAGTGGATCTTAACGCCGCACATGAACTACCTGCCGCAATTGCTGGTGCGAAGGTCATGGGTTTTTCTGGATTTTGCATTACCGTTCCGTACAAAATCGATGTGATCCCAAGTCTGGATGGGTTTGATGACGATGTTCGCGTTATAGGCGCGGCAAATTATGTAACCTATGAAAATGGTCGTACGATGGGTCATAATAATGACGGCAAAGGAGTTGTGAAAGCGATTGAAAAAGTAACGACCATTGCGGGTAAGCGGGTAACTATGCTGGGCGCTGGAGGCGCAGGTCGTGCCATGGCGGTTGAGATGGCACGAGCCAAAGCGTCGCATTTGACCATCATCACTCGGCGTGAATCTCAAGGTAGGGAAGTGGCAAATCTCGTACAACAAGCCACTGGGGTTCCGACCCAATGGGTTTTGTGGTCAGGAGATGTTGTCGTACCAGAAGGCACACAAATTCTTCTGAATGCCACTCATCTTGGGGCTTTACCCGATTGTGAGGCCGTGCCAATCGATTGGAGTACGCTGTCTTCAGAATGTACGGTCGTTGATGTTATCACCAATCCTAGAATAACTCCTTTCCTTAAAAAAGCGCGTGAGAAGGGTTGTTTCATTGTTGACGGTGTTGATATGTTAGTGCAACTTGCCATGCAAATTTTTGAAGCCTGGACTGGAATTAGTCCTGATGAACAAATTTTTCAGAACGCAGTGGAAGCGGCTTTAAGGCATCCCTAAGTTAGGTTAAATGAACTGGTTGAGAGTAATAGATCTCAAGTTTCTTGGACAGAAAGACATGAGGCTCTTTTCATGTCTTTCTGTCCAAAGTCCAATTCAGGGCGTTGGTGTATTTTTTGAATGAGCATCCAACGGTACGGACTCTCGTTCTTTACGCTCGCGGTCCAATCTGTGACCTATCATACGCACCTCCACGGCAGTATAAATAATAAAGGAAGACACACCACTGAGCAGGCATGCCGCTATGAGATAAAATGGGTCCACTTTCTTTGCCTTGTTTTTTATTGGGTTAAAAAAATGATTCCACAGCATACCTTCCGCTCCACGTTACAACAGGTTCCGATAACTGACTTTACTGCAAAGGCAGTGTAATAACAAGGTAATACATGCATATTTATGAGGCAATTTACCAACATACGATCATCGACAAGGCGACCATGCTCTTGGTTCGTTGAGCAATGAAGGCATAGGCGTTGCTTGTGTCGGTCCACGCCAGCTCGAACGTGATTAACGGGTAGCTTTTTGCGACAGATAGCCGATAATCTGTATAACTGTTGTCCCGTAGGTTTGAGCTACTGAAGTTGTACCGTCCAATATGTCCACCTATTTTGAGATGCTTGAGGATTGAAGTTTCGTGGACGTTGAGAGGTAATTCATATAACACCTGTGCTGAGTAGTATGTGCCATGGTAGGTTCCTCCATCGCCATACAGTGTGGATACTTCATTTGAGCGTGCAATGCCCGCGTTAAAAATACCGTAACCTACTAAAAAAAAGCCCTCAGTAAAATCAGGGCCAACCGCATTAGGATAGATATATCGGCGTACCCCTACATCATACATAAAGCCCGCATAATCTGCTTTATAGCCTGTGTATAATTGAAACTCTGAGGTAACCGGTTGGTCATTTGTGCCTTTGAAGTTGGCGTTAGTGCCGAATAGACCACTATAGAGGCCTAGTTTGTCGTGCCATAACAAATTTCCTTGAATTGCTGGATGATTATCAGATTGGCTTACCCCACGCCACACATAGTTAGACGTAAGTATTAGTTTCGGCGAAAATTGAAATGATCTAAAATCCTTGATGAATTGCTGTTGCTTTTGTTTATCAATGTAATGCGCTGTCGCCGTTGAGATTGCCATTGGATTACATATCACGAGCAGTAACCCGACGATAGTCCGTGTAACGTTGATAGGCAAAAATCGATGGATCATTTTAGGATTATCCTTTCAAATCATTTGAAGTTATACTGCGCGCGGTATATGCAAGCCGCAGATTCTAACATTGGCAATCAGTAAATTAAATATGAGAATTGCATTAACATAGCGATATATATATTTTCATACATTGTATCATTTGATCAAATTCACGTGCTTTTTAAAAGAAAATCACGTAAACTTATTTTTTGAAAAAGGCTACTTTTGGCCTAATATGGAATAGGCCTATTTTGAAAATTAACAAAATCAATAGGTTGACCGTCGTCATCGCCCTATTGCTCGTGATTATGCAGTCATCATTGGCTATGACCGGTAATCAGCCACATAAGGAGTTAACGTTGAAGACAACAGGTGTTATTGAGATGGTTGTTTACACAACCAAGGATGGGGTGAGTCAATCTGAGCATTTAAAGAGATCCGAAAAGGCTGGGCATGCGCTTGCCGAGATGGATGGTTTTGTTGGGCGGCATTTCACCCGTGGCGCAGATGGTAAATGGATTGATTTAGTATATTGGCGAGATTTAGAAGCGGCACAACGAGCAGCAGATGTGTTTGTCACGTTACCAGAAAGTCAGGGTTTTATGGCTGATATGAATGATAGTGATATGCAGTTTATACACACATCGGTTTTATCGACGATTACATCCCAGCCGTAAGGGATCCCTAACTGATCATTCCGTCCCTCATCTCGAGCATAGCGAACATGAGGGACGAGAAGTTACGCATTTAATGAGGTAAGTGATGTCAAATGGAGACTTAGTGGCACATTTGTTGATTCAACTGATGGCTATTCTGGTGACGTGCAAAGTTGCTGGTTTTATTGGAAGACGGTTATTTGCACAAACAGAGGTCGTTTGTGAGATGATTGCAGGTGTCGTGCTGGGACCATCTTTGCTAGGATACTTTGCCCCCAATGTGCAACAATGGTTATTTCCTATTCACCACTATGTGCTTGCCAATGGGCAAACACTACCTAATTCATCGATGTCAATTATTCATGTTTTTGGTCAATTAGGATTGATTTTCTTCATGTTTGTTGTTGGCTTGGAGTTTGATGCAAAATTTGTTAGAAATCGTGCTCGCGGGGTTGGTGCCATTGTGTTTGGGTCAACACTCATTCCTATACTGGTAGGTTGTGCCGTAAGCTATGTCTTAGTGAATAAGGCCGATTTATTTTTGCCATCAATTTCCATCGAAACAGCCATGTGTTATTTAGGCGTATGTTTTGCAATTACAGCGTTTCCCATGTTGGCTCGTATTCTCGAAGAGCGAGGACTCACGCAAACATCGGTTGGCACCCTGTCTTTGGTTGCTGGCTCAATCTGTGATGCGATCAGTTGGTGTCTCTTGTCTCTCTTACTAGCCATTGTCAAAGCGGATCAATCCATCGCGACGTATGCGGTTGTGGGCGGAGCCATTTACATCGTAGCAATGGTATTTCCAGTTAAGAAAATAGCCGTTATTATTTTTACAAAATATGCCACTAAAGAGCGCGCCGATGCATTCTTCATTGGCACGATCATCTATCTGTTGTTTTCAGCATGGCTTACAAACCAACTTGGGATTTATCCTATCTTCGGTGCGTTTGTTGCGGGCGCTGTGCTGCCGCGTGCACCGATGATCGACATAATTCGTCAAAGAATCCAGCCGTTGACAACCTATGTGTTACTCCCACTTTTTTTTGTTTATTCAGGGTTAAACACAGAAATTCAATTAATTAATAACAGTGAGCTTTGGAGTATTTTAGGACTTATCATTGTTGCCGCTATTGTTGGTAAGTTAGTTGCATGCAGCGTGAGTGCTAAAGTATCAGGTGAGTCTTGGCGTGATGCATTGACCATTGGAGCGCTTATGAATTCACGGGGGTTAATGGAACTTATCGTACTTAACATTGGCCTTGAATATCACATTATTACCCCAGTGATGTTCAGCATTTTAACCATTATGGCAATAGTCACAACACTAATGACTACGCCATTGTTAAATTTGATTTACGCCAAACGAACTTCTTCACTCAGCATTGCGGAATCAAAAGCCTCGCAATGACGAGTATGTGACAACCGGATAGGCAGGAAATAATCACCAATTGCGTTATATTTTAAATTAATTCTTCGAACGGGTGGGCACGCTGCGCTTTGCCCACCCTACATTTTCTTCGATTTTATAGCAGAAAATTATGAGCGGATACCTCAGCTCGCGTAGGCGGGGACGACATACAAAAGGTGTCGATAACTCAGAGCCTGACCCGCGGTCACTTGTTTATGTCATACTGAGTTGAGGTTCCTTAGTAGCTGGCAAATCAATTTCGTTTTCGTTTTCGGTTTTACCACGCGCTCTTTTTTTGTTTTGGGATGAATCCATTGGTTGTGTTGCTGTCGATGAGAAAAATTTATCTTGAGATTTCCCGGCAGTTGTTCCTGTTTTCTTATTAAACGTTCCTACAGCGGCCTGATACGCTTCATCAAATAAGTGTAATGACTCCATGCGTGCTATGGTGGCCTCTGAAGGGTTAAGGACGCAAATCCATGTCATCCAACCATAGACAGGATGTGGCATTATCGTATCACGTTGTGTAAAATCATGCCCTGTTGCGACAACACTGCCTGCCGCAGGCCGTGCTGGAACGTTGTCAAAAAGTTTGATGAATGTGGCTTTGGATATTTTTAGATTGAGTCTAAACACACCTGGACGATTGACCTGTGATGCTGAGTCATTTTTACCATCTTTTTCTTTGAAGGTTAGCATGTATGCGCCTAAAGGAAGCTTGTTTCCGGGATTATAAAATAACCCTCGTTCGCCCCAATTTACATTTCTACTCAAACCTGAATAGTTGCTCATGATTCGATTAAATATGTCTTCAATTTTCATCGGGTTGTATCTCCATGTTGTTATACTGCGCGCGGGCAGTATGGTTTAATTACCAAATAGCGATCGTAGTGTTACTACGCTCAGATTCTTGCACGACAGCTTCAGCATCCACTTCAACCAGCAATCCGGGAAGAGCAAGGAACGGTACACCAAGTAGTGCGCCAGGTGGTGCCGATTTACACTCCTTAAAGAAATGTTCCCGTGCTTCTACAATAGAGGATATGTCGTTTTCTGTACTAGCGGTGGTGTAGATATTGCTGCGTAGGACGTTTTTGGGTGTCGCTCCTGCGGCGGCTAGTGCGATTCCAAGATTTCGGTAAGAATTTCTAGCTTGTTCTGCAATATCATTTTCGCCCACAACGGTATTCTTCTTGTTTTTATCTAATGATGCTTGTCCTGCTATACAAACGATCTTGGCATGGGTTAATGAGGCTGTTGTGATGTGACTGTAACCCACGGGTTCTGACAAATCCGGCGGATTGATGTACTCAACGCTACTCTGAGCCTTAGATTTTTTCATGAGAAGTGTCGCAATCGCGGCTATTGCGAAACCAAGGAGAATGGATAAAATAATCGTTATGGGGTATAGCATACAAAGGCTCCGGGTGAATTAATCGTTACGAAATAAGTTTAAAATGTCGTCAATCAGCGCATCCAAATGCGAGGTATGGTTCGTATGGTTATTGATGCTAATACGCAAATAGGAATCACCTCGCCAATCAAGAAGAGTAATATAATGCTGATTTTGAGCCACAATACGGCGTTGAACCCACTTGTTTGTGGCATTGAGTGTCATTCCCGGTTGTTCTTTAATGACGCGAAAACAACACACGGGCAATAAGGGTTCAGACAGCAGCTCGAGGCTAGGTTCATTTGAAATACGTGACGCAATATAATGGGCATTGTTTAGATTGTTAGATAATAAATCCCAATAGCCATGGACGCCGAGCGACTTAAAGGCCATCCACAACCCAAGGGATCGCCATTGACGAGTGCCAGAGAATCCCATCTGAAACGTGTCAAGTTCATCTAACTCTTCCCAATATGGGCCACTTGCATTAAAACTTTTATACAGCTCCGTCCCATCTTTAACCAATAAACATCCAATTCCAAAGGACAAGAAAAGCCATTTACACGGATCAATTGTGACGGAGTCAGCGAACTCTAGTCCGTAGAATAGCTTTTTCGTCATGGGTAACGTTGCAAAAGCCCCGCCAGCGGCTGCATCAACATGAAACCAAATATTGTGTTCCTGTGCGACCTTGGCGAGTGCCGCAAGGTCATCAATGGCACCTGTGGCACTTGTACCGGCAACACCAATAATACATAGCGGTAAGAATCCATTGGAGAGATCCGTTTGAATACTGGATCGCAACTCTTGAATATCAATACTACCCGATGGTGTGGTCGAAATTAGCCGTAATGCATCACGCCCAAATCCCATGAAATCTAATGACTTTACAATGGAAAAGTGCCCCTCGATTGACATGTAAAAAACAGGCTGCTTTGTCGATGCGGCAAGACCTTTGAATTGTGTTTCACGTCCTATGATGGTATCACGTGCCAGTTTCAATGCGCTTGCATTGGCCATGGTTCCGCCACTGGTGATGATTCCATTTGGACACTTGTTGGACGTTATGGGATACCCCATAAATTGAGCCAACCATTGGATGACTTCTGTTTCAATTACCGTTGCAGCAGGGCCTGCACGCCACGCGCCTGGAGTTTGGTTTAGTCCAGAGGCTAATATATCGCCCAGCAGGCTGATGGGTAGTGGCCGTGGCGAAATATAACCATAATAAGCTGGATGTAAGACGTTGCAATATCCTTCAAAAATAAGTCGGGTTGCCTCTGCTAGCACGTCATTTGGTTTAGCCCCTGTTTTTGGAATGTCATCGGGTGAGTCTCGGCGCTGAGTAAGGGTCGGTGTAATGTTCATCACATCATGGCGTTCAGGGTTTGTATAAGCGTCGAGTAATGTTTCACCCACTTGTTGCCACATTTTTTTAAATTGTTCAGGGTTATTTAGCAAATCAACCATTCTCTGTCTCCAGTGTCGTTATATCCAAGTGAATGGTTTTTTTTATATACTCATGCCGGCTCATGACGTCATGTCGTGAAGCACCAGTGAGTAAGTAGTAGCAAAAATGGGGCTGAGCGGAATGAGGTAATCCAAAAACGAGGTCACCTATTTCATTTAAAATTTTCACATCGAGTAAGCCTTCCATGTCATCAAAGACGTCTACTCCATGTACAGACTTAAGGGTGCCCGATCGTGAATAGACAATGCCACCGTAAAGTGCAGCCTGCTGTGACGGGCGAATGGTATCAAGCGGTATTCCAAGGTGTATTTTCAAAAGCATGGCATATAAGTTTATACCTAATAAATGCTCAATCGCCATAACGGTATAGGCTCCTCCTGGACGAAGTCCTGCTTCAAGCAATTTCGGTCCCTCTGCCGAGTCTCGAATTTCAACATGCGCGATGCCCTGTTGAAATCCAAGTGATTTCACGGCATTAATGGCCAGCGTTCCCAGTTCATGGTCGCGTTTTGATCCGAGAGAGGTTGGGTGAATGGACATGGTTTCAGCAAAATAGGGACCAGGAGAATGTGCTTTTTCAAATAGCCCTACAACCTGGTAATCGCCGTTACAAAGCACGTCGACCGAGACCTCGGCGCCCTCACAAAAGCTTTGTGCCATGATTTTTATCGTTGAACGTCCATATGCATTTCGATTGCGATCAATGGAATAGCTCCGATCTGCGGGACTGTTAACGAGGTTATTGAGTTGTGTGAATGCCGAATTAAATTCATCATCGTTTTTAACAAGAATAACCCCTTGACTGTTCATTGAGTCAGCGAGCTTTAATATCGCTGGGTATCCGAGTTCACGTTTAACACGGTCTAGCGCATCGTGGGTGTTTGTGATATCCAGTGTTTTAGGTGTGGAAAGGTTGCTATCTTGCCAATGCTGCCAAGATAAAAATTTATTACGGCTGGCCTGAGCGCAGTGAATGTCGCTCCCAAATACTCCAATTTTTTTCGCCATGATCGCAGTAATTTCTACAGCACCTTCATAAATAGGCAACAAGGCATCCAGTGATCTTTTAGCATGATAGGCCATGATTATTTCATCGAGCATTTGCCAGTCATGCAGAGAGCATTCAATGCTGTCCTCAAGACACTCATGTGTGAAATCAGACACCTGTGGTCCAAATAAAACAACGTTAACATTCAAGAGCGCCAGTGAATCTAGAATATAGGCGCTTGGATACGCATGTATTATGCCGACTCGCTTCATGGTTAACATGGGTTATATTCCTTATGAGTTAGAACGAGCCTGTTCGGATACCCGGTTTTTCTGATAAATGCGAGCTTGATTCTTCAGCAATCAGGCGTTGGTCGGGCTCAAGCGCATCCAGCATCATGTTGGTTGTCCAGTTCTTGCCACGTTCCGTGATGAATAAACCTTGGTGATTCGCTTCTATCAGGCCATGTTCGAGCCATTGATTGAGAATGGCTGGTGGTAATGTTTCCATGGCGGATTGATAATTGTCCGCCACTCCAAGAAATTTCATCATAAATACAGCACCGCGATTGGCATCATTGCTTAGTCGGTCAGATATTTTTTCGATAGGTAATTCGTTTTTATTGACAGTCTCTAGATATCGATTTACATTGCCGTAATTCATATACGAATGCCCCTCAATAAAACCGCGAGCTGAGGATCCAATGGCAATTGTTTCGGCACTCGATTGGCCGTGTCCACCGCCCCATAGGAGGCGAAAATATTCGGAAAGCTGTTTAGTCTTTGAGAAAATTTGGTCGGCAACATAATGATAGCCTAACTCACGCATACTAAAACGCAGTTGCTCAGCTAATGCAAAATGCATGGCTTCCGATGGTTTACTGGGAATGACGCCTTTCGCCATCATGGCTTTAAATTTTTGTGGGAAGGCATAATAATGCAGATTATAATAATCGATACTATCAAAATCGTATTGTTTTAATCGAGCTAGATCGTTTTCTAGCATAGCGATCGTTTGTCCAGGTAAATCATACATCATATCGACATTAATATCTGAAAATCCCACGTGTTTCGCATTCGCCGTGCAGCGATTGATATCGTCTATTGTGGCGTTGATATTGAATTGCTCACGCAGTGTTTGATCAAATGTTTGCAATCCAAAACTTATTCTAGATACATTGTATGACTTTAGTATGTCTAATAATGCAATATTTCCTAGTGTCTTAGGTTCACCTTCGAATGAAATTTCTACCGCTGGGTCTAGGTTGAAGTGCGTTTGAATAGCAGTGAACAGACGTTTAATGTCGTTAAGTGGAAAAATTGATGGTGAGCCTCCACCGAAATATACCGCTTTATAAGAAAATGATGCGGCACGAGGTTGACGTGAAACCATTTGAATTTCTTTAATCAGCGCGTCCGTGTAGGCCCGATAAGCGGCTTCATCATTATCGGCTCTGACATGAAAAGGACAAAAACGACATAAATCATGACAATAAGGTATATGAATGTAGAGCAGCGCTTCGGTTTCTATAGACGGTTCTTGTCTGAGCAAGGATGAAAATCGACTATGTTCTTCAGGGCTTGCAGGGCTATTTTTAAGTAAAGGGTAAAAATAGTATGTAACGGGATACAGAGCGTCATACATGTTCAAGCTCCTGTTGTGGCGCAAGTACAGTATTTAACAAATGGACTGCGTTATGATGCATAATGTTTTGGAGGATTGATTGGGGAATGTCGGCTTGAAGATAATCATGGATGAGATTCGAATAGCTACCAGCGACAGGCCAATCTGATCCAAATAAAATCTTGTTAGATATATTATGGTTATCTTCACATAAATACTTGAGATCATCTGGGCTAACTAATGCTGTATCTGCGTATACGTTTGGATAGGTAACTAGCATGTCGATTGCCTCAGCATACCAATGTGGCTTGCCGGCATGCGCCAAGATCAACGTTAAGTTTGGGTAGCGTTCGGCAATGAAAGCAAAATCACGGGGATGAATATACAGTTCATTAGCATCTCGTTGTGCGGTTAGCCCGGTATGGAAAATAATGGGTAGATGACGTTTTTCGCATTGTTCATACACTCGTAACATGTCTGCCCGACTTGGGTCGAAGCTATGATCAGCTGGATAAAATTTAAAACCACGGATCCCAAGTTCCACACTGTGCCAAAACTCTTTTTCAGCGTCATGATGATGAGGATTGATATTACCAAAAGGAATAAAGAAAGGGTTGTTGCCAGCAAATTTGGCAACCAGTTCACTATCAATGGAATAGTTTGTTCCCGGACCGCTTTCCGCAAGAATAATGGCGCGTTCTACCCCATTGGCACGTAAGTATTCTTCGAGGTTCGTTGGTCTTGAAAACAAGGTAGGCATATCGGCGTCGGATTCAAACGGCTTTTTTTTCAATAATTCTTGGATGTCATCTCGAAGTAAATCAAATTGCCCCACGTGTACATGCATATCAACTATCTTCATATACGTTCCTTTTTTATTTATAAATCAATAAGCTGCTTC
Organism: Legionellaceae bacterium; assembly: GCA_030695645.1. Lineage (GTDB taxonomy): Bacteria > Pseudomonadota > Gammaproteobacteria > Legionellales > Legionellaceae > JAUYQG01. The sequence continues at coordinate 17,949 of JAUYQG010000075.1, forward strand.
AGCTGTGCTTGTACATAGTTAAGCAAAGGTTCTACATGCTCAGGTTCATTCCACACGCCCAAGAGATCTTCAATGACATGATGCTCACCTATCAGTTTTGCATCCACATAATAACGTATGACTGGATGCAAGAAGGTGCTTCGGTTCGCTTCGGATGTGTTGGTTCGGTTGATGCGGTTGATGCTAAATGGATCGCTGGCATCCTGTTTACCAAACTCCAGTGAAATAATAAAGTGAGCGCCTTGATTGCAGATATGCTCGAGAGTGTAGGGCATCGATAGTAATTTGCTGTAATTAGCACAATTATTATCGGTATCGATGGAGAGAACGTCAACGAGAAAGCCGGGTTGCTGCCATAGTCCTGATGCATGATTTACGCGTTGAATTATCGTGTTGACTAGTTCGGGTAGTGTTAATGGCAGACGTTTCTGAGGCCGTGCATGGTTTTGGTAACGTGCAAACAAGTTTTCGCATAATGATTGTACATTGTAACGAAAGCCATGAATAAATCCTGACATGTATTTTTTGTAATCAAGATATTGCATTAAGGTACCCGCAAAAAATAATCCTGGGACATTTGCTGATTCCCAAGATGATGTTTGTACGGGTAATTTCTTATTACTACATAATCTCGGCATACACTCATCAGCAAACATATCAGTATCAAATCGGAAACCGGTACATGCTATGACGCGGTCATAGCGAAGCACCTCAATTTCGCCTTCCGCATGCGCATAGGCTACTGTGACTATGAATTGATTACCTTCTTTTACAATCGATTGTATCGTGGCATCAAGGATGACATTTTGTGACTTCAAATGGTAAGTATCTAAAATATTGTTATTAACTGCGCGTAAGTGGCCGACGTAGTGTGTTTTCCAGGCCATTTTTATTGAGTTTGGGCTAATTAGGTGAATCGATGCTGCTGTTGAAACCAGGTTATCAGCAGTTTCAAATGCTGAGTTTCCTTTTCCAATGATTAATACATGTTGATTGCAGTAGTCTTCTGGATTAGTTGAGACATCATTGTAACACTCAACCAATTCAATGCCTGGTATCGTTGGAAGATAGGGCTTATAAAATCCTGTCGCAACAATGATATTTTGAGCGTGATAATGACAACCTTCTTGATCAGTGAGGATAAAGTAATCTTCTTTTTCGATGTGAACAACGTGGGTATTGAATTGAACATTGAGCTGATTTTTTTCCGCATAGTCACCGAGATAATTGACAAGCGTGTTTGCCGCAGGGAAATATTCTTTGCTGTAGTGCTTGAAAGCCAATGTTGGATCATCACAGAGGAGTGAATTCCAATCCCATCTTAGATTGGTTTCATGATCATCTGTGCCGGTGTATACCTTGTTGATTGAAATCAATTTTCCATGTCGTGGAAATGTGTTGAAGAAGTTACCGGCAACAGCCGCCTTTTCTAACACAATATAAGAGGACTTGTTTTTTTGCATGCAGTAGGCTGCTTGAAGACCTGCGGGGCCTCCTCCGATGATGATATAATCGAGTGGGATGTTTTGATCTTTCGGCATGATATTTCTTCCTGTCAAATGGACTCGTGTTATTTTTTTTGTCCAATAATCATATGTTTTTCTCCTGAAGAATAAAGGCACTTGACTCGTTCAAATCCAATGTTATTTAGCCAGCAAGTGTATTCTTTTAGAGAGCGATGTTGTCCTTCGGTTTCAAGCAACATGGCCAAATTCATCATTGCTGTTTGAATAGGGCCGGTTTTATCATCGTTAAAAAGTTTTTCTAAGATAATGACCAACCCATTGGTTGGAAGTTTGTTGTATAATTTGGTAAGCAGTTCCGTGCCTGTCTCAGTGGACCAATCCGATAAAATATAGCCCAGGACATAAATGTCGCCGGACGGAATATCGTTTGAAAAAAAATCACCGGCCTCGAATTTCATACGCTCAACTAGGCCATATTCACCGCGTTTTTCATTAAAAAAAGGTTCGACCTCAGGTAAATCGTAGATGGTTGCGTGCAAATGAGGATTAGCTTGGAGTGCTGCGATTGCAAATGATCCTGTGGCACCACCTAAATCAACTAAATGCGTATACTGATCGAGGGTGTATTGCTGCATTAGCTCTGTTGCGGGCGCAAACCCTAAGCCCCACATGCTGCCTAAAAAAGCGCTGGTCGAGCTATGCTTTGCATAAATGTTTTTGAAGATATCCTTTGGATTACCACTGGTTTCGCCGACTAATCGATTAATCTGTGGTTTACCATCCAGCATGGATTGTTTTAGAAATTGAAATGTTTTTGTGGTGCTATCTCGATAATGTGGGAAGCGTCCACCACAGTAATGCTCACTATCTAAGGCAAGAAAAGGAATTAATTCGTGAGGCAGGGCATAGTGTTGTTCACGTTTCTCTAATAAGCCATTTGCAACAGCGGCTAAAAGTAAACATTCGATGGCATAAGCATTCGTTTGAGTGGTGTGTGCAACCTCTTCAGCAGAATGATGTTTTCCATCCGAAAACACATTAAAAATTCCTAACTCATCACCGGTAAATAGAATTTGGCTCAGCATGAACCCATACATGGCACGTTCGATGATCTGTGGGAAGGCGTTTTGATTTTCGCTCATATTTTGTCCTGTATAGTTGGGGTTACCCGACCACTTTCTATTTGACTTCTTGAAACCCTCGTGAGGAGCGTGGTGCTCGCATGAAACAAACTGCTTGGTTTCGAATGAAATCTATTTTCAATTGATACCCGGCAAATATACTCTTATTTTACAAAGCGTCAACATTATTCTCATTTATTATTAGGAATTTGAAAGAGGACTTTGGACAAAAAGACATGAAAAGGGCCTCATGTCTTTCTGTCCAATTGAAAGAGGTAATGGCAAAACTAAACATAGTATAAGGCTGGCGTAAGTTGGTGTCGGGTTGTTGTATTCGCTTTTTTTGCCAATGAGTTTATGAACGATATCTCATAATTTTCCTCAGAAAGGCTTGTTTTTAAATGCGTTGCCTAGGTGATTGTATTTGTGCCTTTTCATCTCAGTGAAAACACTAAACTTATCCACAACCTGGGGAGTTACTGTTGTTCTTGGATTTGGCAGTAATTAAACGGCTATCCATTGATAGCCGATTATTTGTTCAAGATCTATATTTACAAGCCACGGTAAATTTGTTCTCACGCAATTATCTGCTTTTCGTGCCCGTTCTCTTGTCCGAATTCTTATCTAACAAGGGCGTGGGCTTCATTCACGGGCACGTAATGGACACCACATGATAAAGATCCCCCTCACGAAGACTGTT
>JAUYQG010000087.1 GCA_030695645.1 Legionellaceae bacterium
ATCTTAATGTAATGGACAAGAAGGATCGTTTACAAGGACGTGATTGTTAATGTTTGAGTAGACGATTTTTCTTAATCTTGTGTCCGCGTTATGGGAAGTGAGAACTGTGATAAACACCTGTTAGCAGGTCGCCGCGGCTGCTCAACTTCAGGATACTTTACATAATCATTAGCTATCCATAAGAACAGCCAACCGACTTAAGGCTTTTCTGTCGTTCTTAATAGCCGTACCTCACCACGTTTTAGTACGGCTCATTATCGCTCCGGATTTATGGATAAGCATCAATCAACATAAAAATCCGGTAACATCAAGTGAACAGAGATGTTGTTGGTTAGGTTCCAGTCTGAATTTATCTAAAGTGACCCATCGTTACACGAACCGTAAGATGGAACCGTTAATGCCATTAAATTCTGATCCTTATCAACCTCAGCAAAAATTTCAACATGCTTGCCGCGTGTCAGTGTTCGTTTATCAAATTCTTTAATAATTGAACAATTAGTCATTGATTGTGCTCCCAGTGTTCTAAAACTCACATTGGCATCATTCAACACAGCTTTAATCTGTTCAATTTTACCAGGCTCATCTCTTACCGCAGCAACACATAACACAATTGCCACCGTTGTATCGCGAAGAGGATTTGGATCCCAAACCGGTGCGGAATTCGCACGTCCTGAGTCCAGCAATGTTTTTAAAGATGCTAAGGGACGTTCATCATGATCGTTGGTTTCTACCCGCAATCGCGCTAAAATTGTTCCATCGTCTTCTTTAAATTCCAAACCTACGGGTATTAACAATGGAGCCAGATTGCTCAAATAAGACGTCAATTTTTCCTTTATAGATTGTAGAAACACACCATTATCTAAGCCATCCTCTTTCGATTGAAAGAAAGTAGAGTAATCATCTTGACGAAGATAAGGAGCTGAACCGTAAAACGAAGCATGCAATGATTTTGTTTTAATAAGTCCCGGCAGTTTTCGTGGGCAATTTTCTGGTGTTCTGTCAGGATCAACAATCTTGATAATTTCATCACGAGTTGCCATCAAAAGCAGGTTAAGATCGGGGAAGTTTTTCTCAATATAAGAAACCACGGCAAATCCATAACAAGGATTACGTCGACTAGCCACTGTGCCAAGCGGATTATTTTTTGGTGGTACCAAAGTTTCAGGCGCTGTCTGTTTTGCAGGTTCTTGTTGATCAATTTCATTTTTCATAATATGCCTCTATGCATAATTCATTATGCAGGGCCGTGACCCAGTTCCATATTTTCTGTAGTCAAATCAAGTGCTGGCGGACTTTGACCGGGTGCGATGCGGTCGTGTCTTTGTTGTTTACACATATTTTCGTATATCAACTTAGGCAGGAAGGCGCTAGAACTGGAGCCGAATGCTACAAAAAACAATCGTAACCAGTCATTTTCAATATTTTTCGTAGCGCTTAGTATTAAACAAGCACCAGTTATACCAAAGGCGAATCGAATTAGACAATGAAGACGCAACTGAGATGCACATGTATCTTCTGACCTTGTCGGATCCGCGACATTCGTATTTGTGGTTCTCTGACCGGTTGTTTGCGTATCAACACGAGCATTTTGAGTCTCATTATTTCTAAAAAACATAATGTGTGCCTCTCTTTTAATTTTAAACTTGAAAACATGGGTGCCATAACGTCACATGTTACAATTTTTAATTCTGTCTGTCCAAGTAACGATCTATTTTATGAGTATGAAGGTGCGACAGTCATAGTTGTGGATGGAAAAAATTATTCATTAAGCAATATCTTTATGTCCCAATGTAATGAATTCTTGCTGAAATGTGCATGTTGTCGGGGGGGTAGCCGCAAACCTCAGGAATTTCCGGACGGTTTTTGGACAGCTTGTGTTTTCATGACTTTGACCCGTTTCTGGATATGCGTCATGAAATCTACGCTAATTATTATTTTTTTTGTCCTGTCACTAAAGAGCTTGAGTTATCCACGTCATCAAGACTTTCTTGCTTACTTACTGCGTCTTCAGCAGATTTAATAACACCCAATTCCGTTTTAAAATCTTGAATACCAGCCTCCAATTTAAAAAATCTTAATAAAGTCGCCTCTGCTGCTGTCCTTAGCGTTCGTTGAACTGTTGGTCTCAACGTTGAAACAGGAACAAACTCCGTAGTCAATTTCCCTGGTAGTACTCTTGGGAAAAAACGGCTGGCCGGGTTAGCTAACATGGAGGTCACTGCTACTATTGGATCTCGTACAAATTTACCTACCTCTGGTATTTGACCTAAAATATCTGTCGCTTGATTTCGTTTGGAAGAATTTAACGGCACACTGATTGATTGTGTTGAAACATGTTCATAAGCATCTTTTGCTTTATTATTGGCAATAATCAGCTCCATTCTTGCTTTATTACAATTGACTTTAACTGGACAGATAAATTCTATTTCAATACGCACCGAATTTTCAGCTCGTCGCATGGCAATTGCAGAGAGTCCAGGTTGTTCTATTTTCACCCTTGCATGTAAAAGTTGATCATATAATGGATCTTCGTCGTGTTTTGGGTCACCAAGAAACTCTTCCAATGCTTCATGATATGCAACATAGGTCACCAAATCGCCACCACCATCTTCGGGATGCAGCTTGCCTTTTGGTGGCTCTAGAAGTCCTGCAGCAACAGAATAAACTTTAGGCGGCCTTGTCCGCATCATAAAAATAGTGTAATCGTCTTCTGTAATAAACGGTGCCCGCACGCCTGCTGTACAAAACATTTTTTTGTAGAATACACTATCCGGATCGAATCCCCCATCTTGAGGACTTTTTTGCAGTGTTCTAATAAAAGAATATTTTGCTCTTTTTGCCACAACATAAAGTTTGTTAGATTCTGAATCATAGGATAAATTTTCAATCAGCAATTGATTCCCATCATACCCACCACTCTTCTCAATTGCCCCAATGGTATTATGTATCTTTTTCTTGTCTTTTTCTGAAAAAGTGTGTTCATTCAATTGGTCGTAATGATTGATTTTTTCCAATGATTCCAAATCTCGTACAAAAACAACAGTAGGTGGATGCTCAAAATTAAAACTTGTTTGAACGTCTTCTGTTGTTGATTTAGAAGATAAATTAGTATTGAATGCAGTCAATAAGTTTATTAACATCATGATTCTCCTGCGCTGACTGAATCACTTTTTCTATCAGCTGTTATGATATCTAAATTATCTCGTTGTACCCTCAGCATGCTATACTTAAGAATATGAATTGAAGTCGAGGAATATTATGCCCATAAATAATCAGCATAAATACATAGTCTCTTTAACTTTGGATCCCTATTTTTCAAGATCTACTCACACCCAAGAAGAACTGCAGCAATTGATTTTGAATATACGTAATACAATACAAACTCGTGAAAAAAATCATTTTTATAAAATTGGACATTTATTCCATTGTCCATGGAGTTTTTTTGGGCTCGATATCTTTGGATCTGTTCATAAAGGAGAAATAAGAAAGCAAATAATTGAAGATATTGATTTCCGAATCAATAAAATGGCCACCGCATTGGGTACAACTGCCTTGAGCTGCGGCTGGAATAAAACAGATTTACTTGAATTAGAAAGTTCTTTTGACGATGAGGGAGATAATTTGTATTGTCAAACAGACGATCCACCAATAAATACTCCAGATATTAGTGAGTATGCTTTGGGTGCTAATCAGCATATTGCTAAAAGTATGTATGCTGCAGTAGACACTATACTTAAAGATAAGCATAATATTTCTAAAGAGTTTGGAGGAGTAACATTAGATGATGTAAAAAAGATAAGTCAGTCGCTTGCTATCGTTGATTCAACCTATATACATGAGTTTGTTGATTCGATTCCTGATGATTATGTACACATCTTCAGAAAGGAGAACTTAGATCAACTTATAAATAATTTACCACCGATGTACTCAGACTTGAAAACTTATTTTGGTGAGCTCAAAAGAGAATTTACAGAAAAAAAACATAGATCATTCATCGATATAGATGACGTATTTGAACTGTTTGGAGGGGACAAACTCGCGCAAATCGCTTTGGCGTCAGTGATTGCCATTGCAATAAAACATGACATTCCCGACTTAAAAGCAGCCGTGTTTGGTATGATAAAAGATACTCAATGTCAAGATAAGGTTAAAAGTGCTTTCATAGAAAATGTAGCGATGCCTATTACTGAGTTTATTGAGCTCCAAGACGTCTTATCAAAAAGAGCAGCTTTGGAGTGCATATCTTCCGATAAAATTAATCCATATATGATTAATTCACTTCTAAAGATCATTAAAAAGGGAAAACCTATAGCTCATGGCGCGGAAAAATTTTTGTTCGAAAGATTAAATATTGCTGAATTATCTGCTTTATGTAATCAAATACGTGAGCAAATTTTATCACCTCAGGCCCACGCGCAAGCAATAAAAACAGAATTATTGATCTCTACGCGTATTGCTAAACTAACTGATGATGTCGCCATGTCAAAAGATATTGGGCATGACGGGGCAGATGCAAAAAAAAATAGTATATAACTTGGAGCTCATTGAAGATTAAGTGCCACTCTAACGACGAGTGGCTTTAGTTATGGTTCGTCACCTAATCTGACAGCTGCAAGCTGAAGCTACAATATTTTTTAACAGCATAAAAAACAGATTCCCAAGGCACTCATCTTTTCAAGCCGAATTAAGGTACCCTCAATTGATCGGGTTTTTACCAACGATTCTACCAAAACGCGTTTTCAGTGCATTTCCTTATGCCAACTCACAATTATTACCTGAAGATGATATAGCCAACCCTTATGAATCAGACAAAGATTTTAATTCTGTAAAAGCGGAAGAACTAAATCAAATGTCATTAGAAGAACTACAGGCAGTAGCTGTACTCCCTGTAGATCAAGAAACACCTCAACATATAAGTAAAGAATGGATTCTTGCAAAAAGTAACAAACTGAAGAATATTTATAGAGGCTTTTTTATTGATGGTTTGACGCGAATTAAGAGCAACCACACCATTCCAAAATTCATAAAAATGTATGACGAGGAAACGGACAATCTAATTAAAGACAAAATCATTGGCGCCACAATGATTTATTATCAATCAAATGTTGATATCGATAAGCCGTCTAATGACAGAACATTACTAATCAATTTTTACAAAAAGCTGCTTGATACGAAATTAAATCCCGAAGCCGCTCATGATGTTGTTCGGGGATATGTAGATTTAAACTCACCGGAAGATGTACTATCGAATACCAAACTGATTAATCAACAATTTAATGATATCGAACCACATATGTTATTGGGATTGCAAATGCAATTGACTCATAAATCGGTAGAATTAGAGCGGATTTATATACCGTCCATTACAAAAATGTTAACACATGCAAACAGCTCCGATCTAGATGAAATGTTTTTTGGAATAACCAAATTATCGTATAAACATTTAAGAGATCCAATGTCATTATTTAAGATAAAAGCATACATGGACACTGTCAGTACCAAGTATTCTGCTCCTGCTCTTTCTAGCAGTAATGATGTTTATTTTGGTGTAGCCGCAGAGAGCTTTAGATCGCTACGTGATGAGATTTAGCGCATGAGCAATGAAAAAATCAATCAAAATCACGCAGTGATATCACTCGCATGATTCAAAAAATAAGGGGATTAATTTGTCATTTACGATAGAGCAAAAAGAATTCATTATTACGCTAAATAGCCAGGCAAAAAATATTGTCCGAACTAGTGGCCAAGAAGGCTTATTAATGTCATTGGCTGACAAAATTCATGACCTTAAAAAAATTATGGATGCCTCATCACATGATGAATTAAATCAATATTGTGAAAAGTATGATGGCTTTTATATGTATACGAAATTATTAGAGCAATTGGCTCAAGGGTGTGCGGATGGTGTCTTCAAGGATCTTTTAAAAAATTAGGCTCCAACATGCGTCACTAAAAATTTAACTGTCACTTTCAGAAGACATGGTTAATACTCAGAAGTCCTGTTTAATAACTATTGATTTTTTTACCTCCGCTATCGTTTTTTTGCTGACGCATAATTCTTTCGTGATCCAGTCATAGCACTTACCTGCTTGTAAGAAAATTTTGATCTTCTCATGTTTTTCTGGTGTGGTTTTATTCTTGCTACCACGGATTCTGCCAAATTTTACGCCATCACTTCTCGCTTTTTTAATCCCGGCTTTCGTTCGGGCATTAATCATGCCACGTTCTAATTCGGCAAATACCCCTGCTATTTGAAAAAATGCGCGGCCCATAGGGCTCGTTGTATCTACCTTGTCACCGGAATCGAGCGAAATAAAATTTACTTTTTTTGTATTCAGTAGCTCGACGATATCAATTAACCCTTTCACGGGTCCTGTTTAGAGTTCATTGATAATGAAATCGTTGAATATAATAAAGCACAAGTACCCTTTACACAAAAAGAAACACCATTATTTAAAAATTTTGTCATAAAAGAGCATGGAAAAATTATTGCAGGGGTTAATGCCTGCATATACCATTGGGGTATTTTATACATTGACGTTTTATTTGTTCATGAAAATTATCGTGGACAAAATTTAGGTCGCCAATTGTTGGATCATATTGAGAGTGAAGCAATAGCTATCGGTGCATATATGAGCCACTTGGACACGTTTGATTTTCAGGCTAAGGATTTTTATCTGAAGCATGGTTATGAGGTTTTTGGAACGCTTGAAAATTGTCCACCAGGTCATAACCGGTTTTATTTAAAGAAAATGCTACAAGTAAGGAACCATTGATCATGTACATCCTCTATTTTCTTGCACCGGAAACCCATCTTGATATTATAAAGGATGCTGTCTTTGCAGTAGGGGCAGGCAGCATTGATAATTGACGAATTAAAAGCTCACTGGCATCTGTCCGCAATCACCCCTGTTGATAACATGACTTATAACTATGTTGCAACGGCTCTGTTAAATCATAACGAACGCGTTGTATTAAAAATTGGGGTCAATAAAAAATGTCTCTTTGAAGAAGAAAGTGCAATTCAGTATTTCGATGGACATGGTTGCATCAAGCTCATTGATTATTCTGAAAAGCATAGCGCACTATTAATGCAACATGCGATACCTGGTAATACACTTAAAACACTTTATCCAATACATGCTGATCTTGTTATTGGCCTTTATGCAGATACAATGCAAAAATTACATTCCAAACCAGCGTATACAGCCGATTCCTTTCCTTTAGTAAAGGATTGGTTGACAGCTATCGATCATGCTCCGGTTGAACGTATCCCAAAATCATTGCTAGACAAGGCCATTAGTCTTAAAAATGAACTGCTTTTTTCTTCAAAAACACAAAGGGTGTTACATGGAGATTTACATCATGACAATATTTTACATTCTGGCGATGAATGGATAGCGATTGATCCAAAGGGCATTATTGGTGAACCGGCGTTTGAAGCAGCCGCGTTTGATTTTATCCATCATACGGAGCTAACTTCATCAATTGATGTAGCGAAGTTATTTACACAACGAGCAGATCTACTCGCAAAATTAGCTAATATTGATGCACAACGTCTTAAAGATTGGGTGTTTGTTAGATTGATACTATCTGCCGCTTGGCATATTGAAGACAATGGTGACCCGAGGTCGGCACTTGATCTTGCTACTCAGGTGTTTTCAAGATGATACATTTTAATATTATTCCTATTACGGAAGCACACATCGAAGGGTTCTGGTCCGCTGTTGACAGTGTGGCTCGGGAACGTAAATATTTGGCTTTTTTAGAAGGCCCACCTATCAATACGACAAGAGATTTTGTTTTAAATAATATCAGCGGTCATTGGCCGCATGTTATTGCAATCTGTGAAGATAAAATCATAGGCTGGTGTGATATCACAGCACTTGATCGCCCTGTTTTTGCGCATATCGGTTGTCTTGGCATGGGTGTATTAGCACCATATAGAGGACAAGGTGTAGGCAAGGCATTGATTAGTAGAGCGCTTCAAAAAGCCAGAACAAAAGGATTAACTCGCATCGAGCTGACAGTACGTGAAAATAATGCATCAGCTATTACGCTCTATAAAAAATTTGGATTTGTAGCGGAGGGCGTTCATAAAAATGGGGTTCGTATTGATGGTCAATATGAAAATCATATTTTCATGGCATTGCTTTATGATGCTTAGAGGGGGGCACACTTGAGGTCACAGATTGTGATCTCAAGTGTTCGTTGTAATCTACGATGCCTTTCGCGTTAATGTAGTCTCTTGATCTCAAAATCTATCTCGACGTTATCAACGACTATAACCGCATATTCCGTCATGTTCATAGACGTTAGAACATTGCATAGCTGGAATAGCGCTTAAAGCTCTGCTTTGTATTAAGCCATTTATTAATAAAGCCGCACAACATTCACCGCCTACAAAAGCTGAGCCAGGATCCATGCCAAATGCTTTTTGTGCTTGAATAAGGCCGATCGTGCCAAGCATTAATGCTGTAGATTCAAATGCTGCTTGAGTTATTGCCAAATCAATATTTGCATATCCTGCTTCCGAGCAATTTAAATTAACATTTAGCATCATACGAATTGCAGTACTAACTCCAATACTCAGCCCGGTACCTATCCCGATTGACAGAGCAGAAGATATTTGTTCAGTGCTCGGTAAGTTAGCAACAACTGACTGAGGTAAATTGTCTACAACTGACTTAAAAAGTCTCATAATAAAAACTTCCAAAATTAAAATTAAATTACGCATAATGAAAAAAAACAAAACATAAGTATTCCTGTATTTTTACTTTATGGTCTATTTTTAATCGAATTATACTGGGATTGACTTTAATCAACAATACCGTATTTATACGGTATTGTTGATTAAAGTGCATGAGTAGAAAATGTTGTGGCCTTAATTGGTTGTAGCTTGTTGAATACTCTCAACTAATTTATAGACGGTTGTATTCCCAATAGTTCGTGGCCAATCAATGGACGGTGGGGTATCACGCTTTTTTGCTCGTTTGATAGCATCATTGATATTTCCCAATAACTTTATTTTGCAAACATTAATGCCCTTATTATAATCGGGAATGTATTGTTCTAACCGCTTTGAGCATTCTTGAGAGGAGGTAATATTATTTCCTTCTTCAAAATGAAGCAGTAACCAATATTCAAATTTGGGGTTGCTAAGTGCTAATCCGTAATTATTGGCTTCTTTTGTCCATTGATAGAGCTCTGTTAACTGCTGTTCAGTCCAGTTATCTTTGTCCACCACTAGCCATGCTTCATCCGTTGTTTTAAAATTTTCTTCTTTAAGATGCTGCCGTATTTTTTTCATTACATATGGCGGTGAGCTATGTTTTCCTGCTCTACATACAATTTTTATGACTGATTGTTGATTATTGAACATGGAAAAATATTGAGGTTCAGTTTTAGTGCCTTCAACAACAATGATATATAATTTTCTATAGGGTCGATCCCCTTGAGTTCGTTGAAACACTCGCCTTTTCTGAGACATTACTCATTTCCCCCATGTTCTTCAGTTTGAGAAGAACTTGTAAAGGTTTCGCTCAGAAGGATACGTGGAACCCCACCTAATCGACCATGTAAATAACTTTTTCGAATATCCTTATCAAAACGAATATCTTTATATTCGCTAAAAGACAATAAATTTGAAACACCGGATGTATCTCTTTCGGCCACCCACATTTCGTCTCGGCGCAATAATTTTTGATCCATTAGTAATACATCATGAGTAGTAAATAACAATTGCATCCTGGTGTTTTCAGAACAGTTATATAAATAACGTTCAAGTAATTTTCTAGTCAACAACGTATGCAGACTCCGATCTACCTCATCAATAATGTATACTTTTTTCGATGTGGACGTGGATAATTCCAGAAAAGCAGGCAATAAGTCGATCACTCTTTGTGATCCATCTGATTCTTGACGAATTTCAAATTTCGCTTCTGTTCCGTCTGCTTTTTGATGATAAGTCACTAACTTTTTAGCTAACAGCTTGCCGTTTTTTCTAGTAATAACAAAACGCTCTTTATTTGGTTCCGTTAAAAGTCGTATCGTCATGCCTTCTTTCAGCTCTTCTTGGATCTTCATTTTTAATGGTTCTGGAAATGCAATATTATCAAATTGAATTTCATCGCAGCCTAGATGAGAAATACCCGTATCCAATTGGGGTAGCCATTCGCTCATCGTTGCGTAAAGAGGATTATCTTCGTCTAAAAATTGTTCGAACAAACTAAAGCGAGAATCAGGGGCAACTAGTTCAAGATTATCCTTAAACCAATTGTATACTGGTCTAAATTTGTCTACTTTTTGAGATACTGAATTCGTTAAAAAAAGCTGATTGTCTCGCGTGCCTTGAAATGCGAATTTCAAGAACTGATCGTTTTTCAATGATTCATCAAAAGTAACCTTATCCGCACGACGATCATAAAGAGTTTTCTCATTGCTGCCCGTGATTAATACAAGTTTTTCTTCCAAAATAGCATTTTTAGTTGCAGAAAAGCTAAAATCGTAAATCACATCATCAATTAATAATTCAAATGAAAATCGAGCGGGTTGATCAATTCCAATACCACCCAATGAAAAAGTTTCCACAGGAATAATGCTCTCTGGTTGTGTGCCATTTACAATCAGTATTTTGGCAAAACTTAATGCTTTAAAAAAATTGGTCTTGCCAGATGCATTGCCACCGTATATTGCCGCAATTGGAAGAATCTTTGTGTGATACTTTTCAACCGCCGCTACTCGATCACTATGTTGGCGTTCTCGGCTCGCAACCATTGAGAAAGTAACCCGATCCCGAAATGACATCCAGTTTTCAAGTGAGAAACTTATTAACATAAAATATTTCCTAATGTGATTTTTTCACTTAATATAAGGATATTATAGGGTTTGAATATATAAAAATCAACTTTAAAGAGAAAAAATCTCCTGATTTCTGATCATTGATATGATAAGGCCAGCTTGTTCGATATCTATTAGTACACATGCGTCACTGATTAATAGCAACACTGATGTGCTTCATTGCCCGCATGGCTTTGAAAGTTTCAACGGGAATATTCATTGTTTAAACCATTGCGGGACATCATGTGCTGTCCATTTAGCTAAATGAAATTTACGTGTAATAAAATATTGACGATATGCTATAACAGGATTTTTATCTTTATATTCCTCAGGCATAACTTGTGGCATTTCAGTTAATCCTAAATCCGAGATAGGAGGTGCACACAAGGTCATGATAACATCAAATGACTTATGGTTTTTTGCATGATGAAAACGGTAGCGATACTCTTGATTTAATGCTTCTGCTAAATGTTTTAACCAAATCCAATTGGACAATGAATGGTTAGCCCATATCACACAAGGATGGTTTTTGTGGGTTGGTCGATAGGGTGCTTGTATATTATTCATATGCAAAACGGTACAAAGAATCTGAGCTGACTCAAGAATCATTTTTATTACATGTGCATCACAATGGTAGCGTGCGCAGGTTTCAATATGATCATCAAGATAAAAAATATTCATAGTTTATTGATCTCTATCAATTAACTTTTTCTTCCCTGAGGCATGACGTTCACGTGAATCAATATCAATATAATGATCCGTCGTTAGTGACGAACTATGTCCTGCATCATCACGTACGTGTTCACGTGGACGAAATTTTACATCATCTGAAATACCCGTGTGTCTTAACCAATGGACTGTTGCCGATTGAAGATTATTTGCTTCTTCTTCAAATCCATCTTTTTTCATTCGATTAATCGTATAATCAAAGCAAAATTGTACGATATTTCTAATTTGATTAGTGCTTGAGATAGCACCTTTACCACGTTCTTTAGGAATCAACGGCGAGTTGTCATCTGGTGAGGGAAGGGCGGCGAGGTTTAAGTGTTAGGGCTTGCAAACAGATTCGGCTCTGCTCACGTTATTTTGCGAACGGATTTTGAGATTCTCTTTTTGAACTCACGATAATTTGCGAATAGATTGCATTTTGAACTCACGCTATTTTGCGAATGATGATGAGCCGTCGTCAATCAAATTGAATAAACTGAAAGCAATGGTAACTAAGCCACGAGTTATTCAATAAAACGATTTATGATCGATTTTACTGAGTGCTTTTTATGTTCCATACAGGCAGTCACCCGTTGAACCGAACGTATTTTGTCGTTAATTTCCGAAAAAAATAAATCATCCAACGTAAACACACTTTTCCAT
>JAUYQG010000088.1 GCA_030695645.1 Legionellaceae bacterium
ATCTTAATGTAATGGACAAGAAGGATCGTTTACAAGGACGTGATTGTTAATGTTTGAGTAGACGATTTTTCTTAATCTTGTGTCCGCGTTATGGGAAGTGAGAACTGTGATAAACACCTGTTAGCAGGTCGCCGCGGCTGCCCAACTTCAGGATACTTTACATAATCATTAGCTATCCATAAGAACAGCCAACCGACTTAAGGCTTTTCTGTCGTTCTTAATGGCCTTAACTCACCACGCTTTACTTCATCTGTCATGGCAAAGGAATATCGTCCGAGCATATTAATGTGACCATATCCATATGCGGACAGTCTCGCTACATCTTCATCGAGTACTAGGAAGCCTTCTTGTCGTAATTCATTGATGGCAGCATCCATATAAATGGTATTCCAAAGTGTGATAATATTTAAAACCAACCCAAGGGCACCAAGCTGATCTTCTTGTCCTGCACGATACCGTTGATGAAGCTCCCCACGCTTACCGTGAAAAACAGCGCGACCTAAACTGTGTCTGCCTTCACCCAGATTTAATTGTACTAAGGTTTGACGACGGAATGACTCATCATGAAGGTAATTGAGCATGTGTATGGTTTTATCAATTCGTCCAATTTCAGCGATTGCTTTGGCTAAACGAGTTGGTTTATCAGCAACTTGAAGAGTGCGCATAATGCCTTCTGCTGGGACTCTTCCTAGCTTTAATGAAGCCAATAAACGTAAAATATCATCCCACTCAGGAGGAACAAGATCTATATTTATACGATTTTTTGCGAGGGCATTGAGCTTTCCATAATCAGCCAATGGATCAATTCTCCAAAATCGAGCACCACCCATGTCAGCCAATCTCGGACTAAAACGAGGTCCCAACAAACGAAATAGTCCAAACACGATATCACTATACGCACCTGCGTCTGTCATAATACGCGTTGGCTGTAATTCAGTCTGTTGTTCAAGAACAACGCCTAACAATATTAGGCTATCACGTAAAGTGCCAGGTACGGTTACAGCATTTAAGCCTGTTCGTTGATTGGATATTAAATTGTACCAAGTGACACCTCGACCTGATTTAAAATATTTTGGATTTGGTGCAGCATGCACTGTTCTAACGGGAACAACGAAGCGCATTCCATCAGCCGATGCAATATCTCCTCCACCCCATTTTTTGGCTAATGGGATTTTATTTTGTGCGGAAACTAATATGGAATTGACTGCCATTATCGTTTCAGCCCGAATATAATTCTGATCAACCCATACCAATCTATCTCTTTTTAAAGCAGGTATATCCTCACGCACAAATGGTTCTCGTCCAGTGTTGCAAGCCTCAGAAAGCAATTCAGCACATAAACTGACTAATAGATCATCAACACGTGCACTTCCTTCATTTATATGAGTAAACCCATCTGCAAATCCAGTGCGTGTGGCTATTTCAAGTACCATCTCTGGTAAATCGACTCGTGGTAATTTTGCTTTTACAGCGGCTCTCAATGCTTTTAATGACGGGGGTTCATCAAGCGCATCCAGCTGAGTTAAAATCAGCTCTTCATTACCCTTAACCGTTTCAAATCGGATAGCAGGATTATTATCAATATTTGCAGAAACTAACCTATATGTTTGATGTAGCTCGTCTGTGATACTTGTGAGAGTTAACGCCGGGTCAATTGTTAAATTTAATGAGCGGCAAATCATAGGACGTACGGCCTCCCACTCTGAACCAGAATAAAGATTGGCTCTTGGATCGGCATACCGCCAACTGGGACTTATGAACACATCCCTACGTTTTAATGCCGATTGTAGTTTATCAAGAACGCAAAATGTATACGCTGTACGATTAATCGTAGTTTTTTTGCTATCCCGGGCAGTTATTGATGTTATTAATGAAAGCTCTTTATCAGTCGCATTTTTTTGAACATCCACCATGTTTAAAATGGAGTTTTTCAATTTATCAACCTGACGTTGTTTTTTCTCTGGTACAACGATAGGCGTAATTTTTTTATTGATCAGATCAGCATACAAAAGTTTATCGTTATGCAAAATGATACCATCTTGGGTGTTTATTAGTTTTTTTATGTTACGGTAAGTGGGTCGTGGTTCGTCTTGTGGCCAATTGATAATGCTGCATTCATCTTTAATAACAATGTTACGTTTCCATGATTTTCCAATGATATCCATTGGCGGTTCATCCGTTTGTTTTCCTTTTAGCCATTCAAGGCTGGCAAGAAGGGGCTTTCCCGCCTGATTGCTATCAAAATTTATCATTCGTTAGAGTATAGACCACCAGGTAAGACTCACTATGGTGGCATTATCGAGCGTGTGATTGGAACGCTTATGCAGAAAATACATGAATTACCTGGGACAACATTTTCTAATCCAACTCAAAAAGGTGATTATGATTCTGAAGCAAAAGCAGCGTTGACACTGAATGAATTGGAACGTTGGCTGGCATTAGCCGTCAGTCATTATCATGGAAGCATTCACCATACCCTGAATCAAACTCCGGCCTCTCGTTGGTCGGAGGGTATCGCGCAATTTGGTAATGTACCTACAGTTACCAAACCGCGCGCGTTTCTTGTTGATTTTTTGCCAGTATTACGACGACAAATCAACCTCACTGGATTTTTAGTTGATCACATCGCATATTATTCTGATGTACTTAAATCATGGATTGCAAACAGGCATCAATTACAAAAATTTATTATTCGGCGCAATCCACTTGATTTGAGTCGTATTTGGGTACTGGATCCAGAGAGTAAGCAATATATTGAGATCCCTTACCGAATTATTTCTCGCCCAGCATTAACACTGTGGGAACATCGACAGGCAATGGATAAATTGCGTGCTAAAGGTAGGGCCCAAGTGGATGAGACTATGCTGTTTGCCATGATCTCTCAAATGCGTGAAATTACCAAAACAACGCATGCCAAATCTCTTGATTGTTGGCCCCACAAATAATGGCAAGTCCATGATCATTGAAAAATTTCGACGCACCCATCCTTCTATTGCTGAACGTGATTCAGAAATAATACCCGTTGTTAGCGTACAAATGCCATCTGAACCATCAATAAAACGCTTTTACTCTGCATTGCTTGTGGCAGCCGTGCACCAGTGCGCCCGAGGCAACAGTTGGCGGAATTAGAGCAGCAAGCATTAAGATTATTACGTACCGTTAAGGTACGAATGTTAGTCATTGATGAGCTTCATAATATTATGGCTGGTGCAGGCAGTAGTCAGCGTGAATTTCTTAATCTTTTACGATTTTTAGGCAATGAATTACGCGTTCCTTTGGTAGGCATCGGTACAAAAGAAGCCTATTTGGCCATCCGTACAGATGATCAATTAGAGAATCGTTTTGAACCAATGATCTTGCCTGCATGGGAAGAAGGTAAAGAGCTTGAGTCACTATTAGCGAGTTTTGTAGCCATATTACCCCTGCGCCGACCTTCATTTATTGCCACGTCAGACATGGCGCGTTATTTACTTGCCAGAACAGAAGGAACCATTGGTGAACTTGCACAATTATTAATATGTGCCGCCATTGCTGCCATAGAAACAGGGGAAGAATCGATTACCGCGCGTACGCTCAGTTTAGCTGATTATGAAGGACCGACAGAAAGGAGGCGTGCTTTCGAGCGTGAATTATAATGAATCGATTCCGTTGGCCGGAGCATCCGCACCCACTTGATGAAGAATCTTTATTATCTTGGCTAACAAGAGTTGCAAGCTGTTATGAATTCACTATGGATGACCTACTGAAATATGACTTGGGGTTTCATGGAGATTCCAATGTCCTTAATGTTAATGTGCCAGCTGAGTTACTAACGTCGTTGTCCAATCGCACAGGTATTTCTGAACAAAAAATTCGTGCATTGACTTTAGCCTCATGGGAACCACTGTTATTTAATGATATAACAGAAATGGAGTCAGATTTTCAATCTTACGTTCATCACTACTCGTTGTTATTACCTTTAAGTAAACGTAAAAAAAATTTACCAAAACAAGCTTGGAAGCCGTGGCTCCCTAAATCATTGGCTGCATCAAAGGCCTGTCCTGAGTGCATCAAGAATAGCCCCGTTGGAGCAATGTCTTTAGCATGGTGTTTGCCAATCATGCTCAGTTGTCCAATACATCAGTGTGTGTTGCGCGAATGCTACAGTTATCAAGGTCGTCATCTTTATTGGTCAAAAGAAAGTGATTTGATGATTCCATTTTCCTCAGCTATTAACACGATGGATCAGCTGACGTGGTCTGCACTAACAACGGGTAAAGTTGTATTGCCTCGTCGAACAATACATGGTGGCGTATGGTTGCGATTATTGCGAACATTGCTTGATGAGTTGCATATTTCAATACCTTCCGCTACCTCATTACATGCAAATATCGTCAATATATGGGATTCATTAGGGTTAATGCCGCGAGGTGGACAAGCACGTTGGCAACCATATGAGAAGCTACCACTTGAAACACAGCAACTAACATTAATGGCTGCAGCGACGGCTATTGAACAAATAAAAAATGGAACAATAACCCCGCCAGGTAAACAAATTTATTTATTTTTACCTGAACCCGTGAGCAGTGACGATTTGCCATCTTATCCACATCAAGGATGCGGTATTCAAAGCATCGAACGACCATTACTGAGACAACAAACGTTTGACGCGATGAATGAAGTAATTGAACTTGCAAAAAAAGATCCTGTTGATGCCATGCGTTTACGAGGTTTTATTCTCTTTGGAAAGGTCGATTTTGAATCAATCCAAAAAGCTGACAAATTATTGATCGAAGTGGGAATACCGCCCGAATTTTTAGTCACATAATCAACTTGCACTATGGTTTAGATTACGTTAATTTAGTAACCAGTTAAGTGACTGATTTTGCTTATAAGAATGGGCGATGTGAGATTGTCACATAACCGGTCGTATAAGTGACACGGATAATATGCTTTAAAGACCGAAGGATCACAGATCACGAATTTGTCACAAAATTTTTGAGAGGTAATAATGCCGCATTTAATTTTAGAATATAGCAAAAATATTGCTGGTGAATTAGATTTCGAGCCTTTATTTGTAACATTACATAAATTATTGGAAGAAAAATTACCTACAGACATTTCCAGCTGTAAAAGCAGATGTATCCCACAAGAAGTATTTTTTATTGGTGACTGTCATGTTAAAAATGCGTTTGCACATCTAACACTAAAAATATTAGCTGGAAGAACCGATGAAAATAAAAATCAGCTGGGTAATGAAATATTAACAGTGATGCGTAATTTCTTTCAACCTCACAAATACAATTTGATTTTACAGTTAACGGTTGAGGTGGTGGACTTAGATAAATATTATTTTAAAGTTATAGCTTAAACTTTATCGACAGCAGTTGAATCAGATTTAATCATTACTCCGCTACTGGAATAATAAAGGATAAAAAAATGCTTATCGGGTATGCGCGTGTTTCAAAGGCAGATGGTTCCCAAAGTACGGATCTTCAACGCGACGCCTTGTTGGCGGCTGGAGTCTCTGAAGAGCAGATATATCAAGATCTTGCATCAGGGAAAAGCGATGATCGCCCGGGACTTATTCATTGTCTGAAGGCATTGCGTAAAAATGATACTCTTGTTATCTGGAAACTGGATCGTTTAGGTCGTGACCTGCGCCACCTTATTAATACAGTACATGATTTGACTGCCAGAGAGGTTGGTTTAAAAGTATTAACTGGACATGGAGCGGCAATTGACACCACGAGTGCGGCAGGTAAATTGGTATTTGGTATTTTTGCGGCTTTGGCTGAATTTGAACGAGAAATGATTAAAGAACGAACTTTGGCAGGTATGGCCTCTGCTCGAGCCAGAGGTCGAAAAGGTGGGCGTCCTCATAAAATGACCACGGCAAAATTACGGCTAGCTATGGCATCTTTAGGAAACGTTGAAACTAAAATTGGCCCGTTGTGCGAAGAGCTTGGCATTACCAAACAGACATTGTATAGACATGTATCACCCAAAGGTGAGTTAAGGGATGATGGAAAAAAATTGCTGGAAACTTGCTAGTGCAGTCCACTTCTGAAATGAGTGAAGGACTCTTCTGAAAATGACAAGTTCTCGATAACCATTCTTGATATAGCTTTCTTATTACATTATACTTCACATGAGTTTTAAGAATAAAGACGACAAGTAGATGCCAACGATTAGTACATTTTATGGAATTTTAATTCAAATGTTTTGGGGTGATCACGCACCGCCACATTTTCACGCACTATATGCAGAATATGAAGTTCTGATTGATATTCATACACTAGAAGTGGTTCGTGGATCGATGCCTCGCCGAGCATTAGCTTTAGTACTGGAATGGGCATTTCAACATCGTGCAGAATTACTGGAGGATTGGAAATTATGCGAACAAAACCTGTCACCAAAGAAAATATCGCCCCTGGAATAGTGTGCACTGCTCCTTGGCGATTAACGAAAGTTAAACCATTAGCAAATTATATGCTTGAAGTTGAATTTAATGATGGTGCTCATGGTGTTGTTGAAATGATTCAATTAATCATGAGTGAACATGCAGGTGTTTTTGCAGCACTTAAAGATCGAGACCTATTTAATCAAGCTCATCTTGAATATGGAGTGCTTACGTGGCCTGGAGACATTGATTTAGCACCAGATTCCATGCACGACGCAATTAAACTAAAAGGTCGTTGGGTTTTGCAATAGAGGATTTATCATGCTGGTTGGTTATGCACGTGTTTCAACGGTAGATCAAAATTTAGACCTACAGCTTTCTGCATTAAAAGAGGTTGGCTGCGAAAAGCTCTATCAAGATCAAATATCTGGAACTAAAACAAACCGTCCCGGATTGGATATGGCTCTTGAAGTTTTAAGAAAAAATGACACGTTAGTTGTTTGGAAACTGGATCGATTGGGTCGTACTGTTAAAGGGCTAATTGATTTGGTTAATCAATTACATCAAAAAGAGATCCACTTTAAAAGCATTACTGATAATGTCGACACATCCACACCAGCAGGCCGGTTCTTTTTTCATGTTATGGCAAGTCTTGCGCAAATGGAACGTGAATTAATGGCTGAAAGAACTAAAGCTGGACTAGCTGCTGCTAAAGCCAAGGGGCGTGTTGGTGGTCGTAAGCGAAAAATGACCCAGAGCAAAATTGAATCAGCTAAACAATTACTGGCGAATGGCACGTTACCTAAGGACGTTGCACAAAATCTTGGTATATCTGTACCGACTTTATATCGCTGGGTTCCTGCTTCCAACAATTTAACTTAAGTGAGCCAATAAATGAATTTTGAAATTGTTCCTATAACCGAAGAGCACGTTAAAGATTTTTGGTCTGCCGTCGACAGCGTTGCTCGTGAGCATAAATACTTAGCTTTTTTAGAGGGCCCACCAATCAATACAACCAAAGATTTTGTCTTACAAAACATCAATGGGAACTGGCCTCATCTTGTTGCAATACACAATGGGAAAATAATTGGATGGTGTGATATTAGCGCGCTTGATCGCCCTGTTTTTGCTCATATTGGGTCGTTAGGAATTGGCGTATTAGAACCTTATCGAGGGCAAGGTGTTGGAAAAGCATTAATGACTGCGGCGCTTCAAAAAGCAAAATTAAAAGGATTAACACGCATCGAGCTCACTGTGCGGGAGAATAATTTACGAGCCATCGCGCTTTATGAAAAACTAGGATTTGAAAAAGAAGGTGTTCATAAAAATGGTGTATGTATCGATGGTAAATATGAAAATCATATTTTTATGGCACTTTTATTTTCTTAATAAACGATCAGAATGCGCAAGATTGTTTGAGATTCATCTCCCTAAGCCTACCATTGACATCCACTTTGACAATCTGCTGACATCGACTTAGAAAAGTGACATGTGCCAAAATACACTATTGTTCTTGTTTTTGGAATGTATTTTTAATAACAGGAGGTTGAATTGAAGTTTGGCTATGCTCGTGTGTCAAAAAATGAACAGAGCCTCGATGTGCAAATTCAAAAATTGACTGCCGCGGGTTGTGATGAAATTTTTCAAGAAAAAATTTCCGGTGCAAAAGATGACCGGCCGCAATTAAATGCGCTGCTCGGTAAATTGAGAAAAGGTGATTCGTTATGTGTTGTTCGCCTAGATAGACTTGGGCGTCGCATGATGAAATTAATCGATCTGATTAATGATTTTAAATCCAAGGGAATTGAATTTATTTCACTTGAAAATAATATCGATACCTCAACGTCGATAGGGATGTTGCTTTTTAATGTTTGCGCTGCTTTTTCTGAGATGGAGCGAGAATTGATTCGTGAACGAGTCAAAGCAGGACTTGATTCTGCCCGGCGACAAGGACGTAAAGGAGGGAGACCGAAAGCATTGACCTA
Source organism: Legionellaceae bacterium (assembly GCA_030695645.1). Taxonomy (GTDB): domain Bacteria; phylum Pseudomonadota; class Gammaproteobacteria; order Legionellales; family Legionellaceae; genus JAUYQG01. Next base: position 8,368 of record JAUYQG010000088.1, read on the forward strand.
CGAAAAAGCTGAGACAATCAAGGCATTACGTCAGGTGGATAAAATGTCGGTCAAACAAATTTGTGACACCATTGGGGTCAGTCGTTCGGTGTTTTACCGATGTATTAATGAACATGCTGATATATAGGGGTAGGATTATGGGAAAAAGGTCAGGCAAGAAAAATAAGCCAAAGCGCAATCATCACTCTGAACCATCGGTTCCGCTCCTTAACAGTCACGGCTCGCTTACTCCTGCCGAAACGATGCCTGAGATCGAACCATCGATACCTGTTATAGCTTCTGAGCAGAGAAATATCACGGTATTATCACTGGATTATGATGGATGTGGCGCACTTCTGTTTGAAGATGTATTTAACGGTATCTATAAAGAGCTTTATCATTCAATCAATGAACGACATTTAAAAACCCTTGAAACTATTCTTCAAGGAGCAATAGCTGCTTTTGAAGAGATGCTCCTCATTGAAACTGCCGGCGCAGATGTTGTGGAGCTCTGCGTGGGCTCTGCTCGGCAAAGTCGAAAACAAGATAGAGGTAGCTCCAAAAATGGATTGTGTTTTGAAATGTATGCGGATTTAGCTGAAAAAAACCTTTGGCATTTTAATAGGATGTTGCTCGCTGATTTTATCGATGAGACGGGGAGATTACGCGCAAAACCTTTAGAGCCAGGAACAGCGATGGGGCCACTAGAAAAAAATAAACAAGGCATGTATAAATATATACCTGATGCTTTAGCAGATACGCTTAGCGAACCTTTAGGGGATAAATATAAAAGAAATTTATTACAACACCAAATCAAAACAATTACTAATAAATATCCTAATGACAAGATAAAATTTGTTTTTATCGATGATATATTTGAAATTATAGATTCATTACGAAGCCATTTTAGTTCAAAAAGTCAATCTTCTATGCGCTGCAATGTAGAAAAATTAGAGCTAAAATTAATTCATTGTAATATTGATGTTAAGCACTTGCTGATGACATATTATCGTATGGATGTAGTAGATGTCTCTAGAATTTCTGATCTTGCAAAAACAATGATAAATTGCGTGATTACGTTCCCAAGACAAGATCAAACATTAACTTACAACGCAGTAAATAAGAAGACCCAAGAGGCTATAGCATCAATGGGGTGGTTTTCTAAATTCAACAAACTTGGCAAAGAAACTGCATCTTCTTCCGTTATAAATTATGGATTTATATGTCAAGCGCTGGGCTTAATAGGGGTCTGTTTAGCAATTGTAGCTGTTGGGCGTATTTTTTTCGTAAATACACACAGAAGTGATAATGAATTACCAGAGCATGAGATGGTTCCGTCTTTTTAGAATATTTTGTAACTGCTCATACCCATATGCCGCTGCGCGCCAAATGGGTATGAGAGAATTTTTTTCTCAAACCTATTGACATCATTTTTGAGCATTGATGTGTCATTTTTTCAAATATCAGAAAAAATCGCCGTAGAAAGCGCTTTTTAGATCGATAGAGATCAAAACAAAACGATTTTGAATTTTTTGCTTCAATTCTTGCTTTTCATGGGTTATTTCGTACGCCAAGAGGTCTAAACAACCCGTGCTACAATGCTGATATTGATATATCAAGCGTATAAATTGATGGCAAGCATTGATAAACAATCGATTCGAGCTGAATTCGATAAAATAAAAACGAGCTTTGATGAGCAGGTTCAATCTGGAAAGGTATCCAGTGAGACTGCGGCGCTAGTCAACACGCTTATGATGCTGTTTAACATTATCCTCAGCATTTTCATGGAAAAGAACACCAAGAAAACATCAGAAAACATCAGAAAACATCAGCAAACTCAAGCATACCTCCCTCTCAATTGGACTTTGGACGGAATTGCATGCAAAAAAACGCATGCAATTCCGTCCAAATAATTTCAGATCTGTGAAATTTACAGACCTATATTACTAGGTGAAATCGATCTATTTTATGAAAACAGTTGCATATAGTGTAATTAATGAACTGGTTGAGAGTAATGGA
>JAUYQG010000095.1 GCA_030695645.1 Legionellaceae bacterium
ATAAAATTATTTTTCGCAAAATATCACTGAATTCGTAGGGTGAGCAAAGGAGCTTGCGACGTGCCCACCAGCAGTGGTACAACGGTGGGCACGTCGCAAGCTCCTTTGCCCACCCTACCTCGTTCACCCAGAATTGCTATAGGTGTATTTTAGCACTGTCTAGTCATATCAACTTCTGATAGAATGACAATCCTCACTTAGAAATCGGATTTTTCGGGAGAATAGCAATGACTGCTCAAGGATTGGACTGTAACGAATCGAACACGAAGTCGACTCAAACTGAAAACAACGCCAGCAGCAACACCAAAAAACTAGAAACACGTCGACGCATCGAAGATCTCTATGAAGAAAAAAAATTACGTGACGAATTGGATATCGATGCGAGTTTTTAGGTTTTACCAAGCGGGCATGTTCAATGAATGATCCTAGAAAAAGCAGTTGAAGCCGTAGCGAGGGGGCCTAGTGCAATAGGCCTTCGTAGTAGGCTTCAACTGCTTTTTCTAGGATGATATAAATCAAAACGAACTGTCTTGCCTACAATGCTGTTTTGCGGCTTAAGTAAGGATGGCAAGCGTTGCGGCCACTTGACAACCACTCGTTTTTTCACACGCTGAATGGCTAGTTGAATCAAGTCATAAGCATCCATATCGGGGCCAAATAAACGCTGTAGTGCTTGCATGTCCTTTTTCACTAAGGCTGATTTATGCCGTTCTGGATGCATGGGATCGATATAAATAACGTCTGGATAATCAGGTTCAATTAGATGTTGCAAATAACTGATCGCGTCGACATGCTGTAATTGCAAGAGCCCCTCATCTGCCCCTCGGTTTCGGGAAGAAGATGGGGCGTCCCCAAAAAGACGTAGTAGCCCATCCGCTAATAACGCAGCCATCACCGGTTGACGCTCCAACATCAATACCTCCGCACCTAATCCAGCTAATATTGCCGCGTCTCTCCCCCACCCAGCAGTGACATCTAAAATACGCATTCCAGGCGCAGGTTTACAAGCTCGCACCAAACCCTGCTGTTTACCAGCGTCTTGTCGTCGCTGCGACGTGATACTACGAAAATCAACCGATAACGGAGAAAAACCATCAAGGAGTAACTCTAATTTATCTGCGGTGACGTTTAGACGTGGAGATACGTGATTATCAAGAAAAAAATGATACTCCAAAGCCAGTGCTTGCGCTTTGGGCAGTAAATCATCAGCAGAAAAACCTATGGCTATGTGAGGTTCTGTCATCGTTTCATTAACTTAGGCAAGCGATATCAGCCACACCTTGCAACAGGCTTTGCAACCGAACTAGTAGACATAAACGGTTTTTCTTTATTTTCACGTCATCGACCATAACCATCACCTGTTCAAAAAATGCGGCTAGCGGTTCATTCAAGCTTGCAAGTTGACTTAATATGTAACCGTAATCACTTTCTGCATAACGCGGTGCAACCAACGTTTCGACGGCCTCAATGCGCTCAAACAAAACACGCTCAGCTGATTCTGTAAATAAATCAGGCTGTACAACACGATTACCCTCGTTCTTTCCCGATGTTTGCCGCAATTCAATACTGGATGACGCTTGTTGGAGTATATTGGTCACTCGCTTACACACAGCCGACAACGTAGCCGCCTCAGGCATACTCACAAAATGCAACAAGGCCTTAATGCGTTTATCCGCATCAAACAACCAATCATCTTGGCGCGCTCGAACCGCATGCACCAGCTCAGCCCCAATACCCTGCGCTTGATAATAAGATGGCGTGCGTTCAAGGATGAACGTGCGAAGTTCAATCATTGATGCATCAGAGACCGGAATTTTATCAGCATAGGCATGAGCCGCTTGCGCAATCAAGGTCGACAAATTCAACTGAACGGGTAACTCAATAAGCATCCGTGCAACCGCTAACGCGTGTCGACGTAATTTAAAGGGATCCTTAACGCCCGTAGGTTTTTGTCCAACAGCAAACAAACCAACTAAAGTATCCAGACGATCGGCCAACGATAACGCCGTACTTAAAGAGGACCTCGGCAATACATCTGCTGCAAATCGTGGCAGATATTGCTCATTCAAAGCTTCGGCTACTGCTAATGATTCACCATCATGACGGGCGTAATAATAACCCATCAATCCTTGAAGTTCAGGAAACTCACCAACCATCCCCGTGAGCAAATCGCATTTTGAAAGCTCGGCCGCGCGTCGCGCCTCCTTGACATCCAATTGCAGCGGATTGGCAAGATACTCCATCAAACAACCCACCCGAGCTGTTTTATCGGCCAAGCTACCCAGACGCACTTGAAACACAACTCGCTCTGTCGCGGGTATGTGATGCGCTAATGGTTGTTTTTTATCCTGACGATAGAAAAAAGCGGCATCACTCAAACGTGCTCGCATTACTTTTTCATTACCCAAAATCACGTGTTCTGGAAGAGTACTTTGGATATTCGTAACCGTGATAAAGTAATTTGCTAATTGTCCTTTTTTATCTCGCAACGCAAAACACTTTTGATGCGACTGCATGGAAGCAATCAATGCCTCAGCAGGAACGTCTAAAAAGGCCGAATCAAAACTCGCTAACATCGCTTGAGGCCACTCCACAATCGAGGTGACTTCATCCAAGAGTTCATCCGGTATAATGGCTTGCAAACCTTGTTTCTCGGCCAACTCGTCGACTTGTTGATGAATAAGTTGACGGCGTCGACCAAAATCAGCAATGACCATCGCATCATAAAGTAAGGACTCATAGCGAGATGGTGCTGCAATGTATATCGCTTCGGGATGGTGAAAACGATGCCCATGACTTTGATCACCCGCGGTCACACCTAAAATAGGCGCAGGAACAACCTCTTCACCAAACAACATTACCGCCCAATGTACCGGTCGACTAAATTCTTCATCACCATCACCCCAACGCATGGGTTTTGCGATCGGTAAAGCCGCTAATGCGTCATGAACTAGGGTTGCTAATAAATCACGCGTATCAACACCCGGTTGTTCTGATTCATAAACCCACCACTCACCTTTATCGGTCTTAATGGTTGTTAACGCATCCAGTTCAACACCACACGATTTTGCAAACCCGCGTAACGCAGGTAGCGGTTGCCCTTGTGCGTCTTGGGATACGGAAAGAGCAGGGCCTCGACGTGATATCCGTTGACTAGCTTGCATCGTTTCCACCGCATGCACCAACACCGCAAGCCGTCTTGGCGTTGCAAAACAACGGACTTGACCATGACCAATATTAGCCTTTAGAAAAGCAGCTACTATGTTGTCAGTTAGGGCTTCAGACAACGTTTTGACTGCCCCCGATGGCAACTCTTCCGTTCCCAATTCAAATAAAAAATCATTTAATTTCACGATACACCTAAGAACAAAAAGTTTGATAGTACGTTTGTGCAACGGCTATGGATAACTCCCTTACCCTCAGAATATAGCGTTGCCGCTCAGTGACCGATATTGCACGACGTGCGTCTAGTAGATTAAAGGTGTGAGATGCTTTTAATACCATGTCATAAGCTGGTAAAGGCAATTGCAAATCAACCAGTTTTTTTGCCTCAACTTCGTAGTAATCAAACTGTCTAAACAACGCATCAACATCAGCATGCTCAAAATTATATGCCGACTGTTGAACTTCATTTTGATAAAATACATCACCGTACGTAACCACACCATGAACGGTATTCGCCCAAGGCATATCAAAAAAACTGTCAACACCTAACAAGGCCATGGCTAATCGCTCAAGTCCATAGGTTAATTCACCCGTCACAGGCTTACATGCAATACCACCGACTTGTTGAAAATAGGTAAATTGCGACACTTCCATTCCGTTTTGCCAAACTTCCCAACCTAAGCCCCAGGCACCCAAGGTCGGCGATTCCCAATTATCTTCAACGAACCGAATATCATCCATTAAAGGATCCACACCTAAGGCACGTAACGAATCCAAATATTTTTCCTGAATATCCAACGGTGATGGTTTTAAAACCACTTGAAACTGGTAATAATGTTGAACACGATTTGGATTTTCGCCGTATCGACCATCCGTGGGTCGTCTCGAGGGCTGTACATAAGCCGCCGCCCAAGGCTTTGGGCCTAACGCTCGTAAAAATGTAGCAGGATGAAATGTTCCTGCGCCTACTTCCATGTCCATTGGTTGTAGAATCATACAACCCTGCTCGGCCCAAAAGCGTTGCAATGTTAACATGATATCTTGAAATGTACTTGGTTTTGTCATCTAATTAACTCGAAAATAGTGTGGATTGGGTCTTGATCTAATCACGCGTTGTCCGTATTACAAGTGTATTTAGTGGGCTTCGGCACGAGAGCGACGTGCCCACCAAACAATTGAGAATGACCCAAATTATTTAACTTCATTTGCTTTATTAATCAAGCCTTGTAAGGCCTCTGTACTCGCGGCGCCAGGAATGAATGCCGCTTCGCTTCCTGCTTTAAACTGACCATTCGGTGTCGACAGAACAATGAATGCTGGTGTGCCCATCAGATGAATTGCTTCAGCAAGCTTGCGGTTATCACTTAACATATCGGTCACTGCTTTGCTGTCCATATCGGTTTTTAGCTTAGTCATGTCCACACCGGCCTGTTTTGCGATGTCCATGATTTTTTGTTCGTCAAGATGTCCCTCTGATTTCAGCAAGGCTTCTTGTACGGGCATATATTTTCCTTGCATGGCAGCAGCAATTGCAACTTTCGATGCTATTTCAGATTCTTTACCAAAAATAGGGAATTCCTTATAAACCACTCGTAATGATGGGTTTTTTTGCAAAAGTTCAGTGACAACTGGTTTCATTTTTTTACAATGAATGCATTGATGATCAAAAAATTCAACCAACGTTACGTTTCCTTTTGGATTTCCTGCAACAGCCAATTCTCCACGAATCAAGTCATTAGCATGTTCTGCAATAGCTGATTGAGCTTCTTGCTGCATAACTTGTTGTTGTTTTTTTTGTAGCGCTTGTGACGCCTCTACCAATACTTCAGGATTTTTCAGCAAATAATCATGAACCACCTGTTCCATCGCCTTTTTTTGATCCGCGGTCATATCAGTAGTTTCTGCTTTAGCGACTTGCGTTCCCATAGCAGCAATCAACGCGCCGGCTGTTAATAAACTAGTAAGCTTCACATTATTCTCCATGATTAAAAAATTCAAAAAATAGCTTTAAAAACGACTTCAATCATCGTTACGGCATCTATAGGCAGCGATTTTGAGCTCCGCTCGCATGAGCTGCCTATTATAGATGCTGTAACGATGATTGACTCCTTAAAAACAACCTCGAACATCGTCCTAGCATCTATGGACGGCGATTTTAAGCTCCGCTCGCATGAGCTGTCCATAGATGCTAGGACGATGTTCGGCTCATTATTAGGAACCCTAGCATTTGACGCCCTTAAATTCAAGCCTCTACCACCAAATTGGCATAAGCAAGTACTAGCCATTTAGTACCATGCTCGACAAATTTCACTTGCACACGAGTATGAGCGCCACTTCCCTCGATACCTAACACAACACCAGGACCAAATTTAGCATGACTGACCGATTGCCCCAATCGGAAACCACTCGCATTCTCCACGGATGAATTAAAACGCTTACCTTCAGGCAATTGATAACGTGCTTTGGCACGAACTTCGTCAATTAATTTCGAGGGCAATTCAGCCAAAAATCGCGAAGGACGATGATATTCTTCTCGCCCGTATTGACGACGAATTTCCGCGTAAGACAACACTAGTTTTTCCATAGCCCGAGTCATACCAACATAACATAAGCGTCGTTCCTCTTCCAAGCGACCAGGCTCCTCAATCGACTGCTTCCCCGGAAACAAGCCCTCCTCCATGCCCACTAAAAACACCACAGGAAACTCTAATCCTTTTGCGGAGTGAAGCGTCATCATAGACACATATTGCTCATGCTCTGCCGCCTGCATTTCGCCTGACTCCAATGACGCATGCGCAAGAAAAGCGATCAGCAAGGGTAACTCGTCACCATCATCTGCTTCATAACGAAACTCCTTGGCAGCATTGACCAATTCTTGTAAATTTTGCAGTTTTGATTCCGATTGATCACCTTTCATTTTTGCAAAATGCGCATACAAACCACTCTGGTTGATCACAAGACTTAACTGCTCATCCAAACTAAGAGTAGCTGTCTCTGTTTGTAAACCTCGGATAAGCGCTACAAATTGCGTCAATGCCTTTGCGGCGCGTTGCGGCAATTGATTTAAATCCAATAATTTCAGCGCTGCTTGCCAAAGTGATAATTGCTCAGCACGTGCAAGTCCCCGGACATCATCCAACGTTTTTTCACCAATACCTCGAGTTGGAAAATTTACAACTCGCTCAAAAGCAGCTGCGTCATCTGGATTAGCCAGCATCCGCAAATAGGCAAGCGTATCTTTCACCTCAGCACGCTCATAAAAACGCACCCCACCGTGAATCCGATAAGCAATGCCCGCATGAAGGAATGATTCCTCAAAAACACGAGATTGTGCATTCGAGCGATATAAGATTGCCATATCCTTTGACGCACGACCTAACTTTATTTCGGCAGAAATTCGCTCGATCACGAAGCGCGCTTCTTCCAATTCATTAAACGCACTGAACACCGCAATTTTTTCACCCGCCTGACCAGCAGTCCATAAATTTTTACCCATACGAGATTGATTATGAGTGATCAAAGCATTTGCAGCGTCCAGGATAGTTGATGTGGAACGATAGTTTTGTTCTAACCGCACGATTTGCGTATGTGGAAAATCCTGCGAAAACCGCTGAATATTTTCTACCTTAGCACCTCGCCAACCATAAATGGATTGATCATCATCACCAACAGCCATCACAGCAGCATGATCACCTGCCAAAAGACGAATCCATGCGTATTGAATGGTATTGGTGTCTTGAAATTCATCGACTAGAATCGCTTGAAATCGATCCTGATAATGGTGTAACAACGTGTGATTATCGCGCAATAATTCGTGGGTACGTAACAACAACTCAGCAAAGTCAATCACTCCAGCAGCTTGACAAGCCTGTTCATAAGCTTGATAAATTTGCACTAGAGTACGCCCAGGGCCATACGATTGCACATGAATATGCTGCGGACGCAGTCCCTCATCTTTCTTGCCATTAATAAATGCTTGAGACTGCTTCACGGGCCATTGCTCACTATCCAAATTAAGGCTAGCGATCATGCGCTTTATGATTCGACCTTGATCATCACTATCTAAAATATGAAATTGCTCAGGCAATCTCGCCTCAAGATAATGTCGTCGTAATAAACGATGGCACAGTCCATGAAACGTGCCAACCCACAAGCCTGATAGGGAGCAATTTAATATTTGGCTTAGGCGAGCTTTCATCTCCCCTGCTGCCTTATTAGTAAACGTCACGGCTAAAATGGCATGCGGTGACACATGAGCTTCATGAACCAACCACGCAATTCGACTCACCAATACCCGAGTCTTACCGCTTCCAGCACCAGCCAAAACCAAAAGATTACCTAGCGGCGCAGTCACAGCACTACATTGCCGCTCATTTAACCCGTCTAACCAAACGTTACTCACTTTCAATAGTCCAAGATGAAAAATTAACAGGAGAGTACCATATTCATGAAAAACATATTAGTATGTTCCATGAGGATATTATTATTTCAGGAGAGCGCAATGAATTTAGTTCGATTTTTTCGGTTGATGATGAGCAGCCTTTTTTTATGTTTGTTTAGTATGACCACTTATGCTGGAAATATAGTGTACACACAGCTCACCAGCACACAGAGTCAACCCGCTACTAATCCCTCTAATTTAGTCTCGCTAGAGACGGTTGACGGTATCGATAACATTGGAAGTGCCGCGACGAAAATAACGATTAATGTCAGTGGATTTTATTTTGTCATGCTCTCAGCACAAGCTGGTTCCGTCACACCCCTACCCGCTGGTGACGGATACGTTGATGTATGGCTAGTGCTGAACAATACGCCGCTACCCAACACCAACTCTCGAAAATCCATGCGAAATGGCGAAACCGGAATGGCGGTTACACAATCTATTATACAACTAAACAAGGGTGACTCCATAAGTGTAGGATTTTCTGCAAGTAATCCAGCATTAGGATTGATTACGATACCTGCAACCAAGCTCGAACCTGCGGTAACCAGTGCTGCGTTAACGATATATAAGTTGTAATACTGGAGTTTGGACAAACCTCGATCTAATACGAGCCCGTGACCGTGGCGAGTCCGAACCCGATTAATCTGATATGCTCCGCTTTTTCGAAACCGTTTTCGTTCAACCTGCACTCAAATCTGACCGTTCTCCGAGCGTCAACAGCATCCTCGGAGCAGTTACCTAATTTGTTTGATTATGCGATCATTTTTTTATGGAATCTTGTACCCACTCACGTTTTCTTCCTTCGCATGCTCTGTCTGATATCCTGTCATAAATGAATCTTCAACGAGGGCAGTCAATCGATTGTCTCGATCAAGAACAAGTTTTAAAATAGCATTTTTAACAGGGTCTGTAACCCCAGAAATTTCTTTTGAAACCTCTTCAATCATGGCAGTAAACTGTACTTTAGTGATAATGCCATGACGTAGCCAGTTACGTAAAAATGCTGCTTTAATTCTTGCAGTGGCGCGATCTTCCATCAGCGGATCACCATTTAAATCATTGATGGCAGAGCACCCTACCCCCTTTGTTATCCAAGGCGTTGCATAACCAATTAGTCCGAAAGTTGCTTCACGTAGACTATCCGTAATTTCCTGCTTACTGACATAATTTTCTTGCGATGGATTAGTAAAATTACCCAGTGGTGGCATGTATAAATCAGTCTTATTTGGTGCATAACCAGCCCGTTGTAGGTCTTGTTTGATATCATGTACCGGCACGTTGGTGTGGTAACATAAGGCATGCAGCACTGCGAATTTTGGATCCGGATTCCATGACACATCATTACCATCGCGTATCTGCGCATCTTTACTTTTCTTATGCCCAGCTTGGTCTTTAATTCTTGCCCACATACCAGCCCCTATCTGCGCAATACCCGCTTGAAGGGAAACAAACACGTTGTTTTTTTCATATTGCAGTTTTATAGGTGCTCTATTTAACTCACGGTAGGAAGCAACAGCGCCTGCTTGCATGCTTGCTTCTATATCGCTTCCGAACTTGTCAAGAAAACCGGAATTGACAAAGAATACTCGTTCACGACATTCTTGCAAGGCTTCCCGCAGTCGGAGATTCATCTCAAACTCCTCGTTCATTATGCCCACTTTGAGGTGGTTTTTTGGCAGCCCCAACATGCCTTCAATGCATTGCAATTCTCTCATTGCCAAAGCAACTTCGTTCTCATTGTGCATTTTGGGTAGCACATGATACTGAACACCAGACATGGCACTCAAAAGCAAATCCCAAGTTTTTTCAGATACTGGCTGGCCGTGGATGCTTATTTCTTCGATGGGCAACGTTAAGTGATCACTCACACTGCGTACCAAAATATGTGCGGTGCGCTTTATTATATGCCTCTCATCCGTTGTTGGATCCACGTATTTAGTATCTGGACTTAGGGCTCGGATACCGCGTCCACCGCTTAATTCCGCAGTAAGAGTACCGTTGATTATCTGGGCAATATTTGCTTCGGAACGTGCCTTGATTTCTGTGGCCGAAACAGACGAATCTTCTTTATCAATAATCACAGTCAGCGATGCTTCAAGTCTGATATCTTCGATGGGGTATAGGTTGTCGGCAATAGATTGCTTACCCAGTTTGATTTCTATTTTAAGGCCGTTATTTTCAAGTAATATACCATCTCTCTGATCTTGTTCATCCAACGTATAACCTAGGAATTTTTGTCCTTGTTTTGGAAGGAGAATCATGGAGTTCGCATGTTTATCTGCGGCAGTTAAAGAGGTGGAGGATAAATTAAATCCGATGATACTTGAAAAATTGACCCTGATTTTGTTGCGGCCAGAGGTCGTAAATTCAAAGAGAGTGTCCAACAGTTTATGCAGATACTCACGTTCATTTTCGCCCTCATTTAGCAAGTTTGAACCGTTTAGAGATTCATAGGCACTACCCCATCGGCCATTTATAGCATTGACTACCATATTCGCCTTATCTGCTGGAACGACTGCTTGTGGTCCAGGCGTTAGTATCTCTGACGCAAGGCCAATTGTGGTTGCATAAAAAGATTCAATGGGTAGCTCTTTTTCAGGAATATATCCTATTTCTTTTAATTCATTTTCCAAGGCAGATTGTAGTTGTTGTGGGGTGTAGTGCGGGTTGTTTTGACGAAACTCAGTGAAAAACTCATCTAGAGCAATCTGTTTTCGTGTCCGTTCTTTAAGTAAGGCTATTCTTTGTGGAGAAATTACGTTATGTAACTCAGCAAGATTAGCAAAAAAAGCCCTCGTTTTCACATTTGTTTTTTGTCGATTTGTTCCACTGGTGAAGCTAAGAGTATGATGTACTGAACTGACTAATCTATCATCTACCTGTAAGCCGGGTATACCCAGTGAAGAGAAGTTACAAGCTTTCCGTGATGAACTGAAAAAACACTGAGAGACGGTTAATCCCGCTGTACGTGCCGCACGTCTTGATCCGACTCTTAATAGCATAGGCATAATTTTGTCCTTATGGAATTGTGTATACTGCGCGCGCAGTATAGCATGAGCAGTTACACGGTTTTTTTATAATTGGACTTTGGACAGAAAGACATGAAAAAGGCCTCATGTCTTTCTGTCCAAGAAAATTGAGATCCATTACTCTCAACAAGTTCATTAATTACACTAGATGCAACTGTTTTCATAAAATAGATCGATTTCACCCAACAATAGATATCTGTAAAGTTCACAGATCTGAAATTATTTGGACGGAATTGCATGCGTTTTTTTGCATGCAATTCCGTCCAAAGTCCAATTTATAACTTCATTCCTGGCCCACTTGTTGGTATTGGCTGTGGGCTTTCTGTAACTAAAGCCCCAAATAAATTCGCCGTATTATGCTTGCCATCCGGTGTAAGTGCATGCTCACCACCGGCTGCTTGTTGTTGAAAGCTATTAATCCCTGTCCCAGAGGTGGTCTGATGATTAAAGCAAGACCGTTTTGAACGAATTTCTTCATTCTGAACAACCCTGACATAGTGTCCCATGCCATATTCACTACCCATTTTATCGGCATTTTCTTTGGTTCTAAAATACCCTTGAGCAATTTTCTGAGCACCATTCGCAGTATTATGAAAATCCGGTAAGGTAATCAAGTTATGGAATACACCGGCTTCCAATGCCATTTCGCGCTGAAATTCACGCACATAACGGCAGGCCGCAAGATCGAGTTCCGTGTTGTTAAACTCTTTGCCGGCGAGTCTTGCAGTAAAATCGGGACTATTCGGATCGGGGTATGCGCTCATATCTTGACCAGATTCGGCCCACTGCTTATACAGCATTGCGCGCGTCTGTGCTATCCATGGGAATGAGGGCGAGTTATTATAAACCAACATGGCCTGGGGATGAGTCTTACGAATTTCTTCCATAATAGACAACATTTCATGTTTATCTGGTTTGTCTGTTTCAATCCAAAGCATATCCGCACCATAATCAAGGAAACGTCTGCAATCTTCAATGACACGTTGTTTGCCAGTACCGTTTTTAAATTTGTAGAGACCATTTAGTTCACGTGCCACGTGCATTAAACGTCCATCATGCGTAATCAATGCGGAACCTTGTGGAAGTGTAGCGATACTCTCACTAGTCACTTCTGTCATATCAAGGTGTTTATTATAATCATATGAACCACTATGACCTTCTGGTGGTAGTACTTTTGTTAAGCCAGCGGCCAGAGAATCCGTTCGGGCAACGATGATAGCATCAGGGTTTCCTGCTTCGATCGCCGCATGTCTTGCTGCTCTAAGAAAGGATTCTGTGTCTGCAGGAGGAATGGTCACTTTACCATTAAGATGCCCACACTTTTTTTCATCGGACACTTGATTTTCTATCTGGAGTGCCGCTGTGCCTGCCTCGACACATCGCTTCATCAGCATTTGCGCCGCCGCTGTATTTCCAAAGCCCGCATCCACATCGGCAATCATGGGTACAATATGTGTTTCAAGGTGATCCAGTTTTTTGTATAACTTTGTCAGACTTGCTTCATGAGCACCTTTTTTACGTGCTTCATCAATTTCCTGATAAATCTTAACTTTTTCAACTTGATCGGCTTGATGCAAATAGCGATAGATTTCTTCAATGGTGTTGACGACAGCATTTTTGGAGTGTGCGCTAACATCGGGTTGTGGCGACTCGGGAGCTTTCATAGCAGCAACTTGCCATCCACTTAAATAAACATATACACGAGCTAAACTACCACGTTCCTTTTTTGCAGAAATGATGCATTGCTGTGCAAATAAACCACTTGCAGCACCCAGAGACATGGTATATTTTGTTCGATCTTGTCGATAAACTTCCATATCACCACGCATTTTATTTGCAGCCCATTTGGAAACATTGATTCCAGAAAAGGGTATGCCATCAAATTCACCCAGCATTTCTTGGCGCACAAACTCTTCTGCAGTAATACCGCTAAAATTTCGTCCAGAATCTTGCATGATGTCCATGGCATGTTGGGTTTCTTGGATGCGCTCGAGGTAGGTAGGTTTTCTAGGAGACACCTTTTGCGAAACAGTATAGGCCCTACTCTGTATACCTTGTTCTGAAAACAAGCTACTGGATCTCGTTTTGTTAAAAAAGTTTGAGGATAAAGGGGGAGTTGCGCCTTGTTTTCTAGTATTTTGTTGCGCCAAAGCTTGTCTTTGTTGTTTTAGCTCTTCCGCCAATAGGTTCCCTTGTGCCGGATCAATATGAAGTCCTCTAAAGGCTGAATGTACTGGTAGATGTGGGAAAAGAGGCCCTGTTAATACTCGGGACTGTCTTAGCAAATTTTTGGCTTTCATATGTTCTATTTACTCCATTAAAATATAGTTTAAAACGAGGGAATTATATTGAATGGGCGCAAGAATGGAAAGCTATTTTGTGATGTTCTTCAAATGCCATACAAGCCAACTCTACGTCTTCAAGCGTAGCTGACATTCCCAATGCACTACGCGGATAACTTTGCATTATCTCTTGAAACGTTCCCAACAACTCATCATTTCTATTTTACTCTCTAAGCAATTTAATATGCTCATCGGTTGCTTGAAAAAGCGAAAATCTCATAATAGACTGGCGAGCTTATTCATATTTTTTTTGTATTTGTTCTTTATCTTTGGACTTTGGACAAAACGGCATGCAAAAAGACGCAGGCCATTCTGTCCAAATAAGTTTAGATCTGACATATTTATAAGCCAATAATATCAACGACAATCGGCTCATTTTGAAAAAAAAATTTACAATCAGGGCAATTAACGATCTAATTATGAGGGATAGATCTGAAATTTCTTGGACAAAAAGTCATGAGGCTCTTTTCATGTCTTTTTGTCCAAAGTCCAATATACCATAATGTGAAATTAAGTGTGCAACGCTTGCCTGCAATAATAAATCCCAAGCTATCTTTGCATAACGAAACATCCAGCGTAACTGACTTTCGTTAAATACACCGAGACTACGACGCGCAAATGCTGCCCAACAGAA
>JAUYQG010000096.1 GCA_030695645.1 Legionellaceae bacterium
TTCTGTTGGGCAGCATTTGCGCGTCGTAGTCTCGGTGTATTTAACGAAAGTCAGTTACGCTGGATGTTTCGTTATGCAAAGATAGCTTGGGATTTATTATTGCAGGCAAGCGTTGCACACTTAATTTCACATTATGGTATAACAACGGGTGTTTTAGTATTAGATGATTCTGACAAAATGCGCTCTCGCAATACATCGAAGATTGCTGGTGTTCACAAAGTCAAAGATAAAAAGACTGGTGGTTGGTTCATGGGACAAGAATTTGTGTTTCTTATTCTGGTGACGAATACAATAACAATTCCTGTTGGATTTCGTTTTTATGTTCCAAATCCTGCGCTTAAAGAATGGAAAAAACTCAATAAGGCTGAAAAGTCATCTGGAATGCCACCCAAAGAACGGACAAAAAAACCTACGCTCAATCCACAGTATCCAAGTAAACAAGCATTGGCACTGGAGTTGTTGGAGGAGTTTTCAAAAAATCACCCGGAAATTAAAATTCAAGCTGTATTAGCAGATGCGCTCTACGGCAATGCTGAATTTATGGATCGTGCAGCAACAGTGACTTCTTGTGAACAAATCATTAGCCAGCTTCGAACCAATCAATTAGTACGTAGTCGCAGTGGTAGAAACACCCCGCTTAAAACATGGTTTTCACGCACTGACGGGGTCAAAACCAAACTGATTATACGTGGTGGAGATGAAAAAAATATCACTATGTTAGGTGCACGGCTTGTTGTGAAATCGCACAGCAAGAAACGCTTTATCGTCGCCCTCAAATACGAGGGTGAAACCAAATATCGTTTTATTGTCGCAAGCAATCTTACCTGGCAGCATAAAGATATCGCAAGAGCCTATTCATTAAGATGGTTAGTCGAGGTTTTTTTTGCTGACTGGAAAGGCCATGGTGGTTGGAATGCATTGAGCAAACAACAAGGTGACGAAGGTGCTACGCGAGGCGTAATACTGAGCCTGTTGTGCGATCATCTTTTGCTCCTTCACCCGGAACAATCTGCCCGCCTTAAAAACAAGCAACCCGGGATGCCCGTTGGTTGTCTGATAGAGCATATTAATGCGGCGGCACTGCTTGATGGTGTGAGTCATATTGTTCATGCAGATGAACCAAAAAGTGAGTTTGAAAAATTTAGGATATTGATGGAGGCATCGTTGCCAGATCGAAAGTCATCCAAGCATCTTGCGGGACGAGATATAGGTAGGCTGGAACCTGCAGCCTCACTGAAGTATCAAAAAGCCGCCTAATTGGTTTATTATTGATATTGTCAGTTTGAAAAACTGCGGAATCAAGTGTACATAATAAATTATACCTTTGTTTAAATTCATTCAATTGAGTGACGTCGCATGTCTATATGCATAACCCCGCAATCATCATATGCATCTCCAATCGTTTTAAAACCAAATCCTTCATAGAACGATTGTAAATAACACTGTGCACTAATCAGCATTGTATCTTTAGGGTAGGTTGAATCAAAATAATCAAGTAAATTTTTCATTATTAATTTACCCAGCCCTGTTTTTTTATGCTTTGAATGAGTAATGATTCGTCCCAAACTTGCTTCATCAGCATACGCCGTACCCTTGGGTAAGAATCGTAAATATGCAATGAGTTGATGATCTTTTATGCCCAATAAATGCATTGCTTGCTGATCTTTATAATCAATATCCTGATAAAAACATTGCTGTTCGAGAATAAACACATCCTGGCGAAATGATAAAATATCATACAGTTGTGCTGTATTTAACTCTTCATATTTGTACCAAAGAAAATTAATCATCCTAAAAAATCATTTTTATGTGTCGTTACATAGCGTTGATTAGAACTTTGTGGCTTATCAGGAATAGTCATCTCGATGATCCCTTTTTCAATCAACGGATCAATAAATCGCTTTCTAAATTTTGCACGATCCTTCCAACCTAAGAAATTCACCATCTCACTCATGGTGCGAGCTTTTTCACAAAAAATACTTAATTTTTGCGCTGCCGTGTCAAAATCCAACTCTTTTTCAATAACTTGGTGCTGACTTGATGCCGACTTAGTGCCGACTTGGTGCTGACCTGGTTCCGAGGCACCAATTTGAGTTGTAATATCTGAATGAGGATAAAAAGTAACTCTCATCACAGTACCATATTCCTCCCACATTGGCTCAGGGTAACCATTTTTTTGACAGGATTCTTTAATCCGCTTATAGCCACTACCCCATTCTTCAATTAAATCTAACTCACCAAATACGCGTGCAATCACAGGATTACGAATCCGACTAACACCCGCTTTAAATTGGTCTATGCTCATGCCTGGGGGCATAATGCCAGGATTTTGAATTTCCAATTTGTCATCATAAATAGCAATAAAAAACCGCGTGCCAGTAATTTCGTAGTTTGCGTGCACTAAAGCATTGGTTAATGCTTCACGAATCCCATCAACCGGATACTCAGGAATGTCTTGTCGACGCATAGCCCCAAATTTACCCGCCATCTTGGTGTTACGACGAATAAATTTAGGTACTTCTTCAATGGCTGACAAAATACTACCGTCTATGTCTAATCGGTCAATAAACTCTGCACGCGTAGTTCCAGCAAATCTTGCGCATCTAACTTCAGCAAAAGGAAAAAATTGTTGCCTCACATCTGGCTTACCAAATAAAATCACACCTGCATTGGATGCAACAACGCGCTTACCTTTTTGAACTAAAATTCCGATGCTTAATAATTTAGCGGTGTCGATTTGAATATGATGTTTTGCAAACGTTCTGTGAATCAAATCCATGTCCAAATCAGATTCCGCAGTATTATCGCAAGGTATCTTATCAAAAAATGGATGATGAGCGGCACGCTTTATTTCTGAAACAACTTCCCCGCTCACTGCTCGATTTGTATTGCCAAGACGAACATAAACACCTGCTGTTTCGCCTTTATCTGCTAAATAATAAGGTGCAGGAACATAATCAACTTGGATTACCAAAACCTGCTTATCTCTAACGGCTACAATGGTAAAATCTGGTGACAGTAACGGCTTTATCCGATTGGCAATGCTGTTTACAATTTTTTCCTGCTCTTTACCTGGATTATTAAGACCAACGATCGTGCCATCATCTTCAACACCTATGAGTACGATCCCGCCCGCAGTATTTGCAAAAGCAATGACCGCCTTGAGTATGGAATCAAGCGAGGAAGCATCTCGTTTAAATTCAAGTGTTTTACTTTCGGGTAAATCTGCTAATTTTGTTATGTCCATTCATATCACCAGTATCTATTCAATTTTGTAATTTTAAACGCTAAATTGTATTTTCAATTCGCGCAACAAGCCCAGGTTTATTCATTAACGTTGCTTTGCTAATTAATTCATTTTTTGAGCACTTTGAACCTTCCAATGGTTTAACCCACAACATAAACAAGTCATCAACGGATAACCCTTTTTCTAAAGACACCGGGTTTTCTTGAAGAAGAATTTCTATCGCACAAGCAACCAGCCATTTTGATGTAGATAGTTTGCCATTGGCAATATCTTCAAGCGATTTGGGTGTAATTACTTTATCTTTGTTAAACAATTCCTTCGCATATAGCTGCAGTTTTTCTGATTTATTGTGTATGGCAAGTAAGTCATAAAAAATACCCTGAATTTGTTTTGAATAATCCATTTTTCTATATTCAGACAACCCAATCTTTTCCAAAGCTGCAAATGCTAATTTTTTTTCAGGGGCTGGTAATTTTGCTGAAACAATCTTTAATTGCTGAATCAAGGCCACAACGATTGGATCAAATAAGTCCATCTCCACATCAGTATTTATAGCCAATGTATTTATTTCATTAATGCACTGGATAAAGCTCAAAGGTAACCGTAATCGAAAGTCGGTTTGTTCATTCAATCCAGATGTATCAAGATGATTACAGATAGACTGCATATTATGCATATATTGAGTTAATTCAATTTTTTGAGGTGTTGATAAAGCGTCCCAGTTTTCAAATTCATCAGGATTGGATGCTGAAAATGATCCATACGTAATTTTTTTGTCAGGAGAGACCACATATATTTTGGGCGGTTTTTTTAAATTTCTTTTTACATTAAATATTAAATGTTTCATCAAGCACCTCGCTTTAGCACTTTTAGAGTATATGCACATTCAACAAATATATCAATATTATTTATCTTAAAAGTAGATAATATTTATTGACAAATACCGCTTAATATACCATAATAATACTGTCGATAGAGACAACTGACTAAACGGAGAGTAAAAAATGAAAGACACTATTCAAGCAGTTCAAGTACAAGACAATCTACGATTGAATTTTCTTCCCAAATATTTTGGAAAATACTTTTTTAAAGCAGAACCACAAATATACAGCACCCTAAGCAAATTGGCCTCTGAATATCATGGCGGCTATTGGAATTTTTTTGAGTTATCCAATGGTGGTTTCTACATGGCCCCTGAGTCTGATAAATCATTCCTTGTTTATATTCAAAGCAACGGATATGCAGATTGTCTGAGTCCAGATGCTGCAGGAATTGTTAGTTGTTTATTTGTTATCAATCAATTGTGCTGGGAAAATCCGGATGATGAAAAAATGATTGGGTGCTAACGTACAAACGACACAAAAGTACCATGAGATTTTATTTGAAGCATTCAGTATAATGTTGATGTCGTCTCCCTGATTTTTAAGCGTTAGAAACCGCTATACAAGGCACTGGATCCATTTAAACCTGCTGGATGG
>JAUYQG010000104.1 GCA_030695645.1 Legionellaceae bacterium
TTTTGTTCTTAAGCAGCGCTCACAGGAGCATGAATAGGACGAAAAATAGTCTGTGGCATCCATGGGGATCTAATACAGGCGAAACCACTCATTAATGCATCGTGTGCACTATATGTGATTTTATTGCTTTGTCTGTGTTCCATACCAATCGAGAAATACCGTTTAAGCATATTCCAGCGAACCGAAAAGTTACCATCATTTTCTGGAAGTCGCCAAATACAATGCAGGTGATCAGGCAAAACAACTAAACCATCCATGCGATAGGGATGTTTGTACATCACATATCGAAATGCAGCTTTCAAACTGTTAACGGCTCTCTAAACCCGCATGCTCCTCGCATAACAGCGGCCGACGGTCATAAGTGACCACAGTAAAAAAATACGTGCCGCCTTTTACAAATAAACGATGATATTCGCTCATGATTAAAGCTCGTCCATGATTGGTTGGATTATGGTGGGCACGTCGCTGACGCGCCTTTGCCCACCCTACGACCGAGCGGGTATCATGAACACAGCGTGCATATCCACATGGGCGATATTATCGATAATCTGGCCTCAAGGATAGTAGAATTGTGCGAAAGAATAGTTTAAATAGAGGCGGAAACGCGCTATAGCTTTGGCTTGATCAACTCATCCAGAACTGCTGATAGTTATATTTTAAAGGTTGTTGGTTAATGATTTGGCTGGTGGTGTTCCAATAATTCCAACAAAAACGAATCCACTTTCGTAAAGTGTTCATCCCAGGTTGGTTGTTTAAAAGTCTGAATACGTCGTAGTTGCGCCGCTCGGTGCACACTATCCGATTTTGCGTAATCCAGAATCAATTCCTCCCAACGCTTACCGTCGAGAGGATCAGCGTATTCAGCTACGTCACCTGCCACTTCGCGAAACACCGGTATATCACTTGCAATAACCGGAGTTCCCATAGTCAGTGCTTCAATCAACGGCAAACCATACCCCTCAATAAACGAGGGCATAAGCAACGCCTGACTGTGGCGAATATACGTAACTAAATCGGAATCCTGACAATGAGAAATCTCGGTTACCACTCCTTTTAAAAACTGGGAGCGATCCAGCAAATCCAAAACATTCTCACATTCCCATCCACGTTGACCAATCACCACAAGATGCGGGGTTTCATCGCCTAATCGTTGAACCAAACTTCGCCATATTTGCAGTAATAACAGATGATTTTTTCGAGGTTCAATCGTACTTAATATGACAAAATACGGTTTGTCTATCGGACGTGGTCCAGGTGCTGCGAAAACAACACCCGGTGCCAATAACGCCACTTGTGCTGGCCGCATACTCTGATTCGTTTGTTGAGCATATTGAACCAAATCTTGATGTGTTGCTTCTGAATTAGTAATCACCCCACTTGCCAATGCCAAAATATAATTCATTTTTTCTTTGTAGCGGATATCTTCACCCGGATTACTATACTCAGGATACGAGATAGGGATTAGGTCGTGCACAAAAAAAATCGGCTTAACCTGCCTAGTACGCACCATTCGCAAATAATCGGACTGACCAAGACCAATATGTCCGGTATTCAATAAAAACGTGTCTTTATTATTATTTAGAGCCCTATTTGACAAAATGCCCATCACAATAATACGCATCAATGCCAACTGAGAACCCGGGGTAACCAACCACAAAAAAAGCGCTTTCGATTGCGAACTCGACAACACCCAACTGCGCCCACTCCAACGCACCAACGCTCGAGCGGTGTCTTCATAATGTTGAACATACGCCATGCTCACGCGGTCAATGCCGGTTAACATGCGTTTTTTTGCTAAGCGGCGCACTAAACGGGTTACATCAATAATGATATTCATAGACTCTCCAATGACTATTGGACTTTGGACAAAACCGCATGCAAAAAGACGCATGCAGTTCTGTCCAAATAATTTTAGATCTGTGATATTTATAAGCTTACAATACGTGATACAACCGGCTTTATTTGTAAGAGAATATACATTCAGGATAATTAGTAATCTAATTTAGAATAACAGATCTCAAATTTCTTGGACAAAAAGACATGAGGCTCTTTTCATGTCTTTTTGTCCAAAGTCCAAATAATCAATTGTTGTTCAATATCAACGAGTAAGTGATGAGATTACAATTTAGTCTTTTATTAATAATGGGTCTACTTACCGGTTGTGTTGATTTTGCCGTTAATCATGACAAGAATACTCAACACAAACGAATCACACACTCACCTTATCTCAGTAGTGAGATTTATACGATGCGCGGGGGGTTAGGCGGTGTTTTCAGTAAAGGAATGAATCACTTAGAAAATACGCTAGAAAATGATTACGGCATACCCGCCTCAAGTACCGTGTGGTTTAAAGGTCACGAGCTGAGTCATTCCATTATTAAACGATATCAATCCAGCACCCACCACCGCCCCATTATATTGGTTGGCCACTCCCTTGGCGCAAACGAGCAAATTCGAATTGCTCATGAATTAAATCAAGCCCATATTCCAGTAGCGTTACTCATGACCATTGATACCGTTATTCCAGCATCTATCCCCCCGAATGTAAAACATGCGTTCAATCTTTATAAACCTTCGTTTGTTCCCTTGTTTAGCGGTCTCACGGTAAGGGCTGAAGATCCCCAAAAAACATGGCTCGAAAACATAAATATAGAAAAAATAAACGATGTTAATGTGAATCATTTTACAATTGATAGTCATGACGTAGTGCAAAAAATGATGCTTCAGAAAGTGCTTGCAACATTGAATCGGACGTCTAAAGAACAAACACACCAACTTTAAAAAGGACTTTTAACTTGGCTCACAACAGCGCAAAAATTTGTGTGCTTGGCGCAGGACCTTGTGGTCTTACTGCGGTCAAAAATCTTCTCCAACAAGGTCTCACATCCATGACTGTATTTGAAAAAAATAAACAGCTGGGTGGTAATTGGCTTTTTAGTGAAGAGAACGATCACTCTAGCGTTTATGAAACCACACATAGTATCAGTTCTAAGCATTTATCGGCTTATGAGGACTTCCCAATGCCCGATGACTATCCAGACTACCCATCTCATACACAACTTCTGGCTTATTTTAATGCTTATGCGGATCATTTTGAGATAAAACCTTTCATAAAATTTAATACGTGTGTTTTATCCGTGACACCTCGTTCCAATCATCAATGGCTAGTCACTTATCAGGATGAGCACGGTCAACATGACGAACTATTTGATCATATCTTAGTAGCCAATGGCCACCATAACGCTCCTTTGATTCCCCATTATTCTGGCGATTTTCAAGGTGATATACTCCACTCCCATCATTATAAAAAAGCATCGCCCTTTAAAGATAAGCGTGTATTGGTTGTAGGTGGTGGAAATTCAGCATGTGATATTGCAGTAGAGGTCGCTCGTATAGCATCTAAAACAAGCATTAGCATGCGCAATGCCCAACATGTTTTTCCCAAATTCATATTTGGAAAACCGACAGATGTTGCATTTTCTCAAATTCATTGGTTACCGTTCTGGTGTCGACAATACATTGCAAAATGGACCCTTCGTATTCTACAAGGTCGTTATGCAAAATATCATTTAAAAAAACCAACACATAAACCCTTGACAACTCATCCGACCATTAATTCCGAATTATTGTATTTCATTAGACACGGCAAGGTATCGACTAGAGATGAAATAAAATGCTTTGATGGCACACAAGTTTGTTTTTCTGATAATCAGAAAGAAACATTTGATACCATCATTTTTGCTACTGGCTACAACATTCAATTTCCTTTTTTTCCTCAAGAGTTGATTGATTATCAAAAAAGCACAGACATCTCGTTGTATTTAAAGATGATGCATCCCGAATTGAAAACATTGTATTTTATCGGTTTATTTCAACCACAAGGCTGTATTTGGCCTTTAGCCGATCTTCAAGCAAAAATCGCGGCTCAAATCATCTCAGGTGCCATCAGTCGTCCTAACGACATACCGTCTAAAATAATAAAAGAAACCAAGCTAGCGCAACGACGATTCAAACGCAGTTTACGTCATGCTTTAGAAGTTGATTATCACGATTTCAGAAAGCAATTGTTGAAGCAATTGTAACGGCATATGGACTGCCCTGTATGGATGACGGGACTGGGTGAGCAATTACATTAAAAAAGTGGTATGATGTGCGCTGAATTTTACATAAAATGGCTTTTGATTATGCACGTAGATGAAATAATGAATGAGTCAAACGAATCACAATCGTTTGCGCGATTACCCCTTAACGAAGCTCTACTCGCTAATCTGACCTCTTTAAATTACGACGTCATGACCCCCATTCAAAAGCTCAGTTTGCCGAACGTATTACAGGGTGAAGATGTCATTGCTAGGGCTAATACAGGTAGTGGAAAAACAACCGTATTTGGCTTAGGTATATTAAATAATCTGAATTTAAAGTTTTTTGGGGCACAAGCATTGGTTTTGTGCCCTACTCGAGAATTATCGGAGCAAATTGCGCAATCGTTGCGCCAACTCGCACGTCAAATGCCGAATGTTAAAATTATAAATTTGTCCGGCGGCATGCCTATGAAAGCTCAACTTGACTCGTTACGACATGGTGCTCATATCATTGTGGGTACTCCAGGTCGTATACAAAAGCATCTTGACAAAGAGACCCTCATATTAAGCGGACTGAACAGTCTTGTTTTAGATGAAGCCGATAGAATGCTGGATATGGGATTTTTAAATGAGATACGCGTCATCATCAAAAAGTGTCCTAAAAAACGCCAAACATTGTTGTTCTCTGCTACCTACCCTCCTGAAATTAAACAGTTATCTCATGAGTTTATGCAAAACCCAAAGGAAGTTTTTGTAGAGCAATCTCCCATCGAACAACATATTGAACAGCGATTTTATGAAGTCAATCAAAAAGACAAGTATTCTATACTGATTCGTTTATTGAAACATCATCAATCGAACTCGTCCCTCATTTTTTGTAATACAAAACAAAGTACAACGGAGTTAGCTCAATTACTCAAACAAGAAGGTTTTAGCGCTATCGCCTTAAATGGTGATATGGAACAAAGTGATCGTGATTTAGCTATTATCCAATTTACGAATCAAAGCTGCTCCATTTTAGTAGCTACCGATGTAGCGGCACGAGGTCTCGATATTAAAGAGTTGTCGTTGGTGTTTAATTATGAGTTGGCTTTTGAATGCGATGTTCATACTCACCGCATTGGGCGGACTGGGCGCGCAGGAAATAAAGGGATTGCAATCAGTTTGGTTACACCTGCCGATGCCCATCGCGTATGCTTAATAGAAGATCAACAAACCCAACCATTGGTGTGGGGAAACGTCGTTGATATGATTCCCACTGATTCTGCGATGTATTCACCGTCGATGGTGACATTATGTTTGGATTTGGGAAAGAAAGATAAAATACGCGCCGGAGACATAGTCGGAGCATTAACAAAAGATATGAATTTACCCAACGAGGTCATTGGAAAAATTGATGTACTACCGTTCAAATCGTATGTTGCCATTCATAAAAGCCATGCAACAATAGCTTATCAATCTCTTAAAGCCGGAAAATTAAAAGGCAGACATGTCAATGTCGATAAATATGCTTGCTGAGTGCGTACCGGGGGCGTACCAGAAGAATACAATTCCTACTGATTTTCTGTTAACATAAAAAATAATTACACTCAGAATGATAAAAGAATCCATGCAAACTAATGAAATCACTCTTGGCGTATTAAAAAAAATAGTGGCCTGCGCTGAAAAAAATCAAGAAGGTAAAGCAGCAAATTATATTCCTGAGCTTGCCAATGTTAATCAAGACATTACGGCTATTGCTGTTTCAATGCTTAATGGCAAAACCATCATGTACAGCAACACCCCTCTTACACGCATCAGTCTGCAAAGTACGGCTAAAATGATTCCATTAATTGGATTATTAGAAGAGTATGGGCCAGAGCAGGTATTTGACTGGGTAAAAGTTGAGCCATCCGGAGATGATTTTGCATCGATAACGCGCCTAGAGCAATTCGGGCCTAAACCATCCAACCCGATGCTCAACGCCGGAGCGATTACCTTATGCTCTCGCATTCCTGGTATCAGCGAGCATCAATTTTCTTGGCTTGATCGTTGGGTTGAAACATTATTTAACCAGCGAATTACCATTAATCAAGCCATTTTTGCCTCCGAAAAGCGCACGGGGGACCGTAATCGCTCTCTCGCGTATCTTTTACACAGTCATAAAAATTTAGCTACGGGCGTTTTAGACACACTAGACTTATATTTTGCACTTTGTTCTTATGAAGCATCCATTGACCAAATGATTTATTTACCCACATTACTTGCCAATGGCGGCAAGGATTCGTCTTCAGGAGCTCAAGTCATATCCCGAGAGACATGCAAAATTACCTTAGCCATCATGGCAACGTGTGGTCTGTACGATGAAACAGGTACGCATATGGTACGCACTGGCATGCCTGCTAAAAGTGGTGTGTCGGGGTATACCATTGCCGTCGCACCCGGAAAAGCCGGAATCGTTGTTTTAAGCCCCAGAGTGAATGCTAAAGGTAACAGTATCCGTGGTGAAATAATGCTTGAAGAACTGTCACGCATCACCGGTTGGCATTTTGCCCTTCCTTCATAGCTGAATCGGAACCACTCACACCGCATTAAATGTGCACAATGTGCAACTATGTACTATATTTATATAGTAAGCATAAAAAGGAGTTTATCATGCAATCATTAAATAAAAGCAAGTCTCATATTAAAGCTGAAACGGCTCATATGAGGGATGTATCAAAAGGAGCAACCTTAAAATTCATTAATAAAAGTCATAAATTAGCCAATGAGATGTGTGAGGATGGTTTCAAAAAAATCAATAAAGTAGAAGCTGAGATGACTTATTATTCGAATGAATTAATTGATGTGATACGTGAAAAACCAGTGCAATCCGTCATGATTGCGGGTGGTATCGGTGCTTTCATAGCATGGCTTTGGAAATAGGTGGCGTTACTTAAGGTTAACAGAGGCGTTCTTTTCCGATGTTTGCCGTACATGGCTGGCCGACTCGCAATGACGAGTATGTGACAACCGGATAGGCAGGTAATTAATGAACTGGTTGAGAGTAATGGATCTCAAGTTTCTTGGACAGAAAGACATGAGGCTCTTTTCATGTCTTTCTGTCCAAAGTCCAATTATTGACTACACTCAACAAAATCTAAGGTGCTCATTTATTATATTGAACGCATTGTCATCCAGAGTTCTATCCTTGCTCTCTGTTTTCATATTGTCTACGGCCCCACTCATATCACTGAAGATACCACGGCCGAGGTCAGCGAAAGTATTAGGTGATTTCTTTACTTCCTCATCACGAAACACTGATGTCACGGTAACTATATTACGCGTGATTATAGACAAAAATGACGCAACAACATTCAACACATTTAAAACAATGGATTTCAATACCACCAGTAAGTTGGTGCTAGCGCGTGACAGTGCATCATTGTCTTTATCATTAATAAATAAGGCAAGTAGGCAATCAAAAATAGCCACAAGCAATTTGACGATGTTAACAACGAGCTTGAGTAAATGTAACCAAGGATGAGCCAACGCACGAAGTTGATGTGTCTCAGTAGAGTAAGCTGAAAGCATCGTACGCATTTGCGTTTTTAATGACTCAACGTCTTTGTCGAAGTTATCTCGAACTTGTGCTTCAGGTGTATTACTAGCAAATCCACATGAATACGATTCATCTGAGGTAAAAAACATAGTATTCTCCCAGGGCATCATCGCCCGTTAACAAATCAATCCCCCACACGCACTAAGAAGTATAGCTGTTTTCCCCATTGTGCGTGGATCCACTGGTATATCCTAGAAAAAGCGCAATACCACGCTGCGTGGTGAGTTGCCTTATATGCCTACTTTATTCATGTTTAATGCAGGTCTTTTTGATAGAACCTATTTTTTATAGCTGAATGCATTAATTCAATCCATATAGATCAAAGTAAAGCCATGATATATCATAAAAGCACACATGTCAATATTTTCGTCAACTTAATGTCGCCAACTTAAATCACTCACCACAATAATTTCAGATCCGTGACATTTACAGACCTATATATTGGGTGGAATCGATCTATTTCATGAAAACAGTTGCATATAGTGCAATTAATAAACTGGTTGAGAGCAATGGATCTCAAGTTTCTTGGGCAGAAAGAGATGAGGCTCTTTTCATGTCTTTTTGTCCAAAGTCCGAAATGTACCTCCAATGCCATAAAAAATCAAGGACGTTATTTGAAACATAGCAATTCTGGGTGAACGAGGTAGGGTGAGCAAAGGAGCTTG
>JAUYQG010000117.1 GCA_030695645.1 Legionellaceae bacterium
AGTTCATTAATTATACAATATGCAACTGTTTTCATAAAATAGATCGATTCCACCCAATAACATATGTCTGTAAATTTCACAGATCTGAAATTATTTGGACGGAATTGCATGCGTTTTTTTGCATGCAGTTTTGTCCAAAGTCCAAGATAGAAAGACATGAAAAGAGCCTCATGTCCTTCTGCCCAAGAAATTGGAGATGTATTCTCCTAAATTTGGCACAATCTGAGATCCTTCGCGCAAAAAGATGCGCTCAGGATGACGTGCCAGGGGAGTTACGATTTTTGTCCCGTACTCACGGATTTTGTCGTATAATCCATCATTCGAAAATAAAGTGAATAAACACATGATTCAAATAGGCCAGTTTAATACATTAAACGTGATCAAAGAGGTACCCTTTGGTATTTATCTGGACGGAGGTGATTTGGGTCAAATTTTATTGCCCAATAAAGTGGTACCGAAGGGTACTAAACTGAATGATGCGCTGGATGTGTTTATCTATTTTGATTCGGAAGATAAAATCATTGCTACGACAATGCGTCCCCGAGTTCAGGTGGGTGGTTGTGCTTTTCTAAAGGTAGTTGATGTGAATCATGTTGGAGCTTTTTTGGATTGGGGTTTGGACAAGGACTTGTTAGTACCAAGACCTGAGCAAGTTCGTCCCATGGAAAAAGACAAATCCTATATTGTTTATGTGAAGCAAGATCATCAGGGACGTCTCATCGGGAGCTCCAAACTTGATTATTTCCTAGATAAATCGCCAGCTCAGTTTAAAGTTGGAGACGAAGTGTGTTTGATGATTGCTGCTACGACGGAGTTGGGAACTAAAGTGATTATTAATGATAGTCACTGGGGTTTAGTACACTCGGCGGATATTTTCCAGACATTAAATTTTGGTAGACGGATACCAGGCTATATCAAAACAATACGTGAAGATGGCAAGATAGACGTGGTCTTGAGAAAAGTGGGTCAAGATAGCATTCGAGATCTAGCAAAAGTCATCCTGGCGGAGTTACAAAAACAAGATGGGTTTATACCATTACATGATAAAAGCTCCTCTCTTGAGATCCAACGTACGTTCAGTCAAAGTAAAAAAAGTTTTAAAAGTGCGATCGGACAACTTTACAAGCAGGGAGACATTCATATTGAATCAGATGGCATTCGGTTGCGCGTAAAACGTGATAAAAAATGACGAATATTGCGGATTGTAGATATTGTCCAGACTCCAATACTGATCCAAATCAAGAAAATACATCTCCAATTTCTTGGACAAAAAGACATGAAAAAGGCCTCATGTCTTTCTGTCCAAGAAATTTGAGATCTGTTATTCTAAATTAGATTACTAATTATCCTGAAAGTATATTTTCTTACAAATAAAGGCGGTTGTGTCACGTATTGTAAGCTTATAAATATCACAGATCTAAAATTATTTAGACAGAACTGCATGCGTCTTTTTGCATGCGGTTTTGTCCAAAGTCCAATCCAGTAGATAGCTGGTTTCATTAATTATAACGGTTTTACAAGTGGAAGAACATATTGATAACGTGTCATTTTGTTGCCATGCATGACATCCATCGTACCTTGTCGTACACCGATAACTGAGTATTTTTTACCGGTATTCACATCGGTTAATACATACTTGGTACCGGTGCAAATTCCTGGAAATACTGGGTTATTACAACTGGCAACATCGGTCATCATATCATTTGCATTTTTGCCCAAGCTATCAACCATTTTACTCATACCGGTATTCAGATCGGTAACAATGTATTGGTTATATCGATTAGCGTGAGGGAAATAACCTAGTGTGCCATTTGCAACAGTTGAAACAACAGTCGAAGTGCCTTCAACAACACCGGTAACAGGGTCAACGTACTCTGTTGTGGTAACTGTGCTGGCAAAAGCCCCCGTGCTGAAAAGCAATGATGACAATAAGGTAGGTACAATTAGTGATTTTTTCATAATGAACTCCTTGTAATTGAATATCCAGAATGGTCATTGATACTTTGGTTGATTACTTAAATAATCGTCTCGTTAGGTCATTTATTGGTCTTTCTGTTTTATTGTAGACCATAATTTTGGTTATTTCAATAATAATTCCCGATGTTGAGCGGGTCGCGTTGATAACACACGCTCCACGGTATCAACGATGGTTTTTGTTTTATGATCAAATTCAATATTAACGTTATCGTTAACGGTTTTCTCTGAAAAACGAGTGAGTCTTAGCGTCTCTGGGATTAAATGTAGGTAAAATAAACCTTGTTCAGGGTATGTTTTTCCTACAGTTAAGCTTGAACCATCTACAGCAATAAATCCTTTTGATAAAATATACTTCATCCAGCTGGGGTCGCATTGAATGACCCATGTTACATTCTGAATATCGGCTATTTTTTGATGAATTTTAGCCGTTCCATAAACGTGACCTGAAACTTCATGACCACCTATCTCATCTCCCCAACGTAAGCTACGTTCGATACTCACATAAGAGCCAAGATATAGCTCGTTTAACGTGGTTTTTTCCAAGGTTTCTTGGATAGCTTGAAATGTGGCTCGAGTCTCTTCTTCTAGGGTAACAACCGTTTGACATACCCCATCGACGGAAACACTATCTCCTGGTTTTAAATGACGAGCGAGTTCAGAGGACAATAAAACGGTATAGCTGAGTAAACCAGGTGCTTTTTTCAAAGCAATGACTTCATACAATCCTTGTGTAATACCTGAGTACATAGTGTAAGTTCTCCGTAAGTGAGTTAGAACACTGGACTTTGGACAAAACGGCATGAGGCTCTTTTCATGTCTTTTTGGCCAAAGTCCAATAGAACACTGCTTAACCATTATTTTGACGGTGAGCGTGTTTCGGTTAATTCGCTGGTTTCGCTAACCTTAATTTTAAATTCGTCGATAACCGATTTTATCACTTGGGCATTTGCAGGTAACCTAAAAAAAGAAAGCACGTCGTGGGGTGGTTTTGAAATCAGGGCGTTATCTATCCTTCGTGTATAATTCGCATGGTTGTCATTAATTATCTGGAATATTTTTTCCTCAATAGCACGATTTGGGGCTCTTAATTCGGTTGAGCGATAGACGTATTGTTTGATGTTTGAAAATAACATCAGGGGATTGGACGCCGTAGACGATGTTTTTACATCATTCGGTCTAATCATCTTTAAATATCTATCAATACTGTCCTGTTCTATTGCATCAAATTTACTAAGCGGTAACTCGAATTCCTCGGTGCTATTATCCTCTGCAAGCATTTGATACATGATTGTGTCGACATCTTTTCGATAAATATGAATATGACGTGGAGAAAGAGAGGCCCCCTCGTTTGTAAAATAGACTTTGTCACCCTGCACATGACTAAGTCTCTTCAACGAACCCTCGCGTGCAAATTGATAAGAGATGTCTTTCGCACTAAGATAATCAGTGTCCTCTATGCTATGAGCGGGCAATTCCAGTTGTTTACAAAGAATTAATACGATACATGATAGAATAAAGGGAATCGCAAAAAATGCAGCTGGTGGTGATGCAACATGTAATAAAACCAAGGTTAAGATGGTAGCTAGCGTGGACAGAGCGATTACCAAACTGGCGACTACGACTGCTTTTATAAGCAAAGCATAGTTCGATGCTTCTTTCTGATCTTTGATAAGAAGCTGGTTATCAACTATATTTAAAATACAAATAAAAACGTTTTGATATGCGTCGATTGAATTACCGTCTGGTAGTGTAAAATCCAAGTAAGTCTGTAGAGAAAAGTGATCTAATCTCGTTTTATTTGCGTATCTTGAGTGATCTGATTCTAAAAAGAACAATTTGAGCGCCGTGATTCGTTGTTTTTCGAATTCTAGTGCTAATAGTTTCAGATGCTGATCATTAACGGAGCAAGTATTGCTCCGATTCTCTTTCTCAATAACGGAGTCGATTGCTTGAGTAAGGCAGGATAAAATAAGACGTATCATCTTTGGATTGGACATAACAAACCTTTTTGTGTCAAAATACAGACAGAATGTATCATGAAATCATTTATCATTACAACTATTTGATAAAATCCACAGAGATTCTGGGCGAACCCATTTATGCCCGTGTTAAACCCCCATGTGATCAAAAAAAATCATTTATGGTCTATCCGGTTAAAAAAACCTTATCCATCACAGCTCACCTCACACTAAACGACGCTTGTTTTTGCACAAAA
>JAUYQG010000041.1 GCA_030695645.1 Legionellaceae bacterium
TTTTTTGTACAAAACAAGTGTTGTTTCATGTAAGGTGAACTGTGATAAATAAGATTTTTTTAACCGGCTAGGCCATAAATTATTTTTTTTGATTACATGAGGATTTAACACGGGCATAAATGGGTTCGCCCAGAATCTCTGGTAGGGATCACTACTGTGTTGCAATAGTATACACAATTATGTATACTAAAAGCATACTAAAGAGGAGTGAGATTATGGGGCACGCACAATTAAATCCATCCGTATCTATTAATATCCGGGCCAAAACCCGTCAACGTGACCTAATTGACCAAGCGGCTGAGCGATTAGGCCGTAGTCGATCTGAATTCATGCTCGACGCTGCGTGCAGCAAAGCGGAAGATGTGTTGCTTGATCAAGCATTTTTCATGGTGGATACCGGTACATTTGAAGCTATTCAGGCGCTCCTGGCACAACCACTGCCCGCGACAGATAAATTACGTCGATTACTTCAAACCAAAGCACCATGGAACAAACAAGCATGATCGATTTAACCGCGCCTTGTTTACTGTCCATCGAACATGCGTTACTTGATTTTGATAGTGGCGAATTATCGCTGAACGACTGGCTGAAACAGCGAGCGCTTAAAAATCAACTATCAGGCGCCTCTCGCTGCTTTGTTATCTGTAATGGACAAAAAGTAATTGGATATTACAGCCTTTCAGCCGGGGCAATTGGTCATGATTCTGCACCTAAAATTATGCGGCGTAATATGCCAAACCCTGTACCAGTGTTGTTGCTCGGTCGCCTGGCAATCGATAAACACTTTCACAATCAAGGACTAGGAAGCGCCCTACTACGCGATGCCATGATGCGTGCCATGAGTATTGCCGATGATGCAGGCATTTTTGCGGTGCTCGTTCATGCCTTATCGGAACCCGCGAAGCAATACTATTTGTCACGCGGATTCGTGGTATCACCTATACAACCCATGACGCTGATAGTGACATTAGAAACCGTGCGAGCAATTCTATCAACGACGAATGCCTGATCCTAACGATGGGGATGTTCTCGACGTAAATCCGACAGTAAGCGTTTGGCCGCATTTCTTTAGGTGGTAGACCGGTAAGTCGCCTTAGCCGGCCCCCAGTTGAGACTTTTACGCTGGCTTCTTCGGTTAATCCATTATCCCAAAGAACTTTTCCTTATCCCCTTCTCCCCGGACACGGGGAGAAGGGGCCCACAGGGCGGATGAGGGGCTCTCGACAGAGGCACTCTTTTTCGATGTTTGCCGTACATGGCTCGCCGACTCGCAATGACGATATTTGAGTTAAAATTAAGATTTGTCGATAAATACTTATCCCCAGCCTTCATTAGAGTGCCTGCCCGATAGAGAGTAGATTAAATCGTAATGTTTTGATCTGCCCTCATCCGCCCTATCGGGCACCTTCTCCCGACATCGGGAGAAGGCGATCCTACGTCAGTCACTATTTTATGGCGGGAATTGCTCGTTTATACCTCTTCCTCTTGTCTACGCAAAAAAGCAGGAATATCAAGATAATCCACGTCAGGGACTGACTCTGAATTTTGTCTTGTAGACGTTGGTGTCATTACAGCTGCTTGTTTTCTAAGAACGGCGGGACGATCTAGTTGTTGATAGTCCAAAGATCCATCACCACGTCTAGTCTCGAGAATACGAGCTTTTTGGACAACCGGTGCACTCGGTTGATGCCGTTGTTTCTCACCAAGACCCGTTACAATCACTGTAACACGTAATTCATCCGTCATTTCCGGATCAATAACCGTACCCACCACAACCGTCGCATCATCGGAAATAAATTCTTTAACCACATCACCGACTTCTTCAAATTCACCAATCGACATATCAAGACCGGCTGTAATATTCACTAAAATACCGCGAGCCCCAGAAAAATTGACATCTTCAAGCAAAGGAGACGCAATCGCTGATTCAGCTGCTCGTCTTGCGCGTTGGTCACCTGTTGCGCTGCCCGTTCCCATCATTGCCATACCCATCTCAGACATCACAGTACGTACGTCAGCAAAATCTACGTTAATCAAACCAGGTCGAGTAATTAAATCGGAAATACCTTTGACAGCACCCAATAACACATTATTGGCCGCTTTAAATGCATTTAGTAACGAAATGTTTTTTCCCAATACACTTAATAATTTATTATTAGGAATGGTTATTAGTGAGTCAACGTGTTGGGCTAATAAGCGAATACCCTCCTCCGCTGCCAAGGCACGTTGTTTGCCTTCAAACGAAAAAGGTTTGGTCACGACGGCGACCGTTAGGATACCCAATTCTTTCGCTATTTCAGCAAACACAGGAGCCGCTCCCGTCCCGGTTCCACCACCCATTCCAGCAGTAATGAAGACCATATCAGCGCCTTGTAAAACTTGCTTGATGTGTTCACGGTCCTCTTCTGCCGCCTCACGACCGACCTGAGGGTTTGCGCCAGCACCTAAGCCTTTTGTTAATTGATCACCTAACTGAATCAACAGGTTGGCCTTCGAATTTTTTAACGCTTGCGCATCGGTGTTTGCACAAATAAATTCCACGCCATCAATGCTTTCAGCAACCATGTGCTCAACCGCGTTTCCGCCGCCGCCGCCAACACCAACGACTTTGATTACCGCGTTATCTAACTGATTTCCTATTAATTCAGACATTCTATACCTCTCGTGACGTTAACTCACATAAAATTAAAAATTACCGTTAAACCATTTTTTCATTCGTGTCCAGACACCCGCGGTATCTCCCAAGACTGGCACATTATAACCGCCTTCGTATTGTTGATGAAAGCCATGTAGTAATAATCCAACACTTGTGGCTAAAGCCGGGTTGGCAATGGCGTCCGCTAGACCGGTCATTTTTTGTGCTGACCCATGTCTGACTGGCATTTCAAAACACATTTCAGCCAACTCAATGGCACCATTCACATTCGATGCACCACCGGTTAACACGATCCCTGCCGCTATCAAGTCCTCGAATCCACTACGTCTTAATTCGTTGCGCACTAAGTTAAATAATTCTTCATAGCGAGCTGAAACCACATCGGATAACGCTTTGGCTGATATTTTTCGACCAAGACGCTCACTCACACCCATCACTTCAATCATTTGTTCAGCATTAGCTAACTCTGGCATGGCATAGCCGTGATTAACCTTAATTATTTCGGCTGATTTACTCGGAGTACGTAATGCCATGGCAATATCGTTTGTAACTTGATCACCAGCAATTGGAATAACGGCAGTAAATTGGATGGCTCCTTCATAAAAAACGGCAATATCCGTTGTGCCACCACCAATATCGACTAAACAGATACCCAACTCTTTTTCATCTTCAGTCAACACAGCGTGGCTTGAAGCCAACTGTTCTAAAATAATATCATTCACCTCGAGACCACAGCGACGCACACATTTTGCAATGTTTTGTGCCGCACTGACCGAGCCTGTTACTATGTGTACCCGTGCCTCTAAACGAACACCGGCCATGCCGATGGGTTCACGAATACTTCCTTGATTATCGATAATAAACTCTTGCGGTAAAATATGTAAAATTTTCTGATCGGCAGGAATCGCCACGGCTTTAGCCGCGTCAATGACTCGTTCAACATCAGCTTGCGACACTTCATTATCACGAATTGCGACGATACCATGTGAATTGAGACTACGAATATGGCTCCCCGCAATTCCGGTAAACACCGATCTGACTTCGCAACCTGCCATCAACTCAGCCTCTTGTACGGCACGTTGAATTGAATTCACGGTTGCTTCAATGTCCACCACAACACCACGCTTCAAACCTCGAGAAGGATGACGACCCATACCAATCAGCTCGATAGTCCCTTCAGGTGTTACTTCTCCCACCAGAGCTACGATTTTTGATGTACCGATATCCAAACCAGTAATAATATTTCTTTCAGATTTTTTAGCCATCATCATCCCATTATTTATTGGTAGATCCCTTCCATTGCACCGCCATGCCGTGTGAGTAACGTAAATCCACACTTGCTAACTGCTCTGGTTTATCTGCAAATACTGCAGAATAAGCTTTACAAAACCGAAGTACGCGT
Organism: Legionellaceae bacterium; assembly: GCA_030695645.1. Taxonomy (GTDB): domain Bacteria; phylum Pseudomonadota; class Gammaproteobacteria; order Legionellales; family Legionellaceae; genus JAUYQG01. Next base: position 4,059 of record JAUYQG010000041.1, read on the forward strand.
TTTTCGATATCTCGCTTACCCAACTGCAATTGCACCCCATTTGTTAAACCGAGATCCCAAGCTTGATTATCACGCAGTTCCAAAGAAACCGCACGTAAGCCATAAGATGATAATAGCTTACTCAATTTTCGATAATTTTGTAAGACATCCAATTGCTGCTGATCCGGTCCACTCAATCTGGGCAGCGAATCATCCTGCGCTTGTTTCGTTAAATCAGCTCCGTTTATATTAAATAATTGACCATCCTCTGTCATCAATGCTTGTTTCCAGATGGCAACAGGCTGTTTTTCTACTAATGATATTTTCAAGGTATCAGGCCAAATACGTTCAATTTGGACATGACTTGTCCAATCCAAAGCAGTCAAATCCGCTTTCAACCGCTCAACCGGCAAGGATATAAAACTCTCGTCACCATAACTCGCTAGGACAGTTTCCAACTGTTTTCGCGTAATATGTTCATAATTAGCCGTGATCTTTACCGTATTTATTGGAAATCGCTGCGGATCGACTAAATACAAATATACCAGGCGCGCCACTAATAGAAAAGCGCACACGATTAATATTGTTAAAAAACTGATATAGCGAAATCGCCGGGCAAATTCTCCCATGCAGCCATCCTTAGCTATTTATACTGCGCGGCTAGTTATTCTGCGCGCAGTATAACTAATTATAATGAGTCACCAGCTGTTCACGACAACGCTGGTGGACTAATGCCAATTCAATTAATTCATCCAATAGTGCCTGATATGCTAAACCACTGGCTTGCCAAAGCTTAGGATACATGCTAATGGATGTGAATCCAGGTAACGTATTAATTTCATTAAAATAAATATCACCGGATTTATCATTAACAAAAAAATCGACTCGAGCTAATCCCTTACATTTAAGACGTATAAAAATGTCCGATGCTATACCCTGCAAACGACCAAGAAGAACGTCGTCAAATAAGGCTGGGATGAGTAAATCGGTCTGACCACTCTCCAAATATTTCGCGGTATACGAATAAAATCCATCGGCATGATTGACTTTAATTTCACCAGCAATACTCACTCTGGGCGGTTTGGCTGGTGATTTATTTTCCAGAACGGCCAGCTCAATTTCTCGACCAAGAATGGCTTCTTCAATCAAAATGGTTTCATCATAGCGACGAGCATCGGCAACAGCAGATAATAGTTCGGTCATGTTGTGGACTTTATGTATGCCAACGCTGGACCCCATGGAATTGGGTTTCACAAATAAAGGCCAACCAAATTCAGTAACGACTTGCTCACACGTTTGCACCGTTAGCTCAGGACTGGCGTGCCATGACAACGTTTGATAACGCGCAGATTTCACACCTTGTGTGCACGCCAAACGCCTTGCCATATCTTTGTCCATACCAATGGCTGATGACAACACATCGCAACCTACATACGCGACACCAGCAAGCTCCAGAACCCCCTGTAAACAACCGTCTTCATACAATGGACCATGTACTACAGGAAACACCACATCAGCATCTATTGCCAAATGACCATCAACCAACAAATTTTGCAATGGTTTTGATTGTGATGTTACCACAGGTAATGAATCGGGATGATTCAGCAACTCTTGATAGTCATTACGATATAAACAACCATTTTTATCCATACCAATAGGTATGACGTGATAGCGCTCAGGATTTAAATTCGCCAAAACAGAAGCTGCTGAAATCAACGATATTTCATGTTCGCCTGATTTTCCTCCATAGAGCAAAACAAGATTGATTAAATGAGACATCATTTATCTCCAATAATATGCACTTCACGAATTAATTCGGTTGCTGTTTGTTCATATACTGTTTTTTGTACGACTTGGATCAAGGATTCAATATCATGTGCCGAAGCAGTGCCTTGATGATTAATGATAAAATTTGCATGTTTTTCTGAAACCATCGCTCCTCCAATACGCTGCCCTTTCAGCTGACAGGATTCTATCAGCCTTGCCGCATAATTGTTAGGTGGATTTCTAAAAACAGAACCGCAATTGTATTCATTCGTAGGCTGCGTCGCTGCTCGGTGAGCAAGTAGCTCCTTAATAAGATTCAGTGAGGTATCTTTATCACCTGGCGATAAACGGCAAGTCGCTGCAATGAACCACTCATTGTTACCCAAACCCTGGACATGACGATATGCCGTCTCAAATTCTGAGGGTTTGCGATGACGAATCACACCAAAACGATCAATGGTTTCTACGTCAACAACAAATTGCCACGTTTCCCCATTAAAGCAACCCGCATTCATACGCAAAGCACCACCCATGGTGCCAGGTATCCCTGCCCAAAACTCTCCCCCAGCCAGCTGGTTGCGAGCACAAAATCTCGCCATTTTTGCGCACGACACACCAGCCTCTACGCGAACAGTGGTATCGTCTACCAAACTGATTTCATTTAAACAACCTTGAGTTACGACAACCGTACCCGAGTAACCCGTGTCGGTAATTAATGAGTTACTACCCAAACCAAGCCACAACAAGGGTTCTGTAATGGAACATTGCTTTAGAAAACCAACCAAATCAGCCACGTCCGCTGGTTTATACATGGTTTTGGCCACACCACCAACACGCCATGTTGTATAATCCGCTAATCGTTCGTTTGCAAGTAACTGGCCTCTTAGATTTGGTTGATCCATATCAGGACACCTGCATTAAATTCGTTGCCAATTGCCCAATGCTCCCCGCTCCTTGCATCAGAATGACATCGCCATCCAACACTAATTTATCCAACTGCTCCAAAACAGTAAGATCCGTGACCAAGGTTGCGTTCGACGATGACAAATGAATTTCCTTCAACAACATCTTACTATTGGCTCCTGGAATAACGATTTCGCCTGCCGAATAAACATCCAATAACAACAGCTGATCACTCATTTTTAACACATCAACAAATTCATTAAACAAATCTCGGGTGCGCGTGTATCGGTGCGGTTGAAACACATGAACCAATCGTCTATCTGGCCAAACAGCACGAAACGCCTCAATGGTTGCTTTAATCTCTCGTGGATGATGACCGTAATCATCAACAACCAATGCCCTACCACCTGTAAAATTACGTTCGCCTAACATTTGGAAGCGTCGCCCTACTCCTTCAAATTTGAGTAACCCTGCGATAATGGACTCATCACCCACACCCACCTCAGTAGCTATGGCGATCGCTGCCAAGGCGTTTAATACATTATGTCGTCCCGGCCATTTAAATTGAATAGTTAGGGGTTGGTGAGGTGATGGTCTTAGTACTGTAAAAGAACTAATCAACCCTGTTTGCGTCCAATTTACAGCGCGAAAATGGGCTTCTTCGCGAAAACCATACGTGCAGGTCGGCCTTTGTATCGACGGCAAAATTCGTCGTACTTCATGATCATCGATACACACCACCGCCAATCCATAAAAGGGTAAGTGATGTAAAAACTCAACAAAGGTTTTGCGTAACGTATTAAAATTATCGTTATAAGTACTCATGTGATCAGCATCAATATTGGTGACCACAGCCATCATGGGTTTTAAAAATAAAAACGATGCGTCACTTTCATCGGCTTCAGCAACAAAATATTCCGACGAACCCAGTTGAGCATTCGTACCGCAACTGGTTAATTTTCCGCCGATTACAAAACTGGGGTCAAGCCCGCCTTCTGCTAACAAACTGGTTACTAAGCTTGTGGTTGTGGTTTTTCCATGCGTACCCGCAATGGCAATACCTTGACGAAAACGCATTAACTCAGCAAGCATCGCGGCACGCGGAATAACAGGAATCATCTGCTCTTTGGCTGCCTTGATTTCGGGATTGTCATCCCCAATGGCCGTGGAGCGCACAACAACATCAGCACCTGATATATTCTCAGGACGGTGACCAACACTCACCTGAATACCAAGTGAGGTTAATCGTTCTACGACACGGTTTTCAGTCAAATCTGACCCAGTAACACGATATCCTTCATTCAACAACACTTCCGCAATACCACACATACCCGCGCCACCAATTCCTACAAAATGGATGTGCTTCACTCTCCCCATTTTTGGAGAGTGAAAGCAATCGGTGTGCGCAATGTTTGTTTTATTCATGTCGATCCTCTTTAATCCGATGCCTGTCTCAATCCTAGGGCTTGCCAGCGATTTTCATGATCTATTCGCAGTAACAATGCAATCACAATGCAATTAATCACCAAACTGGCGCCGCCATAACTCAATAGCGGTAGGGTCAGCCCTTTTGTCGGCAGTAACCCCGCATTAACACCCATATTAATAGCCGCTTGTAACCCCAGCCAAAAGGTTAAACCATACGCAGTAAACGCCGCAAATCGTCGTTCTTCTGTGTACGCGACATAACCAATCATAAAACCTCTGACAATGAGTATACTATATAAAATCAAGACAAGCAGGACTCCAATCAAACCCAGCTCCTCTGCTAGTACAGCAAATAGAAAATCAGTGTGAGATTCAGGTAAATAAAACATTTTTTGAACACTATCGCCTAGGCCGACCCCTGACCATCCACCTCGTCCAAAAGCAATTAACGATTGCGTCAGCTGATAGCCACTATTAAATTGATCGGCCCAAGGGTTCAAGAAAGCGGTTAGCCTAGCCATTCGATAGGGTGAGGAAATGGCTAAAAAAGCTAAGCTTGCGGCCACCATAATCATTAAACCCAAATAGTAACGCAGTTTGACACCAATCAAAAAAAGCATCGCCATGACGGTACCCACGATAACCACCGTGGCACCAAAATCAGGTTCCAGGAGCAATAAAAAAGAAACCACCCCTAAAATAAGCATGGGTTTGATAAAACCCATAATAGTTTGATTCACGTTTTTTTGTTGTCGGACAAGATAACCCGCTAGATAGACTATCATGGTTAATTTCGCAAATTCCGATACTTGAATACTGAGAGGACCAATCGCCAACCAACGCCGACTTCCATTCACCACTCGCCCAATACCAGGAATCAAAACCAAAACCAGCAATACCAAGCAAAACAATAACAAATGCACACTGTATTTTTTCCAAATGCAGCTATCCACGCGCATGACAATAATTGCCACGACAAATCCAATAAAAAGATAACTTGCTTGACGAACTAAAAAATGAAACGGCTGATGATAGTATTTGGTCGAAATCATCACGGAGCTGGATGCAACCATCATCAATCCAATAATCAACAAACCTATCACCGCAGCTATGAGCCATTTATCATAAAGTATAGGGGAATGCGAGGCCATTCTAGCGCGTTGACGACGTGTTATCACAATGTATTCACCACCGCAGAAAACACCTCTCCTCGATGATTATAATCCCGAAACATATCCAAACTTGCGCATGCGGGCGATAACAACACAACATCGCCAGGTTGTGCGGCCATACGAGCCTCAGCCACGGCATGCTCCAACGATCCAGCACGTGACACCCCAACCACATCACTCAATGCGTGCTCCAATTTATCCGCATCTTCTCCAATCAGAACTACTGAGCGAACATAATCCGTCATCGTGGTACGAAGATCTCTAAAATCAGCTCCTTTGCCTTGCCCACCCGCTATCAAAACGATCTTTCCTTGCATTGCGCCGCCTATGCCTGCAATAGCAGAAATAGTTGCCCCAATATTTGTTCCTTTCGAATCATTGATCCAATCCACACCATCAAGGGTTCGAAGCCATTGGGTCCGATGCGGCAATCCCGAAAATTGTTGCAAGACTTCTTGCATACACGCAAACGATATTCCCGCCGAATGAGCCAATGCACAAGCAGCTAACGCATTCGACCAATTGTGACGACCTTTAATACGTAGCGAATCAACAGGCACAATGCACGTTTGTCCATAAGCTAAATAGGTTACGTTATCGACAGTTTTCAACCCCCAGTGTCCTGCGGATGGTTCATCCAAACCATAACTACTGATAACCGAGCCACTCTCCTGAGTCGGTTTAGTCCATTTGTCTTCTCGATTAAATAACAAAAATTGCGCTTGATTGTAGACTCGTTGTTTTGCTGCCACATACGCGTCAAACGTGTGATGTCGATCCAGGTGATCAGGCGTCACATTTAAAATAGTTGCCGCAATAGGAGCTAACGTGGTCGTTAAATCCAGCTGAAAACTGGATAACTCCAACACCCATAAATCATATGAAACGTTATTATCTAAAAGATCAAGTACGGGCGTACCAATATTACCCGCTACGGCAACAGCAATACCCGCGGCTTTAGCCATATCCCCCACCAACGTGGTGACGGTTGATTTCCCATTTGTACCCGTAATTGCAATCATAGGTGTGCGCACTTCACGTGCGAGACATTCAATATCGCCATACACCGGAATACCCAGATCCTTCGCTTTCTTCATCACACCTTGATCAAGCGCCACGCCTGGACTGGTTATCACGGCAATAAGTTCTGCGTATAATGCATCGGGTATATCGCCTAAAAATACATCCACCCCTGGAAATTCATCACAAAACTCGGTAAGTCCTCCAGGGGCTGTGCGCGTATCAAAGACGACAAAAGACAGGCCGCGACGCTGTAAATAACGCGCTATGGAGTGCCCTGTTTTACCCAAACCTGCCACTAGATAACGTGATGAATTCATAATTTACCTCAATTTTAACGTTGCCAAACCACACAACACAAAAATAACCGTAATAATCCAAAATCTCACGATAACCTTAGGCTCCGACCAACCCTTCAGTTCGAAATGATGATGCAAGGGTGCCATACGGAATAATCGCTTACCGTGTGAACACTTAAAATAACCCACTTGCAAAATAACGGAAATCGTCTCAATGACAAACAAACCACCCATGATCATCAACACCAACTCTTGGCGAATAATCAAAGCAATCATCCCCAAAGCGGCTCCCAACGACAAGGAACCAACATCACCCATGAAAATTTGTGCCGGATAACTGTTATACCAAAGAAAACCAAGGCCGGCACCCACCAGAGAGGCACAAAAGATGGTTAATTCACCGGTATTGGGTACGTATGGGATAGCCAAATAATGCGCGTAAACAGCGTTACTCGCGGCGTATGCAAAGATGCCTAAGGCCCCTGCAACCATCACTATCGGCATGATGGCCAAACCATCCAAACCGTCTGTCAAATTCACAGCATTGCTACTGCCGACAATCACAAAATAGGCAAATACTGGAAAGAAATAACCCAAATTAATGAAGATGGACTTAAAAAATGGAATCGATAATTCCGTATGAAACGCCATACTCGTATTAAAACAGAGGTAAAGCACAGCGACAACAGCTATCACGGATTGCCAAAAATATTTCCAACGCCCCGGTAGACCTTTGCTGTTTTTTAAAACTAATTTCCGATAATCATCGACCCAACCCACAAGCCCGAACGCTATCGTCACAAGCAGTACCAACCATAAACTCGCTTGATGCAAATCGCCCCACAGTAAGGTACTAACCGTCACAGCCAATAGAATTAATACCCCACCCATGGTTGGCGTACCGGCCTTTGATAGATGGCTTTTAGGACCATCATCACGAACCATTTGACCTATTTGTAATCCTCTTAACCATCGAATCGTCAATGGACCGCAAAAAAGACCAACCACTAACGCGGTCAACGCGGCCAATATTGATCGAAAAGTCAAATATTGAAACACTCTAAACGCATGGTGTTGGCTTTGTAATAGTTGTGTTATCCAATAAAGCATAATTTAAATACCTAATTAATTATACTGTGCGTGGTCACAAACTTACGTTTATGGCCGCGCACAGTATAGTAAGTCATGTACAATTTTTTCCATCGCAGACGAACGCGACCCTTTCACCAAAACCGTTGTTTCAGCATTCAAATAACCAACCAAATCATGCGTTAAATTAGTCTGATTATCGTAGTGCTTACCCTGTGGACCAAAAGCAAGCGACGTACTAGCACTTTGCTTACCACAAGTCATCACCAAATCGATACCGTATTGACGTGCTGCAAGACCAACGTCATGATGATGTTGTTCTGCCCAGTCACCTAATTCACCCATATCGCCTAATACCAAAATACGCACGCCTTGACGATCTGCAAGCACATCCAGGGCCGTCAACACCGAGCGTAGGTTGGCATTATACGTATCATCAATAATAACAGCTTTGTTTTTACCCGCTTTGAATGTCATGCGTCCAGAAACACCCGAGAAATGCTGGAGTCCTTTAACAATATCCGCCAGGGAAATTCCCAACGCGTACGTACATGCTGCGGCGGCTAAAGCATTACTCACGTTGTGCCGACCTGGGACATTCAATTGGATAGGTGCCTCACCCAATGGAGTAACCAACACACAATAAGCGCACCCTTCCGTATTCAATCTCACATCACGCGCATGCACGTCAACCGGCTTATGTATTGAAAAACGTATCGTTGTTTTTCCTGATAAAATAGTATCCCAATAATGAGCATACGCATCATCATCATTGATCACAGCCGTGCCACCCAGAGGTAATCCTTGATGAATTTCACCCTTAGCATCAGCAACCCCATCAATGCTACCAAAACCCGCAATGTGCGCGGGTGCGATATTATTGATTAACGTTACCCGAGGTTGAACCACAGCCACGGTATGGGCAATTTCACCTTGATGACTGGCCCCCAATTCAAACACAGCAAATTGATGCTCTTTTGCAAGCTGTAAAACACTTAATGGGGCACCAATATGATTATTCAAATTTCCTGGCGTCGCAAACGAAGGTTTCGGTAATATGCTGGCTATCATTTCTTTCACAGTTGTTTTGCCATTACTACCTGTTAATGCGATCACATCGCAATGCAGACTTCGACGATAATCAGCCGCAATTGTCGCTAGAGCGTCGGTGGTATTCGGTACAATAAATTGTGGAATCATCACACCAGCAACCGCTTGCTCACACACGACCGCTACCGAACCCGCACGCTCCGCGGCCGTGATAAAATCATGCCCATCAAATCGTTCTCCACGAATCGCTATAAACAGCTCATGCGGCTGAATACGTCGACTATCGATGCAAATACCGGATATATCCCTGTCCAGATCACACGAATTAGCAAGTAACGACGCAATGTCAGCCAACTTCATTTAAATAACCTCTTCGACAAGATTGAGCTCACGATGATAACGTTGAATACTCGCATCAGAAAGCGGTCGACGTTGATCATCCAGTAAATGCGTATCCAAATCATCACTTAAGGTTTTGGCCGTATCCAACATCATGTCAAAACGCTCTTCATCAATACCCGGATTACCCGACGCATGCATGTACAAGCACAATCCTCGGACTGTGAAAGCACCAATGTTTTGCAAATCAAACACACCTTTATCCGTTGCAGCCGCTAAACTGCACATGACAGTGCCTTGACCATTCGAATGCTGATGGCGATGAAATAAATTGCCCTCACCAAACCGTAAGCCAGCTGCAAGAACCGCTTGTAATAGCTCATAGCCCGCTAGCTGTCGATCTTCTTTCGCCAATAAAAACATCATCAACGGAGCAGACGGCGTTTCCGTTGCTGGATACTCGGCCTGTTCTTCAATGACTTCCGGTGAGAATGTAACCGGTTGCACAACAGACACCGACGATTTCAAAACCACAGATACCGGTTCGGGAGTTAATGTTGGCGCGAATTGATCTGATGAGGCATGCGATGGAGCGAATGGTTTAACAACCACGGGCTCATCCTGTACTTTGCGTACCGCAATGATATCATCATAATGGCTCTGCTGTGTATCGATCTGTCCAATAGAAGGAGATCTGACCACCGTAATCGCCGCTTTTTTGCGCATTCTCAGCACGTGTGCAATTGCGAAAACAACCCCAACCAATAATACAACATTGAGGATCAAGCTCCAGTTTGCCTGCATTATACTCTCCTTCGAGTTATACTGTGCGCGCAGTATATAATCACGCATTAGCCCCTACATCAACTGACACTATACGCGACACACCCGGTTCACGCATAGTTACCCCAATCAAATGATCCGCCAACTCCATCGTCACTTTATTATGCGTAATAAATAGAAACTGCACAAATTGCGACATTTCTTTGACCAAATCACAAAATCGTCGTACATTGGCATCGTCCAAGGGCGCATCAACCTCATCCAACATGCAAAATGGCGATGGATTGAGTTGAAATATTGCGAACACCAAGGCTACCGCCGTCATCGCTTTTTCACCACCCGAAAGCATGTAAATCGTATTATTACGCTTACCCGGAGGTTGAGCCATCACTAAAATACCCGCCTCTAAGAGATTACCACACGTCAGCTCTAACGTCGCATGCCCTCCGCCAAAAAGACGTGGAAAAAGCACTTGAAAGGACGCGTTGACTTGATCAAAGGTCTCTCGCAAGCGCAACTCCGTTTCTTTATCCATTTTGGCAATAGCACGCTCCAAGGTAACTAATGCCTCGCTCAAATCATGATATTGTGCGTCCAAATGCTCTTTACGCTGCAAATCAGCTTGGTATTCTTCTATTGCCAGCAAATTGATCGCACCTAGGCGTTTCAGTTTATCCGCTGTTGTCAACAACGCTTGCTCGCAATACTCTACCGTTAGCTCAACTGGCAAACCGGACAGCAATTCAGTCCATTCCACATCCAACTCATCCAATATTTCAACAAAGCTTGCCGCACGCGTGGCGAGAGTTTGCTCGTGGAGCTGCGCCTGTTGCAGTATGTCCTGTAGCCGTTTGACCTGCTGTTCTTCATACTTACATAATTGTTCAGTTTCTTGCAAGCGTTGTTGCACATCAGCTGCTTGCTGCTGCCCTAACAATAAAGTTGTCTCTAATTGATGATGCTCGTGCACCTTTTCAGCCAACTCAGCATGAAATTCTGTTTGCGGCTCATCTAACTCCGACATTCGCTTATGTAACGCAATTAATCGCTGATCTAATGTGTCAATATGCCGCTCAGCGCGTTGCGTTTGATCACGCAAATAATGAGTGGTTGACGTTTCTTGAGTACATTGCATTTGCGTCTCTTGTAACAAGGCTCTCGTCAAACTCAATGCTTGTTTTGCTTCGGCTAATCCACCATCCCAAATTGACTTTTTCGCGATCATATCTTGTTTTTTTTCAATGTAAAGACTCAACTGCTCGGCAGCGAATGTGCGCTTCATCTCCGTTTCAACACGTTGCGTCACAACCAACTCCAAATCGTCCTGTAAGGCATCACACTCATGCATCAACTTGTCTAATTTAAGAACCCCATAGTCATAAGCTTGTTTTTTCTGCTGAATATGAACATCACATGTGCGTAACGCATCTCGTGTTGTTGAGACATGTTCACTCATGGTTAATTGTTTGAGTTCATTCGCTACCAACAAAGTATGCCACTGATCTCGTTGAGTGGTTACATGGGTTATCTCGTCTTGACCCGTAGCCAAATCCAAACTTAACTCAGCTAGCGCTTGTTTACGAGACAGTAATCCGACGTTATCCTTCGGTGATAGATCAAAAACACGCACCCAACCGGATCCAATCCAATAACCGTCTTGGGTAATAATCGATTCATGAGCATGCAACGTTGGCAACCACTGAAGCGCTTGATCCGAGTTCTCCGCTGCAAAAATAGCATCAGCCGCCGTCGACCAACTCGGCATTATCCCCATTAATTTGTCAGACAAACGAGGATATGGATTGGACGGACGCAAACTTTCTTTATTCGATTGAGTAAACAGGGCGGTTTGTCCATGCAACGTATCCAGTACAGACCATACCGGCTCCATCGACTCCAACACAAGCGCATGCAATCCGTCACCTAGAACACGCTCAGCAATGGATACCCAAGCTGTCTCAACCGTCATAAGCTCAGCGACACGCGATTGATTTTTCCAGGCTGGTAGCTCACTAGGAAGGTGTTGAAAAGCGGCCTGTTGGGCAGCTTGTAACGCAGCATATTCCATAGCCACAGCCTGTGTTTTGTCCTGTGCACGATGTAATTGTTGCTCTATAGCCGTTAGCTGTTGACGTAATGAAGCACTTGACTCAACGCATTGTTGATGTTGCAAGACCGCCTCATCGTGTTCGGTTACGAGATTATGTCGCTTATCTTGGTTCAGTTGTAGCTCATTGAACAACGCGTCTCGATCAACTGACGCTAATTCATCTTGATTCTTTTCAAAACCAACGTGCAGTTGTTGTCGACGTTCGTCGAGATGCTGTAAACGCACGTCTTCAAGTTGGATATCGCGCTCTGCAGCATGAAACGCTGTGACTAGGATTTGCCATTCGGCATTCCAACGTAGTTCCTCTTGTTGCCTATCATCCACGCGTTGTTGTTCTTCAATTGCTCTTTGCTGTAATGATTGCACACTCGACTGCAATCGTTGCAAGGCTTCATCTGAATTTTGCAAAGCCTCGTGATCCTGTTGTAATTGATCGCGTGCCTGCTGCAAATCCATCTCTAATTGTTGTTTATCGACCTCTAATTGCTGTTTTTCACGAGCATGTTGCTGAATGGTTTCGTCTAAACGCGCAATATCCGCCGCCAATTGATAAAACTGAACTTGAGTATGCTGATTGGCTGCTTGCAACTGACTTAATTCATCTCGCAAAGCCTCTCCTTTGTTACAGAGCGCTGCAATCTGTGATTGATGACTATCTTGTTGATGAATCAGATGTTTCGACTGTTCTTGGCATTGTTGCGATTCATCCGTTAGGTCACGCCATTTCAGCGCTAAAATCTCAGTCCGGCATTTACGTTCGTCTTGTTTTAACTCCGTGTAACGTATGGCAGCCTTTGCTTGCCGTTCCAAACGCATCAATTGTTTTTCAAGTTCAGTTTGTATATCAGCAACGCGAGACAGATTATCGCGTGTATGGGCAATACGTTGTAGTGTTTCCCGACGACGCTCTTTGTACTTAGAGACTCCTGCCGCCTCTTCCAAATAAGCTCGTAACTCATCAGGACGCGCCTCAATAATGCGCGAAATCGTATCTTGGCCAATGATGGAGTAACCGCGTGCACCAGCGCCTGTACCTAAGAAAATATCGGTAATGTCTCGACGCCGGCAACGCGTACCATTTAGAAAATAAGATGAATCGCCATCGCGCGTAACCAATCGCTTAACAGAAATGTCTTGATAGCTGGCATATGGGCCCGTCAACCGCCCCATAGTATTGTCAAATACCAACTCAACGGATGCTTGTCCCACAGGTTTTCGATTAGAAGAACCTTTGAAAATCACATCGACCATGGATTCGCCACGCAGGTTTTTCGCATGGCTTTCACCCATGACCCAACGCACCGCATCCATGATATTCGATTTACCACAACCATTTGGGCCAACAACTGCAAGCAATTGACTGGGAAATGGAACAACAATCGGATCGACAAACGACTTAAACCCAGCCAGTTTTAGTTGCCTTAAGCGCATGATGACCTTATTATTTTTATAGCTGACTTAGTACGTCATTACTTTCGGAACATAACGCTTCAACTGCTGGGCAAACTGATGCAATACTTCCAAACCTGATTCTTCAGCTTGTTTACACCATTGTTGCAATGATTCAACCAAGTCTTTTTGTGACGTTGCTGTTTTCAACCAAACATTTTGCAATGATTGTCGATAGCTATAAACAATTCGCAATTGCTCATAACGATCCAAGAGCGCCTGCAAACGCGTGCTTGCTGTGGGCGATAATAAATCCGTTTCGCGACGTAACAAAAATCCAGCACGATGAATCAGCTTTTTATCGTGTTTGCTTTCAACGTGCTCGCGCTTGACTTGCTTCAACATAGGACGCAAAACATGAGTGTAATAATGTGACATAATTTGGAAACGATTACCCACAACCGCTTTTACTGTATCCAAATCAACATGCAATTTATTATTTTCTTGAGCTAATTGTGGCGGTAATTTTTTAACTTTTGCCAAACCTAAAAAGGACAAAAGACGAATATACATCCAGCCAATATCAAACTCCCACCATTTTACAGAGAATTTAGCAGACGATGCGAAGGTATGATGGTTATTATGCAACTCTTCTCCACCAATCCAGAATCCCCAAGGAAAAACATTGGTCGCTGCATCAGGGCATTCAAAATTACGGTATCCCCAATAATGACCTATGCCATTCACAACGCCAGCGGCCCAAACGGGGATCCACATCATTTGGATAGCCCAAATTGAAACACCAGGCACACCAAATAAAAACACATCAACCAACAACATCAGCACCACACCGCGGGCTGAAAATCGCGAATAGAGCTTACGTTCTATCCAATCATCCGGGGTACCATGAGAATATTTAGCAACCATGTCTTTGTCTTTACGGGCATCACGATACAACTCAGCGCCCTCCCAAAATACTTTTTTAATGCCTAAAACAACGGGACTATGCGGATCACCCTCCACATCGGTGGTCGCATGGTGTTTACGGTGAATGGCAACCCATTCCGCAGTCACCATACCGGTGGTCATCCAAAGCCAAAAACGAAAAAAATGACTAATAATAGGATGTAGGGTCAGAGCTCGATGTGTTTGGTTACGATGTAAATAGATTGTTACAGACGCAATAGTGACCTGCGTCAAAACAATTGTAGCCACGACATAGCCCCAAAACGACAGATTCAATGCACCAAAAATCATAGTTCACTCCATTTGGACCAACATTCAGAAACCGTATGATACCACAATTTGAACAAAATATGCGTGTTTTTATAAAAAAATCCATGAATACTAGCCTTTCATTTTATTTTATTCTCATCTATAGTAATGCACTTTGAGCAGAACGAGATGATGCACGTTCATGTCGTTCTGCTCAAAGTGCATCAAAGGATCAAACCATGAAAGCCAGTAAAATACACACGCTGTGGATAATTCTCCTCTCATTACTTTATACCGCATACACGTGCGGATCCGCCACAATAAAATCACTACGACGAACCATAAGCCGTACATGGTGTGATGAGGAATTACAACGATGGGTCAAACGCCTCATTAAGCTGGTTCGGATTCACTATAAGGTCATCAATCCTCATCATGTTGAACCACAAAAAGGTCAACCCACCATCATCATGTGTAATCACAGCAGTCTTTTCGATATCCCTCTGAGTTTACTCGCATTTCCCCATCACTCCATACGCATGCTATCTAAAAAAGAATTAGCCAATATTCCGATTATGGGTGGCGGCATGGTTGCAGCAGAGTTTCCTTTCATTGATAGAAACAATCGTCGACAAGCCATAAAAGACCTTGCTGTTGTTAAGGAGCTGTTGGCAACGGGGATCGTGATGTGGATTGCACCGGAAGGAACTCGATCAAAAGATGGCAAATTAGGAGCCTTTAAAAAAGGTGGCTTTGTCACAGCCATCACTACGGGCGCGACCATCATCCCCATCGGCATTCGTGGTGCGAATGCCATTTTACCAGCCCAAACTCACCGCTTTAACATCAACCAACATGCCGAAATACACATAGGAAAACCCATCGACGCATCAAAGTTTACCTTAGCCACAAAGGAAGACTTACTGAATGACGTGCATCAATCGATTCAACAGTTGGTTGGAGAACAGGAGTAATCAACCTAGGCTTCGAGACGGCGAACGGAATCGAGTATAAAAGCTAATTGAAAAGTAACTGCTCGGAGGATGCTGTTAACGCTCGGAGAACGGTCAGATTTGAGTGCAGGTTGAACGAAAACGGTTTCGAAAAAGCGCAGCATACATGGGCTTGGCCTGTCCCGGCGAAGGCCGGGATGAGCATTTTTCGAAATTGTTTTCGTTCAAGATGCGCCAAAT
>JAUYQG010000042.1 GCA_030695645.1 Legionellaceae bacterium
TTGTACCACTGCTGGTGGGCACGTCGCAAGCTCCTTTGCTCACCCTACGAATTCAGTGATATTTTGCGAAAAATAATTTTATTAAAACGCTACATAGCCCTAGAACAGAGGGCCTTATCGTTCACCCAGAATTGCTGACAAAAGGTTGTCAATATATGCGGTGGAGGCTACCTAAAAATCTCTGTAAAATCATTCCATTTTAAGTGATTTAGGAAATCAGGATTGGTTTTACCAATGGCGTCAGCTAATGCGCTCTTATTTTGCTTTAATAGTTCCATCTTGTCTTCAATAGAGCTCTCGGAAATTAGTCGTAAAACAGTCACCGTTTTTTTCTGCCCAAAACGATGCAAGCGATCGATCGCTTGTTTTTCAACGGCCTCATTCCACCAGGGATCAACAAGAATACACACATCAGTATGGGTTAAATCAATCCCAATTCCTCCCACTCGTAAACTAATCAAGAGTACTTTGATGGTTGTATTGGATTGAAATAAAGCCATTTCTCGTTCTCGATCCGTTGTTTGTCCATCCACATAACTATGGCGAATAGTCAATGCCTTCATATGTTCAGACAAACCTCTCAACGCGCCTAAAAACTGGGAAAAAACAACGATACGGTGGCCTTTTTCAATGAGAAGAGGAATCTGATCGCACAGATAAATGAGCTTATTAGACGAGCAGCTTTGAAATGCCTCCCCTAATAATTGCTGAGGATGGGTCGCCACTTGGCGTAACCGCAATAATCCCTCTAGAAAAAACGCCCTTTCCTCCTCTGTGGGTAAATCGTGAGAAGCTTGACGCTTAGCTATTTCATTACGATACACGGCTAGCAGTTCCTGATATAACCTTCCTTGATCCGGCGTCATAGGTAAAGTAATTTTTTCCACAATTTTGGGTGGTAAATCGGTCAAGACATCCTCTTTCAATCGCCGTAATACAAAAGGATGGAGTGCCCGCTGCACTAAATCACGCACCGCCTCAGCCGTTGGAGAAGAATGATTCAAACTCAGTGGGGCATGTGGATTTAAGAACGAAAAAATAGAGATTAACTCTTCAAAACGATTTTCAATGGGTGTTCCTGTTAAGGCAAATCGTTGTGTTGCACCTAACCGTTTAATCGCTTGAGTGGTCTGGCTAAATTCATTTTTAATCATTTGGGCTTC
Source organism: Legionellaceae bacterium (assembly GCA_030695645.1). Classification (GTDB taxonomy): domain Bacteria; phylum Pseudomonadota; class Gammaproteobacteria; order Legionellales; family Legionellaceae; genus JAUYQG01. Next base: position 1,164 of record JAUYQG010000042.1, read on the forward strand.
ATCTAACACCAATAGGTCAAAGTGCCAGGTTGAAAGCGTTTCGATATGATGGCGTACCAAACCATAAGAGGCTAATAATAAACGGTGTTGGGTTGCATGACGCTCTCCAGCCAATACATCACGTGGATGAAGAACACGACAAGGCAATCTCGGTACTAAATTCGTCGCTTGTGTCAGCCAATGACTCTGCACCGATTTAGGACAAATCACCAAAATAGTTTGCGGTGCTGCATGAGGTTGATTCACAAACCGATGTTGTAGTAATGCCAAGATTTGTACGGTTTTACCAAGACCCATGTCATCAGCCAAAATACCGCCTACATGGACTTCGCATAACAAATTTAGCCAAGTCAATCCTTCCAATTGATAAGGTCTCAATATCGCACGTAACCCGTCAGGCTGCGCTAAAGGAATCACTTTATCAAAAGAGCGCATTTTTTCTACAGTGAAATGAAAGGCCTCATCGGCTTCAAATTGAGGTTCATCGCCAATGACAGCTTCTACTTCGGGAGCATATATGGATGAAAAGCACCAGCTACTATGTTTCCCAGGCTGACCAATATCCAAGAATTGAGTTAAATGTGTAATCCAACGTTCTGGTAACACACAGATCTTATTATGTCCCAGTTGAATAAACAGCGATCTTCGCTTGAGGTATTTAATGAGCTGTAAGGGGTCAATGAGTCGCCTGGTCTGTGTATCAAATGATTGGAGTTCAAACCACCCTATCCCTGACTCTATACTAACACCATAAGAAGATAACTCTTCGATCTTATGTTTTTCAGCCCAAACTTCCCATCTCTTTTTGAGTAATTGATGAATCAATTGCCATAATGTGGACAGATTAACTGTCCATGCACGTTTGTTAGCAACAAACGTTATATTGGTGTCCTGTTTAATCAATGATTCGGCTTCGCTTTCGCTTGCAAAATCTCGAAAATACACAATACAAGTCTCGCCATGAGATGCAAAACCAATGGGTATATTCGTCTCATCTTGATTATGCCATGTGGAAAAAATTTCGTACTCATCATAACGATAGGCAAGATAAAGCGTGACTTGCGCTTGTTTATCAAAATGCTTGGCTCTTAAATAAACCACAGGTAAGGGACTTTTTTGCACGCAATGTACTTGGGGTAGATGGCTAAAAAACTCACCATCCTGAATACGATGCGCTAAATGGAAAAGAGCCTCTCCTAACGAGCCTTTGGCAATAAACCATGCGCCATTCGCCAAAAGTTGTCCTATCCAAGCAGAACCTGTGGGTACGGGGAAGAGTGTTCCATCATAGACGGCAAGTCCTGAATGAACAATGAGGTCTAAATATTCAGGTGTGATAATTTCTCCCGTCTGGGTCATTAATTCGGCATCTAATGCCCATAATGCCCACTCCTCGGAGTAACGTAGCCGCGCCTTCAATTGCAAGGGTTGCCCTAACTGGAGTAGGGTTGCGGCGTCAGACGTTAAGCGCAAGCGTTGTGCACGAGCTAATGCCCAAAGAATTGCATTGAGAACATCTCCTGGTTCCAACACAATTTTGGCATCATCATGACAAAAGTGCTCCGAAAAAAAACTAACCCACGCGTGATCAAAACCACTAAGAGCAGTATGGCTTACTAGGTGATGGAAGGAGGGGACTCGGTAGATCGTGATACCGTCAACAAAATACGGCACCAAAATGACAGATGCTGAATGACTCTCTTCTGCGAGCCACCATTCCAAATGCACTGCTTTGTTTTTGTCTTCTAGTATGGTAGGCACGTTAAGGAGCAGTGGCGATGTGTAACGATCTGGTGTTTGTACTGCAACCGCTTCTGGCAGCAACGCAAGCATCTCTCGCCAATTTTCGCGGTGCGCTAAGACATGACTTGTCCCACCAAAACTTAGACGCCCTCTGAAATCTTTATCCATCGGTTTCTATCGCTAAGGACGGCGCCGTTGTTTTGATGATGGCTAATTGTGAACGATGCGCATTACGGGCAACTTGGGTTACAAAGATTCGTTGTACGTAAGGCTTTATGATATCCAACTTATCCAAAGGTGTCACAACAAGCAACTGCAATCCCAACTTTCGGAACAATTCTAAAGCGTATTGAGCATTACGATCATCTGATTTACTGAACGCTTCATCTATCACCACAAAACGAAATGATTTTTCCAGGGTTGTTTCGCTGTTGAGCCCATATTGATACGCTAAGGCAGAGGCCAAAATGGTAAAGGCTAGTTTTGCTTTTTGTCCACCTGATAAACCTGCCGAGTCTGAGTAAAAACTGATTTCATCATCCCCTTCTTGCGCAAGTTCTACCACAAAAAAATCAGTCCAGTTACGAACATCCGTTACTCGAGAACTCCATTTCATATCATTTTTTAAGCGAGTAATCATGCTGCGAATGCGTTGGAAGCTTTCCTCTAAATCCAATTCATCTTGTTGTAGACCCTTCATTTGAATCGCATTACGCAATATGGCTTGGAACTCTCGTATATCAGTATCTTTCGTCTTGGTCATGCGAATTTGCACGTAACTCGTATCGCTGTAGGCAATGTTTTTTAAAGACGTATTCAGATGTTCAATGCTTTCTTTGATATGTTCCGCGTTCAACTCCAATGTTGATTTGAAAGCCGTTAAATCGGTAACTACGCTCTTACTTATCAGTTTTTTAAAGCGAGTTTCATGCGTCGGCAAATCTTCTTTTTTAAGCATGTTGTAACGTTGTAAGAAGGAGGGTAAATCATCCAAGGATGCTTCCATATCAATACTTACTTCAGGAAACTTCGCTTTAAATCCAGTCATTTTACGCACCAAACTAATTCCTAAGTGATGTTTGGTTTCAGCCAGCCTAGCTAAATTTGCACGCAATATTTCAGCCAATCGTCCCTCTAACTCAAGTGCTGTGGTTTCTTTTTCTTTATTTGATAGGGTAGTAATGAGGCGATCAAGCTCTGTATTCAAGGCTTCAGAGGTAGTAAAGGTATGTAATAACAGACTGAGTCTATCCAGTTGACCTGGTATTTTTTCCAATTCATTTCGGATCACCGCACCTTGTGCCAGGGCATCGTCTCGATCGGTTGCTAGTATTTTGAGTTGTTGCTGCAAAGTATTCATTTCTTTCGTTTCGGGTTGCTTCATCAATGATTCACACTGTGCCTCAAGCGTCTTGAGCTTTTTTTCCCATAATGCGGTATTGACTAAATCGAAAGAATCAAACAATTGTCGTTGGGCTAATAAAGCAATATGCTGCTCACCTTGTAATTCACGAGCTTCTATGTGTTGTAACTCTTGTTTAACTTCCTGCAATCTGGCCTTTAGTCCTTTGCTTTCTTCAGTCAGACGTTGCACTTTGTCCTCATGTGCCCAGCCTAGCAGGTACTGAGCATGAGACATAGCTCTGTCATCTTTCTCGCTAACGTGAGTATGACGTTTAATCAAACCCTCAACGGTTATTGCGCGTGATGATGCTTGAAAAACCTGCATATCCTCAACACATTGATAGGAGAATTGATCACAGACATGGTTTTTTAACCAGTCTGATTGCTTTGCTCTCGGAAGAAACTCTAACTTAGTAATTAAAAAATCTTTTTCTGAGGGACTGGTGTTATAAGGCTGTTCAAGATCAATTCGCTGTAAAACAACTTTCATGCCTATATTTTGCGATCGAAGGATTTGATTAGCCTCCATAAAATAAGATGCCGGTACTAATAATTTCAAAGCCAAGGGTCGTAATAGTTTTTCCGCGGCCAAGCGCCATTTCGCTTCACTTTCTTTGACCGACATTAACTCTGCGGCATAAGGCAAATCACTGGGTGACAAGCCTAGTTTTTCACACAACATTCGTCGTAATTCAAGATATTGATACGGCATCAGAGTTTTATTTTTCTGTGTAGCTAGCAACTCCTCACTTAAACCCTGCATTTGTTGTTGTATTTTATGTTCTGTTTGTCTAAGTGAAAATACCTGAGGCGAAGTAATTAATTTATTCGTCTCTATATCGCTTTTCATGGTCGCCAAGCTGGATTGCTCTTTGATGAAGTTTTCTAATGTTAAAGAGGCTGTTAATCCCAACACAGTACGAACAGCTTCTAATTTTTTACGGTCCCCATGACACCGCTTATGCATCAGCTCAGTGTCATGTAACTCGCGACGAATGACTTTTAAACGCTCGTCTCGATCTTTGCCATCAACACTGTGGGTTAAGGTGGCTAATTTCTCCTGAACGTGATCAATGGTTTGTTCTACTGATTGTGTATTCTCATGATGCATCGCTAGCGCGTGAGCCAGCTCACGTTGTTTTTGCATAAGTACTTCATATTGTTTCGCTGAGAAATAACGTGGCAAATAGGTTTGTAACTGTGTCGTTTGATCCAATTTAAGCGTGGTTTCGCTGAATTTTCTAGCATCCTTATCAATACCGTCCAAACTTTCAATTTGTAATCGTGCATTAATAATGGCTTGATGCGCGAATGTTAAGTCCTCAAAGGTGTGGAAGAACTCATCCAGGAGTGACTCCATATCCGTTTCTTCTAACATATTTTGTCGAACAAACTCGTTGAGATTACCAATTTGTTTAATAGTTGATACTTGATTGAATAAATCCATCCCTTTATTAGAGCGCACCCCCATGTATCGGACGAAATAGTCTTGATAGTCACTAAAGCTAGGAAAAATTGTGGTATGGGGTAATTGCCTCAGATTATAACGTAAATCAGTAGGTGTCTTCACCTGATCTAATATAGCTTTCAATGAAAAAACATCATGAGAAATCACTAAACATTTTCGCAACTCACCCGATTCAAACCAAAAAAATTGTGCCAGAGCGATCCTGTCTTTTGTTAAGGGATTTGCAAAATGGGCTACCAAAGCGCTGAGTGATTGTTCATTACGAAGATATTTGACTTGAATCTGATCCCCGCGTGTTTTTTCTCGCTGATAAGCGCCGCGAACATAGGTGGTTTCATTACGTTCTCGTCGTTCACTACCTGAGGACATATTATAGCTTCGTCGTTTATTCGGAACTAGCAGGGATAAAAAGGCATCGATCAAAGTCGACTTGCCCGTACCATTTTCTCCGGTTAGCAAACAGCCATGTCCGTCTAAGGCCATATGCCATATAGCACCATCAAAAGTACCCCAATTAAAAACCTCCAAGTCTACTAAACGATACCCACTATTCATTGATTCATTCTCTCTGCTTTTTGTTGAACATAAGCTTGCATAGTTCGTTTCATGTCACCCACCCGCTCGGCATCAATTATCGCTTTAATAATGCGTAACACTTCTATACGTGAAGTATCCGATTTTAATTCTCTTATAAAACCCAGTTCGATCACTTTATTGATGCTGCTGTCCCATCGCTTAATTAATTTGGTTTCATCATGTTTATCGGGAAAATACAACTTGAGCAGATCATAGACATCCGATTTGGTTATAATGAGACGATGGTCATCGTGAACCGTTGCATCGAATTGATCGAGTGCTTCTCGAAGTAATACGCATAAAAGCGATACTTCAAAACTCAATGGCATTTTTCGCATTAAAGTAAGCTTTTTCTTTTCAGCCAGTTCTTCTTGCTGCACATTTCCAATGGCTGATTCACCTGTAATCTTTCCATTTTCATGTTGTCCCATGGGAATGGTTCTTAAAAACGCGTAACCATCATTCTCATCCATATGAAGATACAACCCTAACGTTGTAAAATACTCGCGGACGAATGTTTGTTGAAGCTGTAAGGTTTCCCATGCTTGCTTATCATCCTGAAGCAAAAAACCTTGTAACAGTTTGACAAGTACCACTGAGAGTGCTGAACCCTCTTGTTTTGTTCGTGATCTAGACATCGCCTCTCTCTATGCTTGTGTTGGTCGTCATCCTATTTGGTATGTGATTAAGACGGTGAAAAGTAATTTGTGGGACTAGAAATTCGTCGTGTTTAACAGACTCAACCTGATCAACCAGGTGCTGGGGACTCTTCATGCCAATCGAAAGATAACCAACCAATTCTTCTAGTGCAAATTCAGGTGGATAAACGTCCACCAACTCAGGCAAAGTGAAGGACGTGTGCTTCTGGAGTAGCATAGCCACTCGCTCCTCTAACTGCCAACAGGCCAATGCCGAATGCTCTTTAAGACCAATTGCCACTTCATCTATCGATAGGTTATCAAGTACATTTCCAAAATCCAGCAGTGCACCGATAGGTTCAGACCAAAGAGGACGTTCCAATGGCAAGTGAATCAGGGGTTTGTGTTCAATCTCAATCAACGTTTCTCCTGCAATATGGGCAAAACGCTCGCGATCGGCAATACACCAAGCCTTGATATCTAAAATGGCTGCTTGAATGGCTCTGGAATCGTGATTGGAGCTCTGTACTAATAAAGTGCGAATTTCACGCGTCAGGCGACTCTGGCTCGCTAATACTTTACGCCCTCTTTGAAGCAAATCAGACTTAAACCCCTTCAATCTGGCCACATACTCTCTATGCTGCATGCCTTTTAGATAGGGTTTGTCCGATAAATCCTGGAGAATTTTTTCTAGCCAACGACTTAGCTCACCCTGCTTGGTGGGGGATATTAAAAAGTCCCAAAAAGCACGAAAACTTTTACCCTGATCAGATTCTTCCAAGGCGTCATGCATATCCAATACTTGTGCCAAAAGGTCACCTTTGGATAATTGCGCAGCCACCATTTTTTCTTTTAATTGTCGCGCGTGGTCTTTGAAAATATCTTCAATCAAAGCAAAATCGGCAAGCAGCCGTCGAGAGTCCTCCATAATGTGAGAAAGGTATTCTCGTTTACGTAAATCATCCCAACTCAGTACCGTGCCTGTTTTCTTAATTTGATTAATTTCTTGCTCAATAGCCTCACGATCTTGCTTAAGTTTTGAAATTCTTGCCTTAGGATCCGTATCACTATGACTTGCGAGCTTATCAATCATTTGAAACAAAGCAGAGACACGCGATTCTGTTCCCACAAAATCTTGAGTACCTTGACTATGTAGCCAAGACATCATGGAGGAAACTTCATGAGAAAGCTCTGTTTGAGGTTCATCATTACCATCTATATAATACTTTCGTAAAAACCGATGATTTTCATCTGCCCAGATTTCAATATAATCGCTTGGTCGCCGAGTAAGTGGTTTATCATGTGACTCATTATATTGCGTTAAAGAAGTAACCAACTCCTTGTATCCAATTTGAAAGCGTTGTGTCTCTCCAAAGACAGACTGAAAAAAACTGATAATAAATCCCGCGTTATCACTACGCAGCAACATAACAGCTGGTGATTGTTCTATCTGGAGTTTTAAATAATGTTCCAACCAATCATTCCTAAACACTAAAATGGTGGAATTTTAACATAGCTGCTTTTTAGGTTCCAGTTTTTGGTTTTTTTGTTTTAGCATGTTAAAGGTGATCATTGATCAGATGTAATGTGCCAATCAAGTCGAATCATACATAACAAAAAGGGTGGGTATCTTTCGGAGGCCTCAGAATATCCAAGTTAAAATCGGACAATTGTTTTAATTCATCCTCAGATATTTGCCCTGAAACAATAACGGGGGCAATCAGGATATGTGCTTGTATAACGCGAGCAGATTACACCAATTTGTTGTCGTTTGAAAAAAAAGGATAATTTTAATCGAAGTGATTATATTTTGCAAATGGTTATATGCCAACTCAGAGATTCTGGGCGAACCCATTTATGCCCGTGTTAAATCCTCATGTAATCAAAAAAAATAATTTATGGCCTAGCCGGTTAAAAAAATCTTATTTATCACAGTTCACCTTACATGAAACAACACTTGTTTTGTACAAAAAA
>JAUYQG010000144.1 GCA_030695645.1 Legionellaceae bacterium
TTTTGTACAAAAACAAGTGTTGTTTCATGTAAGGTGAACTGTGATAAATAAGATTTTTTTAACCGGCTAGGCCATAAATTATTTTTTTTGATTACATGAGGATTTAACACGGGCATAAATGGGTTCGCCCAGAATCTCTGCAGTGAGTCATTCGAACTTGAACATAAGGTCCCTATTTGCTGCAAGTAAATCAGAAATTCCCGCAATTAATAACCAGCAGGCTCTCCCATTGAGAGGATAGGGCGGGTGAGGGTGGATTAAATCGTAATGTTTTGAACTACCCTCATCCGCTCTATCGGGCATCTTCTCCCGACATCGGGAGAGGGCGATCCTACGTCAGTCACTATTTTAAGGCGGGAATTGCTGCAAGTAAATCAATATATTGTACTAATGACAAAATTTCTGCGAAAATAGGCACCATGACTGGTCTCCTGTTTACTGTTTTGTAAGAGACTCAATAATACAGGTTGATCGGTCACTAGTCATAATTAATTTTTTGTCTCATTTTTCTTGATGGTAACTACAGGGTTTGTGATCAAAATATTGCGTACATCAGTTAAGAACCATACTGCGCGCGGGCAGTATATATTCTTCGAGACATTATAGACGTAATCGTCCTATACCGTACTTTATGTAAGGAGTCATCATGGCAATCAGCAATAAAGCGCAACCAGAAGAACATTACGAACAAGATCACGTATGGAATGATGTGGTAAGCCTAATTCAAAAAGAGGCCAAAGCAGTGCATGCGTTGGTGTTTCTTGAATTTACACTAGACTACAAAATCCTAAAGCACCAAATAGCCAGTAAAAGTGAAACGAAACCGACGAACCATCAGCAAAATATAGCAGCATTGCAATCCAACCTAGATCGTATCATTGCGAAAAAATCGGCTCTTAAAAAACAATTTCAAGACGATTTAGGCGCTATAAATCGGTTAAAAGAAGAAAACAAAGATCGCCCCACATCACTGACAATACTCGACGTTACCGAAAACAACGTGAAAGAACTGAAAAGCTTCGCTACGAATCATCAACCCAATGTGCAAACATTAGAAAAAAAACTGAGTGCTATTGAAGACATTAAACCTGCCGTCGAAGAAGCCCCTACACCTACAAACGACCAAGCAAACACTGGGGCCTAATTTTAGCCGGTTGAAACAAGGAAAACCGAACCGCGACCCTAAGGGATCTTGAACTTAATAAGTTCAAGATCCCTTAGGGAGCGGAAGTTTAAGTCGCTTGCATCAACTTATGCGGCATGCTTTCAATTCGACCGGCTTGAGTGACCTCAATGTAATTCAACTTACGCTGCAACTCGATGATTGAATTAGCACCCGCATACGTCAATCCTGATCTCAAGCCACCAATAATATCTGCGATAATATGATCCGCCTCTTCACGATAAGGCACATCCGTTGCGACGCCTTCAGCCGTTTTCCACTCATGCATTTGCCCAAGAAAGCCTTCTTGCGCCTCACGAGAGGCCATACCGCGATAACGCTTAACACATGTCCCATCTGCTTTCGTAATCACATCACCCGGCGTTGGTTCCGTGCCAGCCAGCATGCCACCAATCATCACAAAATCCGCACCAAAAGCAATCGCTTTCACGATATCTCCCGGCGTGCGTAAACCACCATCCGCCACAATTGATCGGTCCGTACGTGCGCAATCTTGAATACAAGTCAGCATAGGAATGCCAAAACCTGTTTTAATTCGTGTGCTGCATACCGAACCACCACCAATACCGGCTTTAATGATATCAGCACCACAAGACGACAAATAATCCGCACCCGCATACGTTGCTACATTACCAGCCATAATACAGCGACCACCTAAGATTTGACGTAAACTTTTTAGTGTTTTACCCACATATTTTGCATGAGCATGAGCAACATCCACGCAGAAATAGTCCGCGCCGACATCACGTAACGCTTCGGCACGCTCTAATTCAGCCTGTGAACAACCAACCGAAATAAAGACACTTCCTTGACATGCCTTAAACTGCTGGATATTTTCTTCAATACTTAAAAAGCGATGCAAAACGCCGATGCCCCCTTTGCTATGCATGAAATTAGCCATCTTGCTTTCCGTAATGGTATCCATGTTGGAGCTCATAACCGGTAGCTGTAAGGATAATTTACCAAGGCGATCAACGACGCTAATATCAACAATTCGCCTAGACTCATGATGATTGTATGCGGGAATAAGTAGGACATCGTCAAAGGTAATTGCGTGTGGGGACATGATTGCTCCAAAAGTATTGTGTTTTTCACAACCTCACATTATAAACTACAAATGTTCCGCTGCATAATCGGCCAGTCGTGAACGCTCGCCTCGCGTTAACGTCATGTGCGCGCTGTGCTCCCAATGCTTGAATCGATCAACAGCAAAGGTGAGACCCGACGTAGTTTCCGTTAAATAGGGGGTATCAATTTGTTTAATATCTCCTAAACATACAATTTTACTACCAGGGCCCGCGCGCGTTACTAGAGTCTTGATTTGTTTAGGTGTCAAATTTTGAGCCTCATCTATAATAATAAAGCGATTGAGAAAGGTGCGCCCCCGCATATAATTTAATGAGCGAATTTTGATTTTGTTTTTTAATAAATCATCCGTTGCTCCACGCCCAAAACTACCCCCTTCTTGAGTACCGTGCAAAACTTCCAAGTTATCCATTAAAGCCCCCATCCAAGGTGTCATTTTCTCCTCTTCAGTCCCAGGTAAAAAGCCAATGTCTTCGCCTACCGGAATAGTCACTCGTGTCATGATAATTTCGATATACCGACGCTCATCCAATACCTGGGTTAAACCGGCAGCAATGGTTAGTAGCGTCTTACCGGTGCCTGCGGATCCTTGCAAGGTTACAAAATCCACGTCCGGATCAAGCAATAAATTCAAAGCAAAATTTTGCTCTCGATTGCGTGCGGTAATCCCCCACACGGCATGTTTCTCGATGGTATAATCTCGAGCCATTTCTACCACGGCACTATCGGCCTCAATTTGTTTCACGATCGCGCGAAATTCATTATCTTTCGTACTGATGCAATCGTTTGGATTCCACTGCTTTGTCAACGGCCCTTGGATACGGTAAAACGTCCGGCCACTTTCCTTCCATGCCGCCATATCTTTACCATGCGTATCCCAAAAATCATTTTCCAACACATGTGAGCCACTATGCAGCAACGTGACGTCATCCAATACTTGATCGGTGTAGTAATCTTCAGCCGCAATACCCAGAATACCGGCTTTAATGCGTAAATTAATATCTTTAGATACAATAATAATTTGCCTATTTTTATCTTTCTTCTGTAAGCACAATGCGGTCGTTAATAACGTATTATCGACATTATGACCTGGCAGAGAAATCGGCTGGATCTGATCAAAATCACCCGTTTGAAAAAACAAACGTCCACTACTTGCTATGGTTTTTTTAGACAAAAAGCTTGGAATGGGCAAGCCCGCAACAATTTCATCATGCGTCGCATTGCTCATGAGCTCAACTAACATACGATTTGTTTGTCGCACATTTCGCGCAACTTCAGATATACCACTTTTGTGTCGATCCAATTCTTCCAAGACAACCATCGGTAAATAGATGTCATGCTCTTGAAAATGATAGATGGCTGTGGGATCATGCATCAGTATGTTGGTGTCAAGCACAAATAATTTTTGTTTCTTGGTTGAATAGTCCATATCTTGTCCTTATCCTTCTATATTTGAGGCCTAAGAACATGATATCTTAATAGCATTTCGGTAACTAGTAGAGTTTATGTCGGCAAATAAAAAAGATAGCGCTACCATCGTGGTAAATAAAAAAGCGCGCTTCGAATATTTTATCGAAGAAGAGTTTGAAGCAGGTTTGGTATTGGAAGGTTGGGAAATCAAAAGTTTGCGCGCTGGCAAGATAAATTTGTCCGATGCGCACGTTATTGTTAAATACGGTGAAGCATTTTTACTCGGCGCACAAATCCAGCCGTTACCAACAGCATCAGCCCACACAAGTCCTGATCCCATTCGCACACGTAAATTATTGTTGAATCGAAGCGAATTAAACAAATTAATTGGTAGCGTCGAGCGCCAAGGATATACTTTAATTCCGATGTCGCTTTATTGGAAACGCAACAATGTAAAAATGCGACTTGCTTTGGCCAAGGGTAAAAAAACACACGATAAACGCGACACAATCAAAGATCGAGATTGGCAACGTGATCGTTCACGCATCATGAAAAGACGTCTATAGGAGATTACAATGTGCGGGATAATGGGAGCAGTATCTCAAAGAGACATCAGTAAAGTACTGCTGGAAGGGTTACGTCGACTTGAGTATCGGGGTTACGACTCAGCTGGAATTGCTGTGATTGACAAAGATACGCATATGCGTCGGTTACGAACGCAAGGAAAGGTACAGGCCTTATCCGACGCAATGACTGAAACCGCCATTTCGGGTAACGTAGGAATCGCACACACCCGTTGGGCAACCCATGGTCGACCGTCTGAACGAAATGCCCACCCCCATCTATCCCATGATGAGGTAGCCGTGGTTCATAATGGCATTATCGAAAATCACGACGATCTGCGTCATTATCTTCAAGAGCTCGGTTATGTCTTTACCTCCGAAACGGACAGTGAAGTAGCCGCGCATCTGATTCATTACCATTACCAGCAAACATCGTCGTTGTTAAAAGCCGTGCAAGCCACAGCCGCCCAAATGGAAGGTGCCTTTGCATTGGGAGTTATTCATCAAAAAAGCCCACACGAATTAGTGGCCATCCGCAAGGGAAGCCCGTTAGTCGTAGGGATAGGAATTGATGAGCGATTTATCGCATCCGATTCATTAGCACTTCGTGCCTTTGCTCAATCGGTAATATATCTTGAAGAAGGCGATAGCGCACGTTTGACGCCTCATCACGTTGAAATATTTGATGCCAATAATGACGCTGTAAAACGTAAATCGCAGCCTTTAAATGATGATTGCCATGCCGTAACCAAAGGACCGTACCGCCATTTCATGTTGAAAGAAATTTTCGAACAAAGTAAAGTCCTGGCAGACACCATGGAAGGTCGTATGGCCAGCTTAGACGTGCTTAAAGCAAGTTTTGGAGATGTCGCGGTTGCGCTATTTAACCAAGTCAAACAAATCCATATCATTGCTTGCGGCACCAGTTATCATGCGGGTCTTATTGCCAAATTCTGGTTCGAGTCTCTTGCTGGTATACCAACACAAGTTGAGATTGCAAGTGAATATCGCTATCGAGATGTGGTTGTCATGGACAATACTTTGTTCATTGCTGTGTCGCAATCAGGCGAAACTGCTGATACACTTGCCGCACTTAATAAAGCGAAAGCGAGCAACTACCTCGGTAATTTTGCCCTATGTAATGTCGCAACAAGTACCTTGGTTCGCGAGTCAGATTGTGTATTCCTAACCAGGGCTGGTGTGGAAATAGGGGTCGCTTCGACAAAGGCATTTACCACACAACTGGCTGGATTTTTAATGTTGGCTACTGCTCTCTGCAACGATGAGCGAGCATCAGAGGTGTTTGCCCAATTACAACGATTACCGGCATGTTGTGAGCGTGTTTTAAAAATTAATGATGAAATAGAGTCGTTAGCCGCATCATTCGTAAACAAAGCGCATGCCTTGTTTTTAGGACGGGGCGTCCAATTTCCAGTCGCCCTAGAGGGCGCACTAAAGTTAAAAGAAGTATCGTATATTCACGCAGAAGCCTATCCGGCTGGTGAATTAAAACACGGACCTTTAGCATTGGTAGACAGCGCAATGCCTGTAGTGGTTATTGCGCCAAATGATGAGCTGTTGGATAAACTAAAATCCAACCTACATGAAGTCAGTGCTCGCGGCGGGCAGTTATTTGTTTTTGTCGACGATGCACAAACTTGGGCTGCTAGTAGTGCTCGATTAATTCGAGTTCCTTCATGCGGATCATGGGTAGACCCCATCATTTACACCATTCCCTTACAGCTGCTTGCATATCATGTAGCCGTTGCTAAGGGGACGGACGTAGATCAACCCAGAAATTTAGCCAAATCGGTAACGGTAGAGTGAGAACCTGAATGAGTGTAGACGCATTATCTGTAACCGCCAAAATCGCGCGGGAACTTAACGTAACAACGACCCAAGTCGACGCAGCAATTCGATTATTGGATGATGGCGCAACCGTACCTTTTATTGCGCGTTATCGTAAAGAAGCGACCAATGGCTTAGATGATACGCAATTACGAACCTTATCTGATCGCTTGTATTATTTGCGCGAATTGGATGAACGTCGTTCCGTGATTTTGCAAAGCATTCGTGAGCAGGACAAAATGACCTCGGAACTTGAACAGGCCATCTTGACCGCAGACACGAAAACTCGTTTAGAAGACTTGTATTTACCGCACCGCCCGAAACGGCGTACCAAAGCACATATCGCCAAAGAAGCCGGCTTAGAACCTTTAGCCCAAGCGTTATTGTGCGACCCCACTGCGGTACCCCTCGATAAGGCAGCTCTTTTTGTAAATCCAACATTGGGTATAGAGCATGTTGACGCAGCACTAGAAGGTGCTCGACAAATTTTGATGGAGCAATTTGCCGAAGATCCTGACTTATTAAATGATCTACGTCAGTACATTTGGCAACATGGCGTCTTGAAATCAGTTGGTGCTAAAGGTAAAAAGGCTGCTGGAAATAAATTTGCGGATTATTTTGATTACTCAGAAGCCCTTCGCAAAATCCCATCTCACCGAGCATTGGCCTTATTTCGTGGTCGTCGAGAAAACGCATTACAACTCGCCATCACATTACCAGACGATCCAGCTTACGGTGAAACGCGTATGGTGGCCTATTTTAAGATTCCTAATGAACAGGCACCAGCATTCTCTTGGTTAATGGACACAATACGTTTGGCCTGGTCCATGAAGTTATTTACAAAGCTCGAATTAGAGCTTCTGTCACGCTTACGTGAAATGGCCGATGAAGAAGCCATTCGAGTATTTGCAACCAACTTACGTGATCTATTATTAGCAGCCCCAGCGGGTCCACGAGTAACAATTGGCCTAGATCCCGGCATTCGAACCGGCGTAAAAATTGTGGTGGTTGACCATACAGGAAAAGTGCTTGATTACAGCACGGTATTTCCCCTGGCACCTCAAAACGAGTGGCATCCCGCCATGGCAACCATTGCCAAACTTGCCGCTAAATACAATGCGGACTTAATTAGCATCGGTAACGGCACAGGCTCTCGAGAAACCGAGCGCCTGGTGGGTGAACTCATTAAAATGTACCCTGATTTAAAGTTAACAAAAGTGCTGGTCAGTGAAGCCGGGGCTTCTGTTTATTCCGCATCTGAATTGGCCGCTCATGAGTTTCCTGATTTAGACGTTTCGATACGTGGTGCCGTGTCCATTGCCAGACGACTGCAAGATCCTCTACCTGAGTTGGTTAAAATCGAGCCCAAAGCTATCGGTGTAGGGCAGTACCAACATGACGTGAATCAACCGCGTCTCGCACGAACGCTAGATGCTGTGGTTGAGGACTGTGTGAATGCTGTGGGAGTTGACATAAACCTCGCCTCAGCGGCCTTATTACGCCGCGTATCGGGGCTCAATGAAACACTGGCTAAAAACTTAGTTCAATACCGTGATGAGCATGGCGTTTTTCGCAATCGAGACGAATTAAAAAATGTTACTCGAATGGGCGATAAAGCATTTCAACAAGCGGCAGGATTTTTACGAATTCAGCACGGGGACAATCCACTGGATGCATCCGGAGTACATCCCGAAGCCTATCCTCTCGTTCAACAAATCGTAACTGATCAAGCCGTTGACATCCATCAAATTATGGGCAATACGTCATTGCTCAAAGAAATCGATGCCACACGCTACGTTGGCGAACAATATGGTCTACCGACGATTCGGGATATTTTGCAAGAATTAGAAAAACCAGGTCGTGATCCTCGTCCAGAATTTAAAACAGCCTGTTTTAAAGAGGGTGTAGAAGATATTAATGATCTGCATGAAGGCATGGAGTTGGAAGGAGTGGTCAGCAACGTCACCAATTTTGGGGCATTTGTAGATATTGGCGTCCATCAAGACGGATTAGTTCATATCTCCGCGATGACAAACCGCTTTATTAATGACCCGCGCGCCGTAGTAAAAGCTGGCGATATTATTCGAGTCAAAGTTACTGAAGTCGATAAAAATCGACGTCGTATTGGTTTAACTATGAAACTTAACGATGACAAAGCACCCGTTACGCCGAAAAAAGTGGAAAAACAGCAGCCTACACAAAAATCTGCAAACCCTAAAGCACAACCACCTAAAAAACGTGAACAAACCAAACAACCTCAGATGGCTCACAAACAACCTCTATTTAATACAGCAATGGCCGATGCGCTATCCAAACTAAAGCGTGGTGAGGCATGATGGATCAAATACAGGGAGAGCGTGCCATTCAAACATTAGCGATGCCGTGCACAACCAATCCTAATGGCGATATTTTTGGAGGATGGCTGGTCTTACAAATGGATTTAGCAGCATGAAAGCGCTAAAATCGTGGATTACAGCAATCGCTAAGTTCATAGATAAAGATGACGACATCAATCCTGAGTGTTATTCACATTTTATTCACGAACCACAACTTGCAATACCGGTCATTGATTTTATTAATGGATTGAGTGAGGCGCAAGTAGAAAAAAACCCGTCTCGCTATACGGCCTGTATTTTTGTACTGGATGTTTGTGTATCGCAACTGCAGTCAGCCAGCGAAAATGGCAATAAGCAAGCTGACAAAGTATTGCATCAATTGATGGCGCACATGGCCATCGCAATCAACAGTGGAACGCATACGTTAAGCTATTGGTTGCCTATCTTAAACGCTTTTTATGAAGTCCACGTGGAATTATCCGAGGAATTAAAAGAGGCTTATCTCTCGCTTGCCAATGATGAAAGCGAACTTTCGCCAGATGAAGACTACTCTCATTTAAATTCGATTCGTGAGTTAATTTTAGAGCTCTCTGATTTATCGGTATTTGATATTGCCGAAAACTTTTTTGCCCAAAGTTACGCCATGCCGCCTGATTTTTTCATTGATTTGGTGTATGACTTATATAATATTGAGGAAGGACAAGAGATAGCTCTGTTATCTCTTCTTCACCCCAAAAGGGACGTGCGCGACGTTGTGGTAGCAACCGTTGATTCATTAATGACGTCGATTACATTAAGCCCCGAATCCTTATCCCGTTTGCGAATGATCAAACAATGGTACCCCAACGAATATCATGATCAATTTGAACATTGGATAAAATTACAACGGAAAAAGGGCGTGGTTTTCCATCAAGAGCCTACCCATGCGACCATTATTCAGTTAAAAGCCAGTGAAATTGACGGGGGCGGCGCACAAGGTGTTTTTGTTCATCTGCGCAAAAAAGGCCAAAATAGACTTTGTGGTTTGTTGCTAAAACATTCGTTGGGCATTAAGGATGCGTGGATTACCCCGGTTATTTCTGTTGAGGATGTAGGACGTTATTATGACGAAGCATTTGACGATACTCTTATCTTGCGCGACATCGATTTGCCTTATTTAGTGATGATGACCAATCATTTTTTAGCCGTGATGCTCGAGCAAGGGAATATGCCGGATTTGCATTTATTAGAAATCCAAGAAGAATTAGGCATCCAATTTTTACCACAGAAATTAGATGTGGATGATTTGCTCCAACAACTTGGCGTACAAATTAGTCCATTCACAGCAGAGACCATCGAAACATCATTTAAACGTTCCAAAACTTGGCTGCAAAAAAAACGATTTACGGAATCCTGGTTTATGGAAAGCGCCGCCGTTGATAAACTGGTTAATCGATGCTCAAGCTTCGTTGATGGCGTCAAAGTATGCCAGTTGGATGAAGCAATCGATGCGATTTTTAAAGAAGATATGGAATTGCACCGTGATCAATGGCTATTTCATTTTTTATGGGTATGCTTGTGGATGAAGGCTCGCGCACGAAAAAATGAAAAAATGTGGCAAGACAGTTACATCATCGCACACACCATTCAATCAGGTGAGCCGCTCATATCCATCCCTATCTTACGAGATATTTGCCGCCAATCGGTGATTAATAGCATTGAAACCATGCAAGATCGGAAAACGCATTTAAGTGGGTAATCGTAACGCCCCAGATTGGAGTCTGGACAAAACGTCATGCAAAAAGACGCATGCAATTATGTCCAAATAAGTTTAGATCTGACATATTTATAAGCCAATATACACCTGCCTAACGTTTAATGCTAAGAAACAGCGCGTATCGTTAAGCAGGCCACCGGACGAATCCATATCAGACCCTAAGATGGTGTATAACCCTTGCAGATACAAGTATAACTGTACTGGCCATTCTCAGTTTTCAGCTTTACGCTTCCACTTTTAGTCCCATCAGAGTTTGTGGACGAATGTTTACTGCCCGTTATTTCTACTTCCTGTGATTTATTTGGCAAAGTTGCTGGACGAACAATATTACAACTCATCTCTCCCCCGTGACTTTGACAAAGCGTTGTACATAAGCTACAATTGCCCACTGTAAATGTTTTCGATGCATAGACATTACTGATACTTCCAAGCACTAACATCATTAAAACGCTTATACTTTTATTCATTATTGCCTCCAAAAACTAACGTTTCAATTAAAGCATAGACTTTATTGCAATAAAAGCCATCAATAGCCTCTTCACATACAATTGGACTTTGGACAAAACCGCATGCAAAAAGACGCATGCAGTTCTGTCCAAATAATTTTAGATCTGTGATATTTATAAGCTTACAATACGTGACACAACCGGCTTTATTTGTAAGAAAATATACATTCAGGATAATTAGT
>JAUYQG010000145.1 GCA_030695645.1 Legionellaceae bacterium
TTAATTACACTAGATGCAACTGTTTCATAAAATAGATCGATTCCACCCAACAATAGATGCCTGTAAATTTCACAGATCTGAAATTATTTGGACAGAACTGCATGCGTCTTTTTGCATGCAGTTCTGTCCAAAGTCCAAATCTAATTGGACGTTGGATAAAACGGCATGAAAAAATCCGCATGCCTTTTTGTCCAAATAATTTCACTCGCCCACGCTCACGGGCTCGTATTAGATCGTAGTTTGTCCAAACTCCAGATTGTATACTGCGCGCGGTCACAAACGTAAGGTGAATTAGAAGCCTGCGTTCCATAAATCCCATTATAAGACCAAATAAAGAACAACATCTGCAAAATAAAATCACAAAATTCCTACTTACTCTAAAATAATCGCTTTTTACCTTGACGTTAGGGAAAATGTGTTCCTATAGTGTATTAAAGTGGATTAAAATACCAAAAGAGTGGAGAATTGTGGGGTGATACTCACAGAGACAAAATCATGTTTCGTGGAATTAATGCCATACACATCGATGGAAAGGGTCGTCTGGCCATACCAACGCGTTATCGCGATGCGTTGGGGATGGAGGATGGCGCGTCGTTGGTTGTGACGATTGATACTGAGGAAACCTGCCTTTTACTCTATCCGGCCAAACAATGGCAGGTCATTGAGGATAATTTGCAGCGTTTGCCAAGTTTTGATCCGATCACCCGGCGCATCCAACGTTTGTTAATTGGTCATGCAACGGACGTGAAATTGGACAGTAACGGCAGACTTTTACTGCCGCAATTACTGCGCGATCATGCCAAATTGGATAAGCGTGTATTAATGATTGGTCAGAGTAATAAATTTGAAGTATGGGCGGAATCGCTCTGGGAAGCGCGACGAGAACAATGGTTGACCGATGAGTCAACTCGATTGGGACAGTTGCCTGATGAATTAAAAACATTTTATTTGTAGATTATGAACACACATAAGCCTGTATTGTTACAAGAAGTGATTCACGGGCTGGCCATCGTTCCAGATGGCGTTTACGTGGACTGTACATTTGGTCGTGGTGGACATAGTCGAGCGATTTTAAACGAACTGAATCAGCAGGGGCGTTTGATTGCGATTGATAAAGATTTAGACGCATTAGCGCATGCTAAAGAACATTTTGCAGATGATCCGCGGTTTCAGATAGCACACGGTTCATTTACAAGCTTGAGTGATGTGGCTAAGGACATTGGCGTGTACGGACGTATCAACGGTATTTTGATGGATCTTGGGGTTTCTTCGCCGCAATTGGATGATCCAGAGCGTGGTTTTAGTTTTATGCAACAAGGTCCACTGGATATGCGGATGGACTTAAGCCAGAACTTGGATGCGGCGGGATTTGTGAATTACGCCGATGAGGCTGATATGATTCGTGTCTTTAGAGAGTACGGTGAAGAGCGTTTCGCGGGACGTATTGCTCGAGCAATCATTGCGGCACGCGCTATCGACCCGATCCTTACCACGAATGCATTAGCTGAAATAGTGAAACAGGCTAATCCGAAATGGGAGAAACATAAGCATCCTGCGACACGAGTATTTCAAGCGATCCGAATACATGTCAATCAGGAGCTGTCGGATTTAACGACTTGTTTAACCCAATGTTTGAATGCCTTGGCGGTGGGTGGACGATTAGCTGTTATCAGCTTTCACTCATTAGAAGATCGGATTGTGAAACAATTTATGCGAAAGCAAGAACGGGGAGAGCAACCTCCGTTGGGTGTGCCTATTAAAGCGGTGGATATCCAATCGTGTTTTAGGTGCGTAGGTAAAGCCATTCAACCACAAGAAGAGGAAATTAAGCAAAACGTTCGTTCACGGAGTGCCATACTCAGAATAGGGGAGAAAATAAAATGAACGCAGCAGCTCGAGATATCAATCAAAGTAATTTTTTTCATGGCCAATTAGCCAGCATACGTTTATCATTCTCAAGTGCATTGCAAATCGGATTATTGTTTGCCGTACTGATTAGTGCTTTGGCGGTCGTTTATACGACCAATTCACAGCGGATCACGTTGAGCCAATTGGAGGCCGAAGAACAGCAATCGCATCAATTGCAGCTTCAGTGGGGGCAGTTGTTGCTGGAGCAAGCCAGCTTAGCAACGCCGTCTCGTGTTGAGCGGTTTGCAACGGAAAAACTGAATATGATTTTACCGGTAGATAAAAAAATGATGGTGTTACGAGCACAATGAAGAAAGAGCAAAAATCGCATCACATGGCCAGGTTATGCACTATTGCTTTGTTTTTTGTTGTGTTATTTGGTGTTTTATTATGGCGTATGATTGATTTGACGGTTCTTGATCGTCAGTTTTTACAAGGACAGGGTAATGCTCGTAGCCTGCGAGTTGTTGATATTCCTGCCTATCGGGGCATGATTTTGGATCGGGAAGGAGCTGCTTTGGCTGTTAGTACTCCCGTTCAATCTCTGTGGATAAATTCCAAAACGTTTGCTCCTACTAAAACGCAATTAAATCAGTTGGCTAATTTATTGAATATACCCCCCAAGACACTTTCCAAACGTCTGAAAGATGCTCATGGCCGTGAGTTTGTCTATGTACAACGCCAAATTACCCCAATGCTTGCAAAAGATATCATCGATCTAAACATTCCTGGTGTTAATTTTCAAGAAGAGTTTAAACGGTATTATCCTGAGGCAGATAGTGCTGCTCAGTTATTAGGATTTACAAATGTCGATGATAACGGTATCGAGGGATTAGAACTAGCCTATCAACATTGGCTAGTGGGGATTAGTGGAAAAAAACACGTGGTCAAAGATAGGATTGGACGTATTATTGAGGAAATGGATACGTTTAAAGAGCCTCGAGCTGGGAATACGTTACAATTAAGCATCGATAGACGCATTCAATTCTTTGCATATCATGAATTACAGCGAACCTTGGAACAATTTGGAGCAAAATCAGGATCAGTCGTAGTTTTGGACACGCATTTCGGTGAAGTACTGGCTATAGCCAATGCGCCGTCATTTAACCCTAATGCACGCAATCATTACACGCTAGATAGCTATCGTAATAAAGCACTGACGGATACCTTTGAACCGGGTTCGATTATGAAGCCGTTTAGTATCGCTAGCGCATTAGATACGGGGCATTTTATGCCGGATACCGTGATTGACACGCGGCCCAGCACAATGCTTGTGCATGGACATATCGTGCGTGATGTACACAATTATGGCGTATTGGATGTGACGGGTGTGTTGCGCTACTCCAGTAATGTCGGAGTGACCAAGATGGTACTCACGAGTCCTCCGGAACAATTAATTGGTTTGTTGACGCGCTGTGGTTTTGCGAGGCGAACAGAAAGTGGTTATCCTGGAGAAAGCGAGGGTGCTATTGTTAAAATCACGGATGCTAATCCGTTCGTTTTGGCGACATTGAGTTTTGGTTATGGGCTGTCAGCAACTGCGATGCAGGTAGCAAAGGCTTATCTTATTTTTGCAAATCATGGACGTTTATTACCGATCAATTTATTGCATCATGAGCAATTAGCCGATGACGAACAGGTGATTAGTCAAAAAACAGCGGATGAAGTATTGACCATGCTAGAAGCTGTGGTAAATGATGGTACAGGAAAGTCTGCGATGGTTTCTGGATATCGCGTGGCGGGTAAAACGGGTACGGCACGGGTTGCGGGTAAACATGGTTATGATGAAAAACGATATATGTCTAGTTTTGTGGGAATTGCACCTGCGTCTGAACCGAGATTAATTGTAGCTGTGTTTATTCATGAGCCGACGAAAGGCGGATACTATGGAGCAGCGGTTGCCGCACCGTTATTTGCCAAAGTCATGGGTGCTGCATTACGAATTTTGGATATTCCCGCGGATCAACCAAGTTAGGATCGCACATGAAACTGTCTGAGTTATTAAGCCCCTGGTTTTCAACCCCCATTTCAAATGGCGATATTTCTGGATTACATAATGATAGTCGTCAGATAAAGCCAGGATATTTGTTCATTGCCTACCCAGGAGCTGTAACGGATGGGCGATTATACATACAGCAGGCAGTTCAATTAGGTGCTGCAGCGATTGTATACGATCCTGAGCAGTTACCAACATCCGTACAACTACCCACCATTCCATGCATTCCATTACCGCAATTGTCCAGCTTACTTGCAGCCATAGCGAATCGGTTTTATGAAAATCCGAGTTCAGGGATGTCAATAACAGGTGTTACCGGTACGAATGGTAAAACAACGATTGCTTATCAATTAGCTCAGGCTTATGGTTTGCTTGATACACCAGCAACGTATATTGGAACCATAGGTCAAGGAGATGTTCATCATTTGAAACCATTAATGAATACAACGCCCGATGCGTTGTGTTTACAGCAGTTGCTTCATGACTATAAACAAGAGGGTATCAAACAAGTCTGTATGGAGGTTTCATCGCATGCATTAAGCGAGCACCGTGTGGATAGCATTGACTTTTCCCAAGCTATTTTTACCAATTTAAGTCATGAGCATTTAGATTATCATCATACTATGGATGCTTATGCTGATGCGAAAGCCATGTTGTTTGCTATGCCCATGCTGAAATGGATGATACTGAATCATGATGACCCTTACGCAATTCGTATGAGTTCCATTCATTCCAAAGAGTGTCAAAAGCTAACCTACGGGTTACAACCTGGGTGTGACGTCCGAGCAATACATTGCCAATACAGCATGAGAGGCAGTGAGTTTGAAGTCACGTCGCCATGGGGTACACGGCAAGTTCGAGTGAAGAGTATTGGGGCCTTTAATATATACAACAGTTTGGCTGTGTACAGCAGTTTATTAGCTCAGGGATATGCAATAGATGACGTGGTGTCGGTGATGGCTCAATTAAATCCTTCACCAGGGCGCATGGAAGTCGTGTCTCAGCAACCCTATGTGCTTGTGGATTATGCTCACACACCCGATGCTTTGGAAAATGTGTTAACGACGTTGGTGCGTTTAAAATCACAAGATACGTTATTAAAACGAATATGGGTGATTTTTGGTTGTGGTGGGGATCGTGATGCCACGAAGCGCCCTATTATGGGGCGAATTGCTAGCCAGTTTGCTGATTTTGTGATAATATCGAGTGATAATCCGCGTACGGAAGAGCCTTCTCAGATTGTTGATGACATTGCAAGAGGGTTGTTGCCCGACACCAATGTGACAACGATTTTGGATCGCAAAGAGGCAATTCATTACGTATTAAACCATGCTGATAAACAAGACATTATTTTAATCGCGGGAAAGGGGCATGAGGCGTATCAGCAAATTGGTCGTGAACGATTTGCTTTTTCGGACCAGGGTGTGGTGAACAGATACAAACAGTCAATGAAACAGACAAAATATCACAGCGGAGAGAATGATGCCTAAATCCTCGTTAACTGTTAATGACGACATGCGAACGCATATGAAAGCATTGGGAATTCCAGTAAATGTTATAACAGTATCGTGGCGGGATATAACAAAAGCATACAAAAAACAAGCCAAAATATGCCATCCCGACAAAAAATCGGGTTCCAAAGCAGCATTTATCCAGTTATCCAATGCTTACAATGCACTGGAAACCATTTTTAAAAAACCGGTTTTCTCATTCGCTACTGTTTTCCCATTCGCTACTGGGGAAGGAGAAGACTGGGACCTATTCGATCCTATCCCCTTGGAACAACGTAATGTGCTGAATGAAATGTCGGAGGTATTAATCAATATATTGGAGCAATTTGGTCAAAACTATTGCTATACTTTTTATCAATATTTTAAAAAAACAAAACTGGATTCAACGGCCGTGTTGTCCATTAACGCCGCGGAAAGTAGCTCGGTTGAAGGTGCGGCCAACACCACAAAAGAATCGAGAAACCACGTATTCAGAGCACAGTTTGAAACCAGGACCAGGACCAGGAAGAGAGTAGTCAGTGGAACAGGCATACTTGATCGTTTAGACCATGCTGAATTTTTGGAGTATAAAGATAGAAACCAATATTATATGGTAACCATTGATGATCCGGCACTCAAATCCATGGTCGAACCGGCAATGCAGCATCTCAATCAATTCGCTACCGTTCAGGATATCAAGCAACTAAAACAAGGAATGAAGGCGGTATTTGATAGCACCC
Source organism: Legionellaceae bacterium (assembly GCA_030695645.1). Taxonomy (GTDB): domain Bacteria; phylum Pseudomonadota; class Gammaproteobacteria; order Legionellales; family Legionellaceae; genus JAUYQG01. Next base: position 6,135 of record JAUYQG010000145.1, read on the forward strand.
ATTATAAAAACTACAAACCTTTTTTTACTCAAATATATGATGTATTCATTCAGATCATACGCACCCTCTTCCGTGTGCTGGATTATTTGGTAACCTTTGTTTCCCGCAGAGACAAGCTTATGGCAGACACATATACTCCCGGCGCACAAAGCATTGTTAACAGAAGTCATTTTTTTAACTACTCTACTGTTCCTCCAAAACCTTCGAAAAAATTGGAAAAATTGCAAGAAGAATTTGATGAAAAACTAAATAAACTTGAGAATTTACTTTCGTTTTCGGCCGTAAAATCAGCGCAGATTTCTTTCTGAAATAATGATTCAAATATAACTGCTCAGATTGCGCAAAATTCAGGATATCCTTCGTGCAAAAAGACTTTAAATATCAGTGCAATATGTCTTCGTAGTAGGCTTCAACTGTTTTTCTAGGATTAAGTGTCCTCGACCAGCAAACTACCATTCTATAGAATAATCCATTACAATAATCAAATTGCAAGCCAACCTAGCACGAGATGTACCTGTCATGACCTTTGAAAAAGTTGTTCTAATCATTCCAACCTACAACGAAGCCGCAGTAATTGAAGACACATTATCAGCAATTGCTGAGATTAGAACATCCATTACCGATTTTGATATTCACGTGTTGGTTTTTGATAGTGCGTCCACGGATGCAACGCAAACTATTGTGGCTGGTTTGCAAGTAAATTACGCTTGGTTACACATGCAAACGGAACCACAAAAATCAGGTTTAGGATCTGCTTATAGGCAGGCTATGGAATACGCATTAACGGCATTATTGGCCGATATGGTGATTGAGTTTGATGCGGATCTATCGCATCAGCCCAAATATCTCATACCGATGCTTGAAAAGATAAAAACTCATGATGTGGTTTTAGGTAGTCGTTATGTTCAAGATGGCCAGATTCCAAGCGATTGGGGCTGGCAACGAAAGTTTATTTCGGTTTTTGGTAATCAGATAGCACGTATTATCCTTACTTCCCGCTACAAAGATTTTACCAGTGGTTTTCGAATCACGCGACGTAATGTGTTACAACAGGTTTTATCAGAACAATTTATTTCCAGTCAGTATGCTTACAAATTGCAACTATTATGGCTGTTACATAAATCCCAAGCTAAGATTTATGAGTATCCTATTGTTTTTATTGATAGAGAGAAAGGTCAGAGTAAGTTGCCCGCAAACAGCATCGTCGACTCGTTACGAGTGTTAATCCTATTGCGCTTTTATGAAATCAAACGATTCTTTAATTTAACCTAAATTTAACTGCTTGATAATAATACGGAGTAATAGTAGCGCCTTTCCCCTGATTATGTGCCCAGAATGTTTGGATTGGTGACATAACGATGATCTGATCGTGAATGGAGTT
>JAUYQG010000151.1 GCA_030695645.1 Legionellaceae bacterium
GCTTCATATCACTCATAGTTTGAGCTAGATTAAACACGAGCTGGTCCACACTTTATATAGGTATTCTTGTGTAAAGGAGAACATTTGTTAAAGGCTGAGTTCTCTTGTTCTTTCAAATATGTGTTAAAAAACCGGACTAAATAAGTGTTGATGGAATCGGTTATCTCCCAACCATTTCCTGTTCCAAGCATGTTTGACGCGGAAGCATTAAACGATGTTACTATTTTTTTAATTGGTTCAATTTCGGAATTGGATAATTGATCAATGGGCTTATTCGGCAACGCAGATAAAGCCCCGGATAAACCATCAATCATATCGATATCTATATATGTACGAGGTGCAATGATGTTTGGCCTTGAGAAATACTGAAAAAACCCCCATGTGTTTTTTTGTTTAGCTAATACATAGGTTACTGTCGTAAACGCTGCGATATCATTTCTTGTAGGATAATTCGGCATCAGCTTGAGATCAAAGCTCGGTACAGTCATTTGTTCTTTTTGAGTTTTATATATGGGAAGATACTGCAATGTTGAAAAGTCGGTAAAATTCATATGATGGCTGTAAGTATGATTTAGTTCATTCGGAGCAATTCCAACCAAATATCCATTTTTTTCTAACCCAAATGTAACGGGCATATAAGGTGAGATCACGCGAAACAAGGAACTTATCTGATACATGACTGGGATAGTTATGTTTTTCAATTTTTTCAATGGCTCTCCGGTACTGCCCGTACCAATATCAAGCGGGGCAATAGCTTGAAACCAGGCTGGATGAGTATATGCCACATCTGCCAGTGTACGCGCACCTATTGAATGTCCGAATAAACCAATGTGTGTTAAGTCCATACTTGAGAACAAGCTGTTCGAAGAATGCGGATTATGTAACTTATTGTATATGTAAATTAAATCTTGAGATTGCAAAGGAACCAGTTTATCGCTGATGTACCGATCGATGTTTTTCACATTGGCTACGTTTACTGGTTTAACAACATGGCCATTTGGCAATGCAACAAGATTAATAAAAGGTGTATTAATACCAACAACAATATAACCCTGACTCACTAATTCTGTAATCAAATTCTCATACTCCTCGGATGGGCAACCAAAACCTGGGCTAAACAATAATACTGGAAATTTTTTTCCACTCAGGATCTCAGCTTTTTCTAGAGAGAAGCTTTTGATTTTAGTTAACTGTTTCAATTGCGTTTTTGAAATTGACGGCTGTTGTTTAAATTGTTGTATTTGAGAATCTATAAGTGGGGGGTAGTAAGGTGAGCTGGGCTCAGATTGTATCGTGGTGGGGTAATAAATACGCGCTACTATTTCATGACAGTGTTTGGTATTTCCTGGGCTGAAATCCTCTTGATTTATACCGCTAAAGTTAACATCAGGACAGGCATTTTGATTAACCCAATGAAAATTTTCGAAGCCAATACCATATTGTCCTGTTGGCTTTTTTAAATAATCTGTCCGATTTGAGAGATTTTCACCACCTTGGTCGTCAGAATAGCCAATCGTAGCGAGCAATGAACAAATAATAAAAATAACTGCTGATTTCATGCTGTAATCTCCAGTTGAATGCAGGACATACGACGTTATAACGTCTTCAAGTATTTTCATTCAAATTAAACGATCAGATTCCAAAGTACCAATTAATCTCTGAAGATACAATTGAATTATTTTTTCTCCATCTTTTGAATCGGCGTATATAAATCATCCCGCATACATAAAAAATGATGCGAGATGTTGTCTCTTACTGTCGAATTAGGCGGAGGTTACCTGTAAAAACAGTTTGTTCTGTGGAACGATAGGGGTTAATATCCAACCCACCCCGTCGAGTATATCGACCATACACAGTCAATGAGGTTGGTTTGCATTGATTCATGATATCCACAAAGATGCGCTCAATGCATTGCTCGTGAAATTCGTTGTGATTACGGAATGATACGAGATATTTTAACAAGCCTGCACGATTTATTTTTTTGCCAGTATAGGTAATTTGTACACTACCCCAATCAGGCTGATTCGTAACTAAGCAATTCGATTTGAGTAAATCAGAGCTTAATGTTTCGCTGATTTCTTCATTCTCAACTTCTAGAAAAGCAGGCTCAACCAAATATACTGAGCATTCAACATCAAGTGTGTCAATCGATTCTCCCTTGAGTGCTTGAATATTAAATGCATTGGCTTGATTCAGTGTAACGATTCGAACCACTACATCAGCCTCAATACGCTTTTCCAAATCACATTTCACCATGGATTCCAGCGCGTCAATACTGCTTATTTTTGTGTTATTAAATGAATTAAAATAAAATTTTAACGACTTTGATTCTATCAATTTTGGTGAACGGCAATCGTAAATAATTTCCGCAATCCCGACCATTGGTTTCCCTTTGTCATTAAGCCATGAGACTTCATAATGATTCCAACAATCAACGCCATAAAAAGGTAGCTGGTTGGGATTAATACCAATTTCTTGGCGCTTTGCAGCACGCGGAATAGGATATAGA
>JAUYQG010000157.1 GCA_030695645.1 Legionellaceae bacterium
TTAAAGATGGGATGGATTTTACCTCATACTGAGCATTTACATCAAATATCCCCTGCCGGCTCCGAACGGGTGGGCACGCTACCGCTTTGCCCACCCTACGTTCTACCATTATGGGTATGTTATTAAATTTGAGATCCCTAAAGATTTCCTGTAACCGCTAATGGCTTTTGGAATACCCGTATGTAATGTGCTCGATAAAATCAGTATATCTGCTTCAGCCGATCCAACAACACATCAATTGAGATATCACCGACTAATTGTAAGTGCTCCAATGCCTTACCTTTTGCGTCGTAAAATAAGAATGTCGGAGGAGCCACGACATGAAAATAATTCAGTAGTGCGTGGGAGTTTTTATCGTTTTTTGTGATGTCCGCTTGAATGATTTTAATGCGCTGTAATTGAGTAAGTACAGCGTCATCTTGTAACGTTGTTTGGGCGATAACTTTACAAGATGCACACCAATCGGCATAGAAATCGAGCATAACGGGCATGCTATCGTTTTTCGCATCCTGTAATGCTTGTTGTGCTTCTTGAATGGTTTTAACGACGACGGTTGACTCCATGTGCGTGTTCGTAGAATTGCTTTGCTCCGTGGGTCGCAGAGGAAACAAGGGATTTACATGACCTGCGCTAGCGCCATATAAGATGAATAAGCCATAGGTTAATAGCATGACGCCTAAACCCTGTTTAAACTTATCTTGATTCGTTACGGCATTGCTGAAGGGCTTTAAATAGATGCCGGTAAATATCAATAAGCTTGACCATAATACCATGGTGGCTGTCGGTGGCAAAAGACGTGACATTAAATAGATTGCAACCCCAAGTAGGATGACACCAAACAGGGTTTTTACCGCATTCATCCAAGAGCCTGCTTTGGGAAGTAATTTACCAGCGGATGTGCCAATAAGCAATAAAGGCATCCCCATCCCTAATCCTAAGAAAAACAAAGAAAACAGTCCTAAGATAATATCACCGGTTTGAGCAATGTAGCTCAACACGCCAATCAATGGAGCGGTGACGCAGGGTGACAGAATCAAGGTTGACATGCATCCCATAAGCGCGGCACTTAAGTAATGTCCACCGGATTGACTGCGGGTGATTTTTGCCAAATTATTTTGCCAAGTTATTGGCAGTCGTAATTCGTAGACATTAAACATAGATAATGCCAATAACACAAATACAAAACTGAACAAGCCTAAGGTCCACGGTGACTGCATTAACACCTGAAGATTACTACCCAACAAGGCAATGATGGCACCTACGGCACCATAAGTAATCGACATACTGAGGACATAACTTAATGACAACAAAAATGCTTTTCGTGTGGATATAGTATGTCCGTGGCCAACGATAATGCCTGATAAAACAGGAATCATGGGTAAGACGCAGGGGGTGAATGACAGCAATAAACCGAAACCAAAAAAACTAATGATAACGAGCATCCAATTACTGGATGAAAATAATAGCTCAATATTGGAAATTTGAGTCGTCTTTGGTTTTGCTGCTTGCTCCTTCCCAAAAACCTCCTCGTTACTCCCTCCTGTTTGCTCTATATAGCTGGGGGGTTCTAAAGTAACCTCGCTCAGTGCAAGTTGCGAATCAATGGTCAGCTTGACTCGTTTAACTTCAGGGGGATAACAAAATCCTTCATCTGAACAGCCTTGAAAGTGAACATCAATCAGTGTTTCACCAGGGTGGTTGCTTAAAGTCGATATGAGCAATGGAAGTTGATTACGATAAATTAAAAAATGCTGTCCTTGTCGATTGGTTTTTTCTTGGGATGCTGGAAATGAGATAGGGGCGATTTGCACATTACTGTCCGGCTGACTCACGATCCGAATGCGCTTTTTATATAAAAAATAACCAGGTTTGATGGTCCATTTCATAAGCAATGTATTCGGATCCTGCTGCTTAGTCGATAACTGAAAAACCTCGTCTGCGGGTAGTGGAGTCGCCAAAGTCAGTAATGGAATGAGCAGGAGCAAGGTAAATAAGCAACGTTTCATCATTGTGTGTCGGTATCAAATTAGGGCGAGTAGGTGCAAACATTGTAGCATAATATTTTGGACTTTGGACATTGAATTTTACTTAAAAATAGTACACAATTACCCAATTCTCCGTGGTGAACATATATGAATCAAGTGGTTGTGTCGGCATTGTATAAATTCGTGACGTTGGAAGATTTTGGCGCATTAAGAGAACCGTTATTGAGTTTCATGCAATCTCAAGGAATTCGGGGCACTATTTTATTGGCGAAAGAGGGGATTAACGGCACCGTATCCGGCAGTGCTGAAGCCATAGATGCATTATATATCTGGTTTAGTGGTCAGCCAGGACTTGAACATGTGACGCATAAAGAATCCTACCATCAAGACATACCGTTTAATCGGACCAAAGTTAAATTAAAAAAAGAAATTGTTACCTTGGGCGTCGAGGGTATTGATCCTAAGAAAATAGTCGGTACGTACGTGAAACCACAAGATTGGAATCAATTAATTTCAGCAGATGACGTCATGGTAATTGATACGCGTAACGATTATGAAGTGCAAATTGGTACGTTTAAGCGAGCAATCAACCCGAAAACCACTACGTTTAGAGAATTTCCTCAGTACGTAACACAGCATTTGGATCCACAAAAACATACAAAAGTTGCCATGTTTTGCACAGGTGGCATACGGTGTGAAAAATCCACCGCTTATCTAAAAGAATTAGGCTTTCAAGAGGTCTATCACTTGGAAGGTGGTATTTTAAAATATTTAGAAGAGGTGCCTGAAAACGAATCGCTTTGGGAGGGGGAGTGTTTTGTATTTGATGAGCGCGTAACGGTAAATCATGCGTTAGAAAAAGGGCGGTATTTACAATGCCACGCTTGTCGCTTTCCCATCACAGAAGAGGATACCAAAAATCCAGCGTACGTAGCCGGGATGAGTTGCCATCATTGTATTGATCAACAAACAGCGTTACAAAAACAACGCTATCTTGAGCGAGAAAAACAAAGTCAATTAGCTATGGCACGCGGTGAAGCTCATATTGGTGGTGAGATGGTTGATATTATTGCAAAACGCCGTGAGTTGAAAAAGCAACGGAAAGTGTAACATTCGAGGATCACGCCACATTCGAGGATCACGTCACAAAAATTTTTGATTCTGCCCTTGAAAGTCAATTAGGCGCCCCCATATATGCATACATCAGACAACATCTGAGTATGAAGATAATCAACAAATCAGGAGAAATGAGTATGACTATGAAAATTCGTCCATTACACGATCGTGTGGTTGTTCGTCGCTTAGAAGATGAACGTACAACAGCGGGTGGTATTGTGATTCCAGATAGTGCCGCTGAAAAACCAATGCGTGGTGAGATTGTTGCGATTGGTGCAGGTAAGACTTTAGAAAACGGTGATGTTCGTGCTTTAGCTGTTAAAGTAGGCGACGTTATTCTGTTTGGTAAATACAGTGGCACAGAAATTAAGATTAACGGCCAAGAATTAGTTGTGATGCGTGAAGATGACATCATGGCAATTGTTGAAAAATAATTTTATTAATCTAAACGGAGATAATAGAAATGGCTAAAGAATTACGTTTTGGCGACGATGCTCGTCAACAAATGCTTGCTGGTGTTAATGCTCTAGCAAACGCAGTACAAGTTACAATGGGTCCACGTGGACGTAATGTTGTTCTTGAAAAATCATACGGTGCACCTACTGTTACTAAAGATGGTGTTTCTGTTGCTAAAGAAATTGAATTTGAAGATCGCTTTAAAAATATGGGCGCTCAGATGGTTAAAGAAGTTGCGTCTAAAACTTCGGATACGGCTGGTGATGGTACAACGACAGCGACTGTATTAGCTCGTGCGATCTTAGTTGAAGGTCATAAAGCAGTTGCTGCTGGCATGAACCCTATGGACCTGAAACGTGGTATTGATAAAGCAGTATTGGTTATCACAAAACAACTTCAATCTATGTCTAAGCCTTGCAAAGATGGTAAGGCAATTGCGCAAGTAGGTACTATTTCTGCGAACTCTGATGTAGCAATTGGTTCTATCATTGCTGAAGCGATGGAAAAAGTTGGTAAAGAAGGCGTGATCACTGTTGAAGATGGTAATGGCTTGGAAAATGAATTATCTGTGGTTGAAGGTATGCAATTTGACCGTGGTTACATTTCTCCATACTTCATCAACAATCAACAAAACATGTCTGCTGAACTTGAACAACCCTTTATTCTGTTGGTTGACAAGAAAATATCAAGCATTCGTGACATGCTTCCTGTATTGGAAGGCGTTGCTAAAGCAGGTCGTCCATTATTGATCATTGCTGAAGATGTTGAGGGTGAAGCGTTAGCTACATTAGTTGTTAACAACATGCGTGGTATTGTTAAAGTATGTGCGGTTAAAGCACCTGGTTTTGGCGATCGTCGTAAAGCTATGTTGCAAGATATTGCTACATTGACTAGTGCTCAAGTCATTTCTGAAGAAATTGGTAAGAGCTTAGAAGGCGCGTTATTGGATGATTTGGGTACTGCAAAACGTATCGTTGTTACCAAAGAAAATACTATTATCATTGACGGTCAAGGTAAAGCGCATGATATCAATGAGCGTATCGCACAAATTCGTTCACAAATGGCAGAAACATCGTCTGATTATGATCGTGAAAAATTGCAAGAACGCGTAGCGAAATTAGCTGGTGGCGTTGCCGTGATCAAAGTAGGTGGTGCGACTGAGTTTGAAGTGAAAGAGAAAAAAGCACGTGTTGAAGATGCGTTGCACGCTACTCGAGCTGCTGTTGAAGAAGGTATTGTAGCTGGTGGTGGTGTTGCGTTGATTCGTGCTCAAAAATCGTTGGATGGTTTGGAAGGTGAAAACCATGATCAAACTATGGGTATCGATATTCTACGTCGTGCGATTGAATCACCATTGCGTCAAATCGTCGCTAATGCTGGTTACGAAGCATCCGTTGTCGTGAATCGAATTGCCGAATCAAAAGGTAACTTTGGATTCAATGCGGCCACTGGTGTATACGGTGATATGGTTGAAATGGGCATTTTGGATCCAACTAAAGTAACTCGTACGGCATTGCAAAATGCGGCTTCAATTGCCAGCTTAATGTTGACAACGGAATGTATGGTTGCTGAATTACCAAAGAAAGATGAAGGTTCTGGTGACGCTGGTGGTATGGGCGGCATGGGCGGTATGGGTGGCATGGGCGGCATGATGTAAGCCTCGCTCCCTCGTTCAATAAAAAACCCGCCATAAGGCGGGTTTTTTATTTTAACCTAGAATATTGGATTGTTACAAAACCATGGCATACGTATTGGAATCCTCACCCACTATCGCTTTGATGTGTATATAAATATTCAAAAGATCCATTTTACATTTCTGTTGAGTAGGTCCCTTAGCTATAATGGCATGATAGTTTTGCGTAAAATTCTTGATATACTCCGAAACATCATCTTCAGTGAGTTGAAGAGTGAGGCCTTGGGTAGCAAGTTTTGTATTGACCCGCCCCGGTGAACCGTCGAGATACGCTTGTAAATTCGCTAGGGCCAATTCTGTTGACGAGATGAAATCACTATCCACAACTCGTTGCACGGACTGCATAAGAACGCCAAGTTTGTAACTCATCCAACAAGATGCTATTGCTGTTATAGCACTGGACAACATATTGTACACTGCTTCAGGTATCCCAAACAGGTAATTTAAGCAGCCTAGGTGTAAGAAAAACTGTCCCCAGGCGTTATTTGAGTGCCAATAGTTACACTTGTTATACTGAGCATCAAATCCCTCAACTCCATCAATCTGATCTTGATATAATGCTTTGATAGTATTCAAATACGTATACGCTTGAGATTGACCGGTTCCAGTGAATGCGTACATGGAATGAGCATTCATGGTTGCTCGAACCTTGCTCCAATTCGCTTGATTCGGATTTTCAACAAATTTAATCAATGCGTTAGTCAAAGCAATTTTGTCTTTAGCCGCCGTTTTATTCATTTTATCAGCGGTCGCTTTTTTACGTAGGCTATGGATGTATTCATCCATGGATTTGAGTAAGGGATTTTGTGAGATTTTTATGCAATGCAAACGAGAGTGGGATTGTGAGTCTTCCTCTGTTGTTTGTGCGATCATTCCGAAGAGTTTATTTCCCACTGATTTAACGGCATTGATCGGTGAAGCAACTGGTGAATTGGTTTTTTCTTCGATTAAAGTAATTTGTTCGGTCGTTAATGGACGGTTTGATTGAATTTTAGAATAAATTCTATTCAGTGCTTTATCTTCTGGGGAATTAGCGTACTGATCCAATACAAATCTGTGAAGGCTTAGCACTTTTATTTGACCTGACACTAAATAAGTAATCTTAAGTTCATTATTAATGCCATCAACATAGGCACATATTTGATTGGCTTTAGGTATAGGCGCGCGATTACCTGAACCAGGAATGCAATGCAAGTGATATCCATCCAGTTTTGTTGCGCTTATATCGAATCGTGTCTTACTAACCTGCTGCGTACTGTACTCCAGATCGGACTGTAGCCCAATATTTAAAATATTAAAAAAAGTTAATCCAACGCGCTCCAAACTGCTGGTAGGCAATTTTTCGGATGCTAGGCTAGTTATTCGTTCTTGATTGGTTTTCATGTTTTTATCTCCATAACGATAAAATTCAGTTTTTTGATATTATATCGAACATAGATCACAAAGTAAATAGTATGTGCAATAACTAATCAGTTTTAGTCTTAAAAACCAATACCAAGCAGGGTAGCCCACGCGAAATCGGGCTACCCTGTGGACACATCTTGGTATAAAAATTAACCGAAGCACGAAGTAGGGTGGGCAAAGGAGTGCAACGACGTGCCCACGTGTTCGAGGCTCATTGGTGGGCACGTCGCTCTCGCTCCTTTGCGCACCCTACATCTAACATTTTCGAATCAAAATATGTGCGTATGATGCCATATATTTTTACCGATCCCTAAGCCCAAAAATCAAATCGTGAAAAAACCAGTATCTTCAGGTAGAATGCGTATACTAGATATTAGCTTATGGAATTTATGTTTGATTTGCATTGTCATAGTAACTTTTCGGATGGCATTCTAAGTCCAGAAGACTTGCTTGCTCGGGCTGTAAGTGCAGGCATTCGTGTGTTGGCTTTGACGGATCATGATACGATTGATGGGCTTTCGCGATTGCATGCGGCTAGTCGTGACCGTGATATTCATATTATTGATGGTATTGAATTAAGCATACGCTGGAAAAAGTATGATGTGCATATCATTGGCTTGGGTATTCGGCCGGATGATTCGAATTTGGTTCATTTGATTTCGTTACAAAAAGAACGTCGGATTGCACGTGCTATGGAAATAGGTGACTGTTTAGCTCGTTGTGGTGTCACGAATGCGTATCAAAAGGCACGCGATATTGCTGGACATGAACGTGTTGCTCGCCCTCATTTTGCTCGAGTTTTAATAAATGAGGGACTTGTACCGGATATGAAAACGGCGTTTAAGCGATTTCTTGGTGATCGGCAGCGTGCGTATGTACCAACATCTTGGATAAGTTTAGAGGAAGCTGTGCAAGGCGTGGTAAAAGCGGGTGGGCAAGCCGTGATCGCTCATCCTCTTAAATACAAATTAACACGAACAAAATTGCATGAGTTTATTAAAGACTTTAAAATGGTAGGTGGAGTTGGTTTAGAGGTGGTTTCTGGCGATATGATCGCCACGGATATGCACGAGTTGGCTGGGATCTGCTCGCGCTTTGATTTGTTGGCATCATCAGGTTCGGACTACCACGGAGATATGATGTCACGTATTGCCTTAGGTCGGCAGAAACAGTTACCCGCTAACTGCGTACCGATTTGGCAAACATGGAGTGTAAATTAAATGAGCCAAATTTTTGCGTTGCATCCGGATAATCCACAAGCACGTTTATTGCGACAAGCTGCCAATATTGTGGAAGAGGGTGGTTTGATTGTTTATCCCACTGATTCAGGGTATGCGCTGGGTTGTAGCTTGGGGAATAAGTCTGCGTTAGAGCGTATTCGCCGTTTGCGGCAATTGGATGATGAGCATAATATGACGCTGGTGTGTCGAGACTTATCACAATTAAGTACGTATGCTCGAGTGACCAATCCTATTTTTCGTTTGTTAAAAGCATTTACCCCGGGGTCCTATACGTTTATTTTAAATGCGACCCATGAAGTGCCACGTTTGATGTTACATCCTAAGCGTAAAACGCTGGGATTACGCGTGCCTGAGCACATTATTAGCTTAGCTTTACTGGATTGTTTGGATGCCCCATTAATGAGTTCGACCTTAATATTACCCGGTGCTGTTGCCCCATTAAGTGAGCCGGAGTCCATTGAGGATTTATTAGGGAAACAGGTGGATTTGATCATAAATGGTGGAAATTGCAGTCATGAACCAACCACCGTTATCGATTTAACGGGAGAATATCCGGTGATCATTCGTGAGGGCAAAGGGGATCCACAACCATTTAAAGTATAAAGACCCCAGTTCAGTAGTAACCAGTAAAAAAAACTCCGAACTGGGGTTATAAAGGTATTGATTCACCACATTTTGAATGCTTTAAGGGAAAAGAGAGAGGTTTTAGATGTCCGTTTTCAGTAGTAATAAGCGCGTTGTATCCGGTATGCGAGCGAGTGGTCGTTTGCATCTTGGGCATTATCATGGTGTGCTTAAAAATTGGGTTAAACTTCAACATCAATACGATTGTTTGTTTTTTGTGGCAGATTGGCATGCATTAACCACGAATTATGAAAATCCACGGGGTCTCGAACCGATTATTTGGGATATGGTTATTGATTGGTTGGCATGTGGGATTAACCCTGGCTTGTCACGGTTGTTTATTCAGTCGTGGGTACCTGAACATGCTGAATTGCACTTGTTATTGTCGATGATTACTCCCATAGGTTGGTTGGAACGAGTACCTACGTATAAAGATCAACAAGAAAAATTACATGAAAAAGATCTGTCGACTTATGGTTTTCTGGGATACCCATTGCTGCAGAGTGCGGACGTACTCATGTATAAAGCAGACTTTGTGCCTGTGGGTGAGGATCAAATATCTCATGTTGAGTTAATTCGTGAAGTGGCCAGGCGATTTAATTTTTTATACGGTCGAGAGCCTAATTTTGAGTTATTGGCTTTAGACGCCATAAAAAAAATGGGTAAGAAAAATGGTAAATTGTATAATCAATTTCGTACTGGATTTCAACAAGATGGCTGTCATGAGTCATTAAAAACGGCCAAAGCACTGATTGAGTCACAGCATAATTTATCGATAGGTGATAAAGAGCGATTGTATGGATTTTTGGATGGCTCGGGTAAAATTATTTTACCAGAACCTCAGGTTCTATTAACTGAAGAATCCAAAATGCCTGGACTGGATGGGCAAAAAATGTCTAAGTCATACGGCAATGCCATCAGTTTGCGCGAAGAGCCCGAGGTGGTTGGGCGAAAAATACGCACGATGCCAACAGATCCTGCGCGAGTTAAGCGAAGCGATCCCGGTGATCCCGCGAAATGTCCTGTGTGGCAGTTTCATAAAATTTATTCAAGTGATGAGGTTCGGCAATGGGCTGATGCGGGTTGTCGTTCGGCAGGTATTGGCTGTCTTGAATGCAAACAACCCGTTATCGATGCTGTAATAAAGGAACTTGAACCGATTCAAATAGCCATTCGAGAATATGAGGCTGATTTAGGTTCTGTCAAACGCATTGTGTCGGATGGTAGCGAACAAGCCCGTGAAGAGGCAATAAAAACATTAACCGATGTACGTGAGGCTATGGGGACGGATTATTAGTTACATACTTGATGGTAAGCCAATCACTGAAACACCCAAGGACTTGTTTATTCCACCCGATGCTTTGGAAATTCTGTTGGATTTGTTTACAGGCCCATTGGATTTGTTGTTGTACTTAATTCGACGAGAACATATTGATATCATGGATATTCCCATGTTGCGAATTACTCAACAATACATGCAATATATTGATCTGATGGAAAGTACGCGCATGGAGTTAGCGGTGGATTATCTGGTGATGGCCGCCATGCTTGCAGAAATTAAGTCACGAATGCTACTACCGATTACCACAAGGAATGATGATGGAGAAGACATCGATCCACGCATGGAGCTTGTGAGACGCTTACAAGTTTATGAACAGTTTAAGCAGGCCGCCATGCGACTTGAACAGTTGCCAAGGCGTGGCCGAGATGTGTTTCCAGTGGAAGTTCCTTGTTTTAATTTGCCCATAAACACGCGGTTACCTGACATGAAGTTGGATCATTTGGTATTAGCCATGAAACAGGTGTTAGAACGCCAGGGACATGTTGTGCATCATCAGATTCAACGAGAACCCTTGTCGGTGCATGAACGTATGGCCCATGTGCTGCAACGATTACAAGACGAAGAGGTTCTGGAATTTACAACATTATATCAGCAACACGAAGGTCGAATGGGATTGGTTGTGTCATTTTTGGCCATACTTGAGTTAGCGAAGCAAGCACTATTGCTGTTAATTCAAACGGATGCTTTTATGCCAATTTATATACGGACAAGACAGCATGATGGATGATGGTTTAATCAAGCAGGTGATTGAGGCTCTATTGATGAGCAGTTCCGAACCTTTGAGCCTCGATACGATGTTAGCGATATTTGATGAATGGGAAAAGCCAACACGCTCGCAACTGCAACAGGTATTAGATGATTTGACTCGCGATTATGAACCCCGTTCGATTGAATTGAAAAAACTAGCGAGCGGGTATTGTTTTCAAACAAAACAGCAATATGCATCGTGGGTAGCGCGATTGTTTGTGGAAAAACCTGTAAAATACTCGAATGCGTTATTTGAAATCTTATCTATTATTGCGTATAGACAGCCAGTAACCCGTGCTGATATGGAAGAGATTCGTGGCGTGGCAGTCAGTGTGTCTATATTAAAGACATTGCTTGATCGAGAATGGATACGAGTAGCTGGTTTTCGAGATGTTCCGGGAAAACCTGCGGTATATATCACGACGAAAGCATTTCTTGATTATTTTAACTTGGTGAGTCTGAATGACTTACCTTCATTGGATACGGTGAATCATGAGTAGTGAACGATTACAGAAGCTATTAAGTCAGGCCGGTCTGGGATCTCGACGAGAAATGGAGCGCTGGATAGAAGAGGGTTTGATTCAGGTTAATGGAGTAACCGCAAAGATTGGCGATTCAGCAACATCGGATGATAAAATTAGTGTGCGGGGTCGCATTATTGATAATCCTATGAAAATCAGCTACAAAACACGTATTTTGCTGTACCACAAACCCGTTGGTGAAATTTCAAGTCGACACGATCCTAAGCACAATAAAACCGTTTTCGATAATTTGCCTCATTTAAAGCAGGGGCGCTGGATTCAGGTGGGTCGTTTGGATATTAATACCTCAGGTTTATTAGTGTTTACCAACAACGGTGAGTTGGCGAATCGCTTGATGCATCCCAAATATGAATTGGAGCGTGAATACGCTGTGCGTGTTTATGGGCAAGTAAAACCTGAAGCCATTACCGCACTATTGAAAGGCGTGACTTTAGATGACGGAATTGCCAAATTTAAACGAATAGAATGCCGAGGTGGTGAAGGGGTAAATACCTGGTATCACGTGGTTTTAAGTGAGGGACGTAATCGAGAAGTCAGACGGTTATGGACGTCACAAGGCGTGGAAGTGAGTCGCTTGATACGAATTCGTTATGGTTCATTTCAAATGCCTCGCTCATTGGCTCGTGGTGAATGTCAGGAGTTATCGATTAAAGATGTTGATGCATTTATTGCGACTCTTTAAATAGAGCGTTGTAGGGTGGGCCAAAGGAGTGCAACTTTTGGTAATCATGGGTGGGCACGTCGTTGCACTCCTTTGCCCACCCTACATAATTCCTTGTTCACCTTACATCTGTTAAAACGAGAGAAAAACATGAGAAAAAGACGTCAGACTTTGCCTAAGGCGCCAGTCACAGCCTATGTAGAAAAATTCAGTCATGATGGGCGAGGAATAGCTCGTTTAGACGGTAAAACAACGTTTATTGAAGGTGCCCTTGCCCAGGAAACCGTGACGTTCGAATACACCCGGCGAAAAAGCGACTATGATGAAGGTCGCTTATTGACTGTGATTACCCCATCGGAACAGCGCGTTGAGCCAAAGTGCCCTCATTATGCGATGTGCGGTGGCTGCTCATTGCAGCATTTGGATGGTGGTGCGCAAATTATTGAAAAACAAACGTTATTGTTGGATGTTTTAGCACGAGTCGGCCATTGTCAGCCGGAGACCGTGTTGGCACCGTTAACCAGTGATCAATGGCATTATCGAAATAAAGCGCGTTTAAGTGTTCGTTATGTTGATAAAAAGCAAGCAACATTAGTTGGGTTTCGTGAAAAAAATAATCCACGTTACATCACTGATATTCATACGTGTCTTGTGTTACATGCTCGTGTGGATGCTGAAATGGATAACATACGTCAATTATTAGACACATTAGATGATCTTCGGTGCATTGCTCAAATTGAAGTAGCGGCAGGTGACGATGATGTGGCATTTATTCTGCGTAATTTAACGCCACTAAGTCAGTCGGATGAAGAAAAAATCAAGGTTTTTGCAGATAGAACGCATTTTCGAATTTTTCTTCAACCCGGTGGTCCTGACAGTGTGTATTTGTTTCATCCAACGAACGTGAGCGAATTTCTAACCTATCGATTACCTCAGTTTGGAATAGAATACCAATTTCATCCCACTGATTTTACGCAAGTAAACGCTGGGATAAACCGATTAATGGTGCCGTTAGCACTCCAATTATTGGATTTAAATGCGAATGATGTCGTGTTGGATTTATTTTGTGGTTTAGGTAATTTTTCTTTGCCGTTAGCCACACAGTGTGCGCATGTGATTGCAGTTGAGGGAAGTGACGCCATGGTTCGTCGTGCTGATATGAATGCTAAAGCGAATCAATTAACAAATGTCACGTTTCTGTGTGCTAACTTGGATGATGAGGCTGCGCTACGTGATGAGATGTGCGCTGGTGTTAATAAAATACTCTTGGATCCGCCACGTACGGGAGCGCTGGCCATCGTCAAACAAATGGATAAGATTAACCCGCAATGTATCGTGTATGTGTCGTGTAATCCGGCCACATTGGCCAGAGATGCGGATATTTTAGTGAATCAGCATGGATATTGTTTTGTTTCAGCGGGTGTTATGGATATGTTTCCTCATACATCCCATGTTGAATCGATTGCATTGTTTGTACGTGACTGACTCCCGTTTATACAAGGACAAGTGTTATGGTAAAGGTCAAAGAAGGCATGCCGCTGCAGCCCGATGGAAGCATTGACGTTGAACAATGGTTGCAAGTGGTCGGTAGCAAGGGTTATTTCCAAGATTTGGATATGATTCGTAATGCCTGTACTTTAAGCCAACTGGCGGGGCATGATCATGCTACTGAAATTGGTGAGTCGTGTTTGCAACAAGGTTTGGCTATGGCCGATGTTTTGGCTGATTTGGAGGTTGATCAAGAAACCTTGGCAGCCGCGATTATCTTCGTCAGCGTTCATTACGCCGAGTTGTCGCTGGAAGATGTGGAAGAGCAATTGGGAAGTAATGTAGCCCGCTTGGTCAGCGGCGTGGAAAAAATGAGTGCGATCTCTGGGATTTCATCACTCGATAAATACCCACAACATAAACACCAAATTGATAATATGCGTAAAATGTTGCTCGCTATGGTTGACGATGTGCGAGTAGTGCTCATCAAGCTGGCTGATCGCCTGTGTGTGTTGCGCTCATCAGCACCTATTTCCTCCCAGATGCGTCAACAAATTGCGACCGAGGCTATGGAAATTTACGCGCCTTTGGCGAATCGATTAGGTATTGGTGCCATCAAGTGGGAGATGGAGGATTTAGCATTTCGGTATTTGCATCCTGAGGATTACAAAGCGATCGCGGTAGAGTTAAAAGCGAAACGGTTGGATAGGGATCGCTATGTTAATCTGATTGTAGAAGAATTAGATAAGCACATGAAAGCCATGGGCTTTGAGCGTTTTGCTGTGTATGGTCGTTCAAAGCATATCCACAGTATTTATCGAAAAATGAAACGTAAAAATGTGCCGATCTCAGAAATTTATGATGCGACGGCTGTACGCATTTTGGTTGAAACAAAAGAACAGTGTTATGAAGTGCTCAGTTTGATTCACACGATGTGGCAGCCAGTTGTGAAAGAATTTGATGATTATATTGATAGACCTAAGGCTAATGGCTATCGATCATTGCATACGGCGGTTATAGGACCAGAAGATCGTGTATTTGAGGTGCAACTGCGCACGTTTCAAATGCATGAGCAGGCTGAAATGGGGGTGGCAGCTCATTGGAAATACAAAGAGGGTAGCCATCAGAATAAAGCAAGCCATGAACGAAAAATTGAATGGTTACGAGAGGTATTGGCCTGGCATCGAGATGTCTCAACCAATAAAGGCGTGTTTGCAACGATTGAAGCTGAGTTTTTAGAAGATAGGGTCTATGTCTTTACGCCAGATGGGGATATTCTGGATTTACCTTCCGGCGTGACGGCACTTGATTTTGCTTATCATGTGCACTCTCAAATGGGGCATCGTTGTCGCGGGGCTAAAGTGAATGGGTCGATTGTACCGTTAACATATCAACTCAAAACGGGTGATAAAATTGAGGTGTTAACCGGTAAAGAAGCGAAGCCTTCACGAGATTGGATTAATCCACATTTGCATTATTTGAAAACATCGCGAGCGAAAGCGAAAGTTTTGCATTGGTTTAAATTACAAGATTACGACAGAAACTGCGCAGAAGGACATGACATACTCGATAAAGAATTGAAAAATTTAGGTGTTAAAACAGAGCGATTACAGGATGTGTTGTTAGCGTATAAATTTAAGACATTAGATGATTTGTACGCAACTCTTGGGCGTGGTGACATTAAGTTGGCGCACATTTTAAGTCGCGTTACGCCCGCTGAAAAACCAGAACAAGCCTTGCAGAAAATTGTTAAGTCTCATAAGAAATCTGAACGAGCTAAAAGTGATTTACGCATCGAGGGTGTTGGCAATTTACTAACGCACATGGCGCGGTGTTGTCAACCGTTGCCCGGTGAGGATGTTATAGGATATATGACCATTGGTCGAGGTGTGTCGGTACATCGTCAGGATTGTGCGAATGTTATCAGCGCAAGCCAAAAACAACGTGAACGTTTTTTGGAGGTGAGTTGGGGCAGTGCAACACGTGATTTGTATGTGGTTGATATCTTAATTAAAGCCTTCGATCGTTCAGCATTGTTGCGCGATGTGACTTCGCTATTAACCAATGAAAAAGCGCACGTTTTTGCATTACAAACGGAAACGGATAAACAAGAAAATATTACGCAAATTAAAATTACGATGGAAATCGATGGCTTGAACAGCTTATCTCGGATGCTCAATCGTTTAGGACAGATTCCGAATGTGTTGGAGGCTAGACGATTGGTTTGAAACGCGATACGTATTGACAGTTTGAAACAAAAAAAACCGAACCGACCGTTAGGGAGCGAAACCGTTCAAAATTTCCCGCCTATCCGGTTGTCACATACTCGTCATTGCTTCGTACCTCGCAATGACGAAATCATCACAATATGTGACAACCGGATAGGCAGGCAAAATTTACGCTATACTGCGCGCGGCCACAAACTTACGTTTTAATTCTCGTGTTGACGTGTGAGGTATGTGCACCTAGCTTCATCAGTTAGCGCGATCTGCCCCCTCTCCCGCGACGTGAAGTTGGCAAGAAAACCGGTGTTCTGCGCGGGAGAGGGTTGGGGAGAGGGCTTTATACATGACCTCGATGACGCGTTTTGTGTTTATACTATACTGTGTGCAGGCACAATATTAAGTTTCAACACTTGACTTTTTTGTTTATGGGATCATCATATTGCGATCTTAATTTGCAATGGACTGTGGATGATCAAAATCAATTTATCTACGGAAAAACAAGCCATCCTGATGGATCTCCATCAAAATCATATACATCAAATCATCCGGCAACGTGCTCATGTTTTGCTTCTTAGATCAGAAGGCATTCTAAACAATAAAATATCAAGCATCACAATTGATTACATAAGCTGTTTTGAAGTTAATATAAGTACGGGAATGGAAGCATCCTGAGCCCATTGCCTTAATAGGGCACGATGGGTTCTAACCGGGGGGGAGGACAGCGAGAGCTGTTTATACCTAACGGTCGCGGTTCGGATGTGCATTAAATGAATAACAGGTCATAGTCTAATAGTCATTTGGTTCTTGCGGTTGCCTAGGCTCGGGTTCTGGTGTGTCTGATGGAATAGGTTCTGGTAAGTTATCAGGTAGGGGTGGATACTCATTAGGTGTTTCAGGTAACTCTTTGATAGTCATTAATCGGTCTCCATTATCCATCATCAACTCTCATGTGTTGAATAGTTCTAAGTTAGAATATAGCATAGGATTGCTTCGCTATCATAATAACAGGCTAATTCATTAGTGGTCGTATTCAATTTATGCGATCCGTTATAGCCTAATTTCTCCTGGAAATTAGGCTATAACGAAGATATGGTTGTAATTGTGCAAAGCAAATTGCTGCAAGTGTTTGAAACGTGTGCTTAATATAAACATGTTGTGCGGTAATCCGTTTTGGGAAGCATTATCTTAATGTGTGTGCCTTCATCATTGGCCGTTTTACAAATAATGTCACCACCCATCTGCAAAATGGCCAATCGACAGAATCCAAGACCAGGGCGAGTTTTGTCATAAGATTCAAATAAAAATCGGCTAAAAAGGTTAATCAATTGGTCATCAGTCAAGCCCTGACTCGTATCTTTTAGATTAAAAACATTATAATCACTTTCATCAGATACCCAAAGCTGAATATCTCCTTTACCTGCGTTCAGAATGCGCTGCAATGCGGCTTCTAATAAATGACGGAGTGAAGTCTCAATAAATAATCGGGGATAACTGAATTCAAAATCCTGATTAGAGTCCAATATTATCAACTTTTTCTGTGAATTTTGCTCAAAAGGATAGTTAGCGATAAGCTCATCTAAGCATTGTTGAGCTGACAGACGATTTGTTGTTACACGATGATGCGCAATTATACTGCTGTAATCGTTTAACTGTTCGAGAAGCTTAAACATTGGGAGCAGTTGTTCGTCAAGATTTTGCATCTCCTCTATACGTTGCAGCATTTTCGAACTGATTTCATCCTCCATCAAATGCTTCTCGACTGCAAGATGATAACCATTCAATAAACTGGGAATGACTTTTTGAAGTCCTTGCTGTTTCAACTGCAAAGTGGCCATCTTCGTGGCTAGGGTATGGGAAAGTTGCTCGATAGATAGAGACCATGCTTGCGCGATCCGACCTAACCTATTGGTTTTATTTACTTTGATATCCTTCATGTTGTCAATATTCCCCCCTTTGCATTAACACAGATGGTAAGTTTAGTTCATTTTATCTAAAAAAATAAATCTAGATCAGAACAAGCTAAGCATGATAGTCTGATCCAATGGATGTTTGAACAACAAAAAAAACAGACTATATGCAACTGCTCGGAGGATGCTGTTGACGCTCGGAGAACGGTCAGATTTGAGTGCAGGTTGAACGAAAACGGTTTCGAAAAAGCGCAGCATACATGGGCTTGGCCTGTCCCGGCGAAGGCCGGGATGAGCATTTTTCGAAATTGTTTTCGTTCAAGATGCGCCAAAT
>JAUYQG010000171.1 GCA_030695645.1 Legionellaceae bacterium
CGCGAAGGATCTCAGATTGTGCAAAATTCAGGAGATCCTTCGCGCAAAAAGACTGCGCTCAGGATGACGTGCTTGCTTCGTGTTCAGTGAAAACACTAAACTTATCCACAACCTGGGGAGTTACATTTTTCATGAAGAGGCTAGCATTTGATAAACATTAACCATTATGCTACAGTTTAATTAACTATTAAACAATTCGATGCGAAAGTGAACTTATGTCGTTTTGTCAAGGTGAGTCGGTCCAACTTTAATAGTCTTTGTCAAAATTAGACGTAACTGCTCACCCCGTACAGTATCCCTCGTCGTACTCGGGATGACGTGCGAATAGTTACAATTTGACACAGGAGACCATGATGCCAAGCGACACTATATTGTTTATAGGGGATGAAAAAGCAAACAAGTCCGATGGAATATCCACTCTGATGTCGACTGATTCAAACATAGTGAATACAGGCTCTCGAGTTGACTGGGATGATTCGACTGAACCTGAGGAGAATATTAGTTACGGTGATTACGGCGAACTGTTTGATGATAAGGTAAAGTCTGCAACACAGTGCTGTTTGTTTTTTAATCCAATCAAAAATGATTCATTACATACCGCATTGGACAATGCTGATTCATTTGAAAAAGAGTACCCTCATATCCAAATAATGTTGGTAGCTATTCTCCCTAACCCTAATACCAATCGTCAAAACTCTGCTTTAAATCTTAAAACTGCCCAAAACTTAGCTAAAGAGAAGCGGATATCCTACTACGAAATTGATCGTTCAAAAGAAGGGGCTACGTCGTTAAAACATGCTTTATCCGCCGCTTCTTCTATCAAGGCCTTTGAATCATGGATTAATAAGCATAGCAAGAAGGATAGCGAAGAATACAAAGCTGCGCACACAATCATTACGATCCTTAAGAATAGCCTAAACAATGATAAAACGAAATTGAATCATTACTTTAAAGCAAATCAAGCTAGGATAGATGAGCAGCTACAAATATTAGAAAAGTGTTCCAATAACACAAAACGCCTAAATTATGGTGCTACAGCTATCGCTTGTCTTACCTCCCTTGCTCTGATTGGCTTGCTTCCCCTAGCTTACAACCAGTATAAGCATGGCAATCCCTTTACATTTTTCAAGAATGAGGCCAAACAACAAGCTACATCGGCCATCGAGATGGCAAAAAATGCTGAAGAAAATGAAGGCGGTATCACCCCAAAATGATCGCATAATCGAAGCCATGTTGTTAAAACATAAATTAAAACGGGGTTCGGGCGGGCTCGTATTAGACATCGGTTTGTCTAAACTCCAACCGAACAGCATATAGTATCACCTCTAAATCTCGCTCCTCTTGTTTTCGGGCTACCATTTTTGATTGATACACTATTTCGAATCCATTTTGAGTACATACACTATGAATATAACTGGGATGATGGCGAAAACGAACACTTTCCTGAAGCTCCCAAGGCTCATCAAAACTGATTTCTGTTGTAAACAAAAACAAATTATCGGGCGCAAGTCTTGGCTTTAACGCGCTAAATAAGGGTTGCAGATCACCAAGATAAGGTAAAACATCGGCAGCTACCACCAATTCATATGGCATATGATCATGCTGTAAAAAAGTTATCAACTCCTCTTCGAGCAATTCATCATATATTTTTTTCTCTTTAGCAACCGTGAGCATCTTAATTGCAATATCAACACCCGTTAAATGCTCACAAAAAGGTCTCAATATCACGCCACTAAGACCCGTACCGCAACCCAAATCCAGCGCATGCTTCACTTTGCCACATTCCAATTGATGTAAAACATCCCATAAGCGTTTAGGTATCGCATAATGCAACGACTCGTTCATGTGCTTTTCGTAATACATGGCGTAATGGTTAAATAAATCATGAACATATGTTGGGCAGGCAGCTACCGCTTTATCATCACCAGTGATAGCATGTAACATAAATTCACTCGTTTTATCTCCAGGCTTCGCTAACAGAGCACGTCGGAGTAAAACGCACGCCTCATCACGATGCCCTTTGCGCATTTCGATAGCTGCTAGATTGCTCAATGCCCCAAAATGATTGTTTTGATAACCTAATACTTGTTCAAACATACGTACGGCTTCGTCCATATGCCCCAAACCCATGTTTGCCACAGCAGTATTGTACGAATATTCAACATTACTTGGATCATCTTTTAATAAAGAATCATAATACATTAATGCATTTTCATATCGATCGTGGTGAATGAACGTTGCAGCAAGATTATTTCGTGCCTCCAAGTGATGCTCATCCAAAGCTAATGCCTGGGTAAAATAATCAACCGCATGCTGCTCACGCCCTTGTTTCAGCGTAACAACACCTAAATTCACTAACGCCTCAACGTGCTCTGAATCAACAAGTATTACCTGTTGAAAATTCGCCTCCGCATCGTCCAGTTCATTCGCCTCCAATTTCAATAGGCCTAAATAAAAATGCGCACTCGCATAAGACGGATCAAGCGCTAATACATTATTAAACTGTTTTTCAGCAGCCTCTAATTCATGATGCTTTAATAATAATAGACCTAAATTAAAATGCGCCGGCGCAAAACCCGGATCGGCATGCACTGCGGCACGATATTGACGCAAAGCCTCTGGATAGTCATCTTGCTGAGCATAAAGCCCTGCTAAATTATTGTGAGCTTGCACGTACTGGGGCTCAATAGCTAAAGCCTGTTGATAATGATAAATTGCTTTGTCCATTACTTTCGTTTGTTTATAGGCATTACCAAGATTCAAATGTAAATTGGCATCGGATGGTTGTAATGAAAGCGCTTGGTCAAATGCACGAATCGCTTGCGGCATATGGTTGAGTTGAGCATAAGCTAAACCTAAATAACGAAGCGCATCAACATGCTGCGGTTGATGTTCCAGAAGCTCTTGATAGAGAACAATGGCCTCTTGTATTTGATTCGCTTGCTGTAATTGATAGGCTTTCAAAAATAGTGATGAGATATCTAACGTTTTTGTCATGAAAATCCACTAAGCGATTGCTAAATAATATGAGATCATCATACACTATCTGAGAAAAAAACGGAGTCCGTCATCGTTTCGACATCGTTAATTCAGTCGTCAAACAAGGACGAGGCCAAAAAAACAGGACTCATCATGCACACTTCAAATTACATCTATCATCACGGCGAACATGAATTACATGGCTATTTATCATACGATGACCAAGTCTTTACTCCTAAGCCCGCTGTCATTGTGGTCCATGACTGGTCTGGGCGTAATGATTTTGCTTGCCAAAAAGCGGATTTAATTGCCAAGCTGGGTTACATTGGTTTTGCGGTTGATATGTATGGTCAAGGGCGTCTGGGTGAAACAAATGATGAGAAACAAGCATTGATGCATCCGCTGGTTCATGATCGACTGTTGTTGCGTACACGCATTCAAGCGGCCCTAGACGCACTGATCACCATGGACGAAGTAGATAATGATCGCATCGCCATCATGGGATTTTGCTTTGGCGGATTATGTGCTCTGGATTTAGCTCGCAGTGGTGCACCCATTGTCGGTGCCGTTAGTTTTCATGGTGTATTACAACAAGCAACCGATTTACCAAATCTTCCAATTCAAGCCAAAATATTAGCCTTACACGGCTACAGTGATCCCATGGCGACACCTGATCAAGTCACTATCTTTTGTAAAGAAATGACGGATGCCGGTGCTGATTGGCAAATGCATATGTATGGTCAAGTTCAACATTCGTTTACGAACCCACATGCTCATGATGTCTCATCAGGCCTAGTTTATAACGCTCAAGCATCTCGTCGATCCCTACAAGCCTTGACGAATTTTTTGGAGGAAATTTTTGCCTAAATCATACGTCACTCATTTACTTGCCATTGAATTGGGTAAGTGCTTACTCAAACGGCACGCGCGATGCGCAGTCGCTGAATCCTGTACAGGAGGCAGTTTAGCGGCAGCCATTACCGACGGCCCTGGTAGCTCACAGTGGTTTGATCGTGGTTTTATAACATATTCCAATGAGGCCAAACAACAGATGCTCGGTGTGTCCAGTGATACATTGACTCGCTTCGGCGCCGTCAGTGAGGAAACCGTACGTGCGATGGCAGAAGGCGCACTACAAGCAAGTGATGCACAGTATACTGTTGCGATAAGTGGCGTAGCAGGGCCCGATGGCGGTAGCGATGAAAAGCCCGTAGGAACTGTTTGGATTGCATGGACAAGTCATGCAAAAGCAACGAATGCTCAACGTTACCTATTTCAGGGTGATCGCACTGCAATCCGTGAACAATCCGTGGATGAAGCATTACGCGGTCTCATCGCAATGCAATCACATTGCTGATTGATCAAAGGTTGAAGATCAAGGCTGTTGTGTTTGTTGGATTATGTTGTTATTTGGACTTTGGACAAAAAGACATGAAAAAAGCCTCATGTCTTTCTGTCCAAGAAACTTGAGATCCATTACTCTCAACCAGTTCATTAATTACACTATATGCAACTGTTTTCATAAAATAGATCGATTTCACCTAATAATATATGTCTGTAAATTTCACAGATCTGAAATTATTTGGACGAAATTGCATGCGTTTTTTTGCATGCAGTTTTGGTAACTCCCCAGGTTGTGGATAAGT
>JAUYQG010000177.1 GCA_030695645.1 Legionellaceae bacterium
TACTAATTATCCTGAATGTATATTTTCTTACAAATAAAGCCGGTTGTGTCAAGCATTGTAAGCTTATAAATATCACAGATCTAAAATTATTTGGACAGAACTGCATGCGTCTTTTTGCATGCGGTTTTGTCCAAAGTCCAAATATCTATGCACTGGCGTATTTTCTCTAGCAGCGCGTCAAACGGACAACAAACATCTGTGTTCATTGACTCATTGGGGCGCGGTAGCGACGTGCCCGACATTCCTGGGTCCGCTGTACATCAGTGCTTGAAATCATTTTGGCGAATAGTCAAGGGCCTGGTTAGAGGAGGGCAACTGAGTGGGTTGACTTGTCGTCATAAATCCTCCGTTGTACTCACTGACCCTGACGTCTTTTATCGGTTCTGACGCAAGTATTTGTTGGAATTTTTCTACCTCCGACAGCAAGCTTTTGCTGGTTTCACTGCTTTTATTGGGGATTATATTGCGCGACCTTGCACAACATGTCTTAGCAATATCCATTAATTTACTCAATAAACGCTGCTGGCTAGGTGTCGTTTCAAATGTGACGTACTCTGTGTCTCTCATGTCACTCACGAAACCATGCAACAGAACAGCAACTCGGAAATAAGATCGCCCCAAATACTGATGCAACGTATTTTTAATGGGGGATTTGGATTCCAAACGACTGTCGACATCTAAAATCATAGAGATCAACGTGATATACCTCTTTAATACAGCACCATTGTTCTGATCTATTTCTTGAGTCAGTGCTGAGTTAAATGTCGTAGTGATGTTGCTAACTTTCGTTTTTATCTCAGCAGACAAGGGCTTATTCTTACTCCCAACAAGGCTAGAGTCGTTGAGTTCTGTCTCATCCCTCCACTGTGTCAATAGTGGACTAGTGCGTGATTTCAGTGCCAGTTTCGAAGGGGCTTGCAAACCTTGTTCTTTCAACAGTGCCAGATAGCGTTTTTTATAGGTGACTATTTTAGATATCACAAACGATCTTTCAGTGCTATCGGAAATATTTAGTTCTATATCTGTATTCGAACAGAGCAGGATGCAAGATAGCCCATGCAGCATGTTTTCGTCCAGAGTAAGTATGTATTGTTTTCTCAATGACTCGTCTACGTCAAGGGATTGATCTTCCAGCTCCTCTCTCAATAATGAATAGTGAGTGAGAGTCTCTGAGAGCATAGCGCGCCTTTGCCTAAAAATGTGACTCGTGATTCCCATGTGTTCAGATGCAATTTCGGAACGGATTTCAAAGTGATCAAAAAATGGTTTTAAACTGTTCCTTGCGCCATGATTTATGGCTTCGAACAGATGTTGACACCTGGCAACTCTCAAATATTGAGCCATCCTGGTATTAAGTATATCCAGAGATATTTTCTTGCTTTGTTGTATTAAATCCTGAGGGTTCGTGAGCGAATCACGTCGCTCCATAAGCCGTTGCATCCAATCAGCGAGGAAGCGCTCGTTTTCTCGAGCCTCTTTTGTTTGAGGGGGCGGTGCATACCAAAAAAACATCATATAACATGCCGCGGCACGATCATAATCCACAGGTTTATTGGTGATTTCAGCCTCAGCAGCATGCAGTATCGTTAAATTAGGAAGCACAGTCTCAGCTATGTGGGTACGAAAACCCCAACGATTCTCTGCGAGATAATCGGCATACTTAGGAGTCATGATGCGTTCCTGAAGCGAGTGGAGCATGGCCATAACGTTATGTTTATACATCGCATAGTCACGGTAATTCAGCTGCGCCAAAGCGTTTTTTACTCCCATCAAATCCGTCGTTACGAGATGCTCGCATACGGTCATGAGAAAACGTACATTATATCGATCGTCGGCATCGGGTAGAAACGAGTTTGGTTCGCTTTCCAACCTATCTAATATCGGACCAAAGGCACTTTGCCATCCCGGGTGCGATGCATTGGCTTGATTTGTGTCAAAATTCCAAAGTTTAATTTTATGATGATAGGCCTCAAAGCATGTGGCGCCTAACTCAGCTGCTTTGTCTTGAGCTTTTTCCAACAGAGCGAATTGCTCGTTCATGCTCAGCTCGGATTGGTTTTCAATGGTAACCAACGCTTCCAAGCACAAATAATGCTGCCAGCGCTGATTGTTTATCCGCTGTTCGTCAATATTCTCAACCAGTATCCCATCGGAATCAACACTCGAAGCTTGTAAACACAGTGTTTCAAGGCACGGCCGTATTTTTGATAATAAATCATTCAACAAATATTGTCTTTGTGATGATTGCGTAAAATTTCTATCTTTGCTTTTTATGTGCCTATCTTGGTTTCGTTGCACTGAGAATTCAATGCGGTAACAATAAGCGTCCCACAGGCACTCGAGACGTTTTATTTCATCCTCCTCATCCGCAACAGAGCGCTCTAATTTCAGTATCAAATCTCCTAGTTCAGCGATCAATTGGTAATGCTCAGTCGTGTTTGAATCCTTCCCTTGATAAAAAAAGCAGCGTGATAACAGGTTATCACAGGTTTCCCATGTTTCCTCCGAAATGGTATTAAGTAGGGGAGGGGCAACCATCCCATTGGCATCTGCTGGCATCAGGGCGTCGATATCAACATCTTGCTCTTTATTGTCTTCTGCGTGTCGTTGCTTGGGTGCTTTACGACGTTTTTTGTGAGACCACGTTCGCTCAGATGCGTACTGTATCGGCGTCTCTTGTGGCGACGAAATTTGTTGCGGCACGCAACAAAATAACCAATAAGCTAAGGCAAGCTCGTGAATGAAAGGGCTATTATTTTCACCATTTGCTAAAATAGATTGGATGTCTTCTGGTCGTAGTAATGCCTGCCCAAAGGCCAAGAATACCTGTTGTCTGTATTGCGCTATAAATAAATCATGTCGTAATGAGTCACTCCAGGGATTTGGTGGAAAAGTCCTGAGAGCATGATCTATATAATGACACTTGATTTGATAGTAACCACCTATCAGATTAAAAATCGCCGTATTCCTGGTACGATCCTGTAAAAAGCTCATGACATATTGCGATCGTACCCCAGAAGCAATCGCTGTACGATTCAGAGTCCCAGTTAATTGATAAATCCCTGCGTCCATATAGTAACTACCATGCATGGCCTCACAAAAATCAGCGAGATGCTGTCCCACCAAACGATTGGCCATGCTTTGAAAATAGAGTTGCAATCCGCGAGAAAACTCAGGAAATGCTTGTGGATTGGATTGGGCTTGTTTATACAATACATACAGCTGACGGTTGTCCTCAGGGTCGACAAGCATGTGCCAGGATTCATAGACATTGAATGGCTCCTGTATCGCCGAATCCAAGCCCATAGTAGGAGCTACTGTTTCTGTCATAGAATGGCTCGGTGGCGCAGTTAC
This sequence comes from Legionellaceae bacterium, assembly GCA_030695645.1. GTDB lineage: Bacteria > Pseudomonadota > Gammaproteobacteria > Legionellales > Legionellaceae > JAUYQG01. The sequence goes on from JAUYQG010000177.1 coordinate 3,355, forward strand.
TGGAGGTGTTATTTGTTTCAACTGTTCAGTGATCTCGATAGCTGCTGCTTGAGTTACTTTTAGGCTTCGATCGGCATTGCTTTTAATACGAACATGCCATACTGACGGTTGTGGCTGTTCCGCGATCTCGGTAATGCGGATGGCTTCATCCATACGCTTGTGATCAATCATCACTACCCTGAAACCATTGCGCTCATGATCATGGATGGTTTCAATCAGGCATTGAGCGACCTCAACCACACGGGCGTCCAATGTCGCGTCTGTTGTCCGCTTGGATCGCGCTAAGCGGCCACCTTGGCTTTCTATGGCAAATTGAAGTTGTTTTTCAAGTAATATCAAACGAGACAATTGCGATGAAAGTGCTTCAAAATCGGCACGCTCTTTGACCCATAGCTCGTTCGAAATGAAAGCACTTTTTTTATGCCCGCATTGTATAGTCGACAATCTGGATTTTTCATTCTTCAGCGCGTTGAATAATTCGTTACGTGATTGATCGTACCTTAATTTGAAAACCCTTTGCATTTGCGGAGAAACGGATGGCTGTTCACCCATTGAGATTCCGATGTTTCTTTCTTGATAGTACGCCATTACGTGAAACGCTGTATTAAAAGGAAATTTGACGTAACGATACATATTCCTATCTGCTTCACATCGCTCAACAAGGTATTGATTACGGGTCGCAATGGGCAAATCGTCTTGCTTCAACCTGAAATTCCAATAATCACTGTAAATCGAAATAAGCGGCTTTTTGCGATTGATAAGTTGTTTCCCTAGCATCAAGAGGTATTGATACGCGTCTTGCTTTGTTTGGTTATCTTGTTGGTAGGATGGATTTGAAATCCACTGACAATAATTGTTTTGCAATGAATAATGCTTCAGAACCGTACCGCTTTCTTCTTCAAGCATTCGTTCTTGGCGAAATTTTTTAGTACACTCAGAATAATGATGATCAAGAGCTTGATGTCGTTCCACAATAAAGTGCCATAGAATGTCAGGTGTCCATGGCTTTTGTTCCGAGCATGCTGATTGAAGTGTGTAGTATGCCATGGCAGTGAGCAGGACTTGATGAAACTGACCGGTAGTCGCCCATAACGTGATATTTTTTTCGGCTAAATAAGCGTGTTGAGCATCCTGAATCTCTCTTGATAACGTCGAAAATTGCTCCCCAGGTGAATCGTCATTGCTAGGTTTGTTGAACACTTGATTGTTTGGCAACCATTCCAGCATGCTAAGAAACTTTGAGAAAACAGGGTCACCATCGGAGATAGGAGTATTCTCGTCGCGAATAGTTTGAAATCCAAGGCACTCAAGCAGGGTATGGATTTGAGTGGCGAGTTTCTGTAGAGGTTCCGGGTAGGATTGAGAGACTAAAGCGATATTTTTAGAATACATGTTATGTTTTCACAATGAGTGGAGTAGGCAAAATTATACCAAAATGATCTTTTTATTCAATAGATTGTTGATCAAAATAGCAAAATTGGCTTCGATAGGACGATCCAATTGGTTATTGGTTTTTAAGGTGGGAATTGCTGTGAATCATATAGAACTGGACTTTGGACAAAAAGACATGAAAAGGGCCTCATGTCTTTCTGTCCAAGAAATTTGAGATCTGTTATTCTAAACTAGATTACTAATTATCCTGAATGTATATTTTCTTACAAATAAAGCCGGTTGTGTCAAGCATTGTAAGCTTATAAATATCACAGATCTAAAATTATTTGGACAGAACTGCATGCGTCTTTTTGCATGCGGTTTTGTTCAAAGTCCAATAT
>JAUYQG010000179.1 GCA_030695645.1 Legionellaceae bacterium
GAGCGCGTCTTTTTGCGCGAAGGATCTCAGATTGTGCAAAATTCAGGAGATCCTTCGCGCAAAAAGACTGCGCTCAGGATGACGTGCTTGCTTCGTGTTCAGTGAAAACACTAAACTTATCCACAACCTGGGGAGTTACAATAATTCAATGGTGACTAAACCATGAACAAACTAAAGTTATCTGATCTTGTAGATGCGCTTGAATGTTATTTTGACGAGCATCGATCATTTATTGATTTAAAAAATAATATCGTATGTCTTATCTCTGATAGTGCATTATCTTGCGCTGAAAATAATGATGATAATTATCCAGCTTGGCAACATGAAGAAATCCAATCTGCTAAAGCCTACCTTGAAGATCATAGTAACTTTATTGCCTTACCTTCACAATATGATGTTAATGAATATGACATGATGGAAAACTTTGCTTTCGCATTGGACGATGAGCATCAAAAAGAAAAACTTTTAATCGCCCTGCGAGGAAAATGTGCATTTAGACGCTTCAAAGATACGGCTTGTTTTTTAGGAATAGAAAACGATTGGTACTGTTATCGAGATAAGCAGTATAAACAATTTATGTTGGATTGGTGTGAGACGAACGATATTACTATTGATTGTTAGTCGCGTCATTTGAAATACCCCTAGCTCTAACGCGGGGGTATTCACAAGTAATTACAGACAACCAAGCCTCTTGGCATATAGATTAATCTTGTCAAACCTCTCTTTAGCAGCCTGATAAAGTTTATCCGTTTTGACCATAACCAATTTATGCGGCGAACCCGTCTTTTCCACAGAAAGTTTAACGGGACAACCATGCCACTTTATTACTTTTATTAGGGTCTGTTGACAATTCATCTCCAGAAGCCCTACGTCCCGCGGTTTGTCCGCGGGATCCAGAGATCTTGAACAATGCAAAGACCTGTTGTATTAGTACAGATCTAACTGGATTCCGCGGACAAGCCGCGGAACGTAGGAATCTGAATTGTCAACAGACCCTAATACGTGATCTTGAAAAAAATGGCCCTGCTACAAGTGGCGGCTGGAAGAATTACAGCAAATTAAAAGGAATTCCTGGCGACAAACGGCACTGCCATCTCAGCAAAGGACAGCCAACTTATGTATGCTGCTGAGAAGTTACTGATAAAAAGTTAAAAATTACGGAGGTATATTATGTCGGCACTCACGAAAAAGCACCCTACTGATCATATCGCCAAAATAGCATGGCTATGGTAGTCTTTATGCTGTGCCAATTGAAGTCATGGAGCGTTATAAGGTAGCGACAGAAAATAACACGGATTATATATCGATCGATGATTTATTTGGTAATTTAACGAAAAACTCAGGCGAACCTGGTGTATTATTAAAAGGCTAAGATATCGCGAAGATTTAAGTCAAATTGAATTTTCCAAAAAATTGAGTATCAGTCAAACCAATCTTTCTGCTATGGAAAATGGTAGGCGTGCTATTGGAAAAGAAATTGCAAAGCGCATCGCTGATATTTTTGGATTTGACTATCGTCTTTTTTTATAAATCAAAGGTAACTGCTCGGAGGGTGCTGTTGACGCTCGGAGAACGGTCAGATTTGAGTGCAGGTTGAACGAAAACGGTTTCGAAAAAGCGGAGCATACATGGGCTTGGCCTGTCCCGGCGAAGGCCGGGATGAGCATTTTTCGAAATCGTTTTCATTCAAGATGCGCCAAATATGGCCGTTCATTGCTACGGAGTGAGTGGTTACAATCAAAGAACAAAAACAACATTCAGATGTACCTGGTTTTAATGTTGTAAATCTCGAGGTGCTTGTCCTGTTTTTTATCAAGAAAGAATTTGCAATCCATACTTTTGTACTATTGCTAATAATTTAAGGGCCATACCGCTAGGGTGCTTGACGCCAGATTCCCATTTTTGAATAGTAGACTCGCTGGTGTTCATATAACGGGCAAATACCGGCTGACTTACATGATTTGCTTCCCGAATCTTTCTGATTTGCATTGGATTCATATCAGGCACAGCAATCAAACAAGACTCATTAAAATCTCGCATAGTTGCTTTATCAATGGCACCAATTTTAAATAAAGCAGATGCCGATGAATGAATTGCTTCAAACGCATCACTTTTATATCTAGTTTTCTTTTTCATCATCATATATCTCTATCAATAATTTCTCATCCACCAGTTGATCAATCTGATCTACAGATAATTCAGCATATAATTTGGCAAGTTTACGAAAATGCTGTAGCTCATTATCATCAATATTATCCCGATCCTTTTTCGCAAACAGGTACTCATAAATCCAATAACAACCCCCTCTAGCAAGTATTATAGATCGGTTTCTATTGTCATTAAGGCGTTTTTTAAAAACCCCACCTCCTAAATCTACAGCCTTACCTTCAATCACTTGTTGAATTGCTTCAAATAAATCATAGTCTGTAATTTTGGCTTTCTTTGCCACTTTAGCAAACCAAGAGGTTTTGAAGGCGCGTTTACACATGTTCTTCTTATTCATATAAAGTATAGCACCTGGTGATACCAAAGTGCAATATATAGTGACTTCGGTAGATAAAGTTTTATGTCAATCTGAACTTCTGAATTTCGGTCAATCAACTAATAAAAGCAAAAATATCAGCAGTGACGAAAACGTGCCTGACACTCGTTCTGCAGCCTGCTGTAAATGATCACTTGAGTGTGCATAGCGCAACACCGTATCGTAATCAGACCAGCCCCCTAATTGTTGTAACTCATGTAAAGCGGTACCACCCTGCACATGCCAAAGATGCAACGACAAATAGCGCCAAACTTAACAGTGCAAGTGCCGTACTCATTTGTAGCAAGAAATGGTAACAAGGCACTTTGAATTCTGTAATCGAGGTAGCCCGATGATTTTGAGTTTCCTCTGGATTAAGAAGTGCCTCTAACCCCGTTTCAGCTGCAAAACGAACTGCATGTGCTTGGAATACTGGGGTTAACCGAAAAGTTTTTTCAATAAAATGTTTTAATTCAGGTTGTTCAACAAATTGTGAACGGTACTTGTCTGTTAAATAGCCTATAAATTCTTCTTGGGTCCTCTTAGGCACATCGAGAGCATTCAATGTTGAATCAAAAACACCTTCTTCGCAAAGCAATTTCCATGTTGTTTGTAAAGCATCGCGATTATTAAGAGTAAGA
>JAUYQG010000182.1 GCA_030695645.1 Legionellaceae bacterium
TCTTAAAACGATAAAACGCACTGGATTGGGAACCTGGTTGTTTGCCGAAATGCGTTACGATGAAACGAATCAGCCAAAGTACGATTTCATTTTGAATCACCCGAACTTCCAACAGGCTAGGATTTTGTTGGCTGAGGAAAATTTTGGCTGCGGGTCAAGTCGTGAGCATGCTGTATGGTCTTTACTGGATTTCGGCATTCAGGTGGTCATAGCGCCAAGCTTTGCCGATATATTTTATAGTAATTGCTTTAAAAACGGATTACTGCCTATTGTACTGCCAAAGGTGGATATTCAACGGCTTGTTGAACGAAACAATAACCAGGTGACAGTTGATTTGGAGTCTCAAGTCATCCTGGTTGATACACTGGAAATCCCTTTTTTCATTGAAGTCTTTCGCCGGGAAACATTGCTCAAGGGATTGGATGAAATTGATGAAACATTGGTCTATGAAGAAGACATATCGGCGTTTGAAACTGAGCAAATTATAGCGCAACCCTGGCTGTTTGAAGGAGTTAATCATGAATAAAACGATTCTTGTATTGCCTGGTGATGGCATTGGTCCAGAAGTCACTGCTGAAGCCGTCAAGGTTCTGCAGTGGTTTAACCAACATTCGGCGCACCATTTTAATTTGATTCATGGCTTAATCGGTGGGGCATCGATTGATCATAGCGGCGTGCCGTTAGATCACGAGACCATCGCGACTGCCAAAAAATCAGATAGCATTTTGTTGGGTGCCGTTGGCGGGCCGAAATGGGATCATATTGAAAATCAACATAAACCCGAGAGGGGACTGCTGGGTATTCGTCAGGAATTGGATCTGTTTGCCAATTTAAGACCTGCCACCTTGTTTCAAGCATTGGCTGAATCATCGCCATTAAAATCAGAGTGTATTGATGGTCTGGATTTAATGATTGTTCGTGAATTGACCGGAGATGTGTACTTTGGTGAGCCTCGCGGTATTAGCCTTGTTGACGGTCAAGAGGTTGGTATCAACACCATGCGCTATGCAAAATCTGAAATTGATCGAATAGCCCGTGTTGCCTTTGAATTGGCGAGACTTCGGAATAATCAGGTGTGCTCGATTGATAAAGCCAATGTACTGGAAACCTCGATGCTGTGGCGTAAAACGGTGCAGGCGATACGAGATCATGACTATCCAGATGTCAGTCTTTCGCATATGTATGTGGATAATGCGGCCATGCAGCTGATCCGTAACCCAAAACAGTTTGATGTCATGCTTACGGCAAATTTGTTCGGTGATATTTTATCGGATGAAGCATCCATGTTGACCGGATCCCTCGGCATGCTGCCTTCAGCATCTTTCGGTAATCATTATTCACTGTACGAACCAATACATGGCAGTGCTCCTGATATTGCAGGACGTAATATCGCAAATCCACTGGCAGCCATATTAAGTGTCGCCATGATGTTCAAATGCTCGTTTAAACTGGACAAGGAAGCACAAATGATTCAAACGGCAGTGACGACTATTTTGGATGAAGGGTTTCGAACAAAAGATATTATGACTTCCGAGGGGATGTTGTTATCCACTCGCGAGATGGGAAATAAGGTTATTGCGCAGCTTGATATTATAGGAGATAAACCATGAGAAAATTTCACATATCTATTGGCGTCACCAGTATTGAACAATCAATTGAAGACTATTCGCGGCGCTTGGGCACAAAGCCGCAAATTGTCATTGATGGACAATATGCACTGTGGCGGACAGAAACATTGAATTTTTCCATTCGAAAAACCAACAGAAATCCTGGATCCATGCGTCATCTGGGTTGGGAAGATCCTGATGCTGGCGAATTTACAAAAGAAAAGGATATTAATGGAATTCTGTGGGAGAATTTTAATGAAAAGGATCAGCAGGAGGAAATTAATAGTGCCTGGCCTCAATCATTGAAGTAACTCAAATGGAAAAGAACCGCGCCTAACATGAGATGATAATATTCTATACGGCCATTTCTATGGTGTTTTTCACAACAGCATTCGCAATGCACTTTTTCTGATGCAGTCCATCTGCAGACAAATGCTTCCGTACAAATCCCAACAGCTTTCCCAGATAAAATAATATCGTGACGATAGTCTACAAAAAATTAATGCTTAGGTCATCTATGAGCCGCTAATTTACTGGATATTTTTTAACTCCTTTGGTCGATGCCAAATAATTCAATATGCTGCTTTTATTAACACACATATGTTACAATATCGCCATAAATAACAATTTTAGCAACGAGAGTGAGCTCATGCCGATTTTAGAACCCAATAAATGTTATGCCTATCAAAAGCAACGTTTAATAACAACACCCACCACTTTGCCTCCTGATTGGCTAACAGGGTTTTATGCACTTTTAGCCATGCAATTGCAGCTCGATGATAAACGTGCTGTATTTGAAGGCGTTGATTATGCAACAAATCAAATCGGCATGTTGACAGCCAAAGAAAAATTTTTCAAAGAATTAGACAGGCACGCGGGAGAAAGGTCGACTTACACGTTTAAATCTGAACTCCTTGAGTCATTAGCCAAGTTATATGTTGTCTTTACCACCAATGAGCAAAAGAACTTTATTGCGAGCAGAATAGCAGAAGATGTAGGGCAATGCACACCTGGGTTCCATGATCGCATGAATTTTATCATTATCAGTTTAAACATGCCCCAAAATCTGGATGAATTACTTGCCCAGTTACGCTTTAACTTAGTAGATAAAATAGCACATCAACTTGCGGATCAGAGCGCTCAAGGTATTCATGTCCATGCCCGTGTGAATAAGATTGCAAGAGCCGCCGGGTTTGGAATCTGGGCTATCAATGAGAAAGATAGTTATGAGCGCGCAGGCTCTAGCAATATTACGGATGAAACGATTGAACAAAAAGTACAAGAGGGATTTAAGAATCATTTTCAATTCTTTGCAATCATCAATGCACTGTGTGAGGACAAAAAGGCCTTGATAGCACCGCTTGGATACAATGGCAAACGTCAAGCGGATCAAGAATACGACAATGGTGAGGATGATAAATTTTTTGAAGTGTTAAGCCTTTTTATCTCCATAGACAATGGAATAGCATTTGAAAGAAACGCTGGTAAAGTGAGCGATATCGATTGGCAATATGTCAAGACTCTGTTTTTGCAAAAATTAAGAGAGGAAGCTTATGTATTGCTGTCTATAGAAGAGACTGTCTTACTAGATGGCCTTTTACGAAATGAAACGATGCTCTGTGACGCCAATAGCTTAAGCCAACTTATTCCTCATGGTTATGAATTAGCCGAGTGTTTGCAATTTTTTAGCTTTTGGAGCAAAGAACAAAAAGCTGGCTTTGTACTGACTTATCTGCAAACGAAAGCACCCCATGAGCAAAAAGAGATATTAGCGATTCTTCATAATGAAGTGCCGCAATTAACTGCAGAGCTTGAAACTCAAGCAAATCTTCAAGCAATGTATTTTGCTATAGCAATTGATGAAAATGAAATAGCAGCTGTAAGAACCTACATAGAACATGGCGCAGATATTAATCAAGCCATATTGTTATTATTTAGCCAAGTGCATAAAAGCGATACGCTCTATTGGTTGCATGACAATCCTAATCTTCTACAAAAGCTGACCGTGGCAAGCCTTAATACCGTTGTTTCACAAGGTAAATACCAAGGCAGAACCATCGCAGAAACCTTGGTAAGTACCAAGAAAGGCCGGCAGTTGTTATGGGAGAATACATCTCTCCAACACTTATTTTCTCAATCAGACATAAGCAATGTCCTAAATGATACTCTAAAACAAGCACAAATCGAAAGAAACACCCTACCCACAGAAGTAGGATTTTTTAAAAAACCTAATCCTATCGTTTTGTTATTAGTGCAAGCGATTGTCTATGGAGACCTCAAAAAATCAGAAGAATTACTTCAAGCACATCCATACTTATTAAAGCCATTATTAACAGAAAAGGTAACGGTTCAAGATTACTCAAGAAGAAAAGTAAAACAAAAGACTGCCTTCCAGGCAGCGCTATGTGCCATGGATGATGAACTCTGTGCGATGTTAGCTAAGTATATGACAGAAGAAGATATGCAAAACCAGTATCAAGACATTTTTCCAACAGGACATAAAAGCTATTATGCAACCCAAGCTCCATTTGATTTTAGTCAAATCATCAATGCAATTCATCTAAGTAATGATGAGGATATACAAAAAGCACTTAGCTTAGAGCTGCCGAATACAACAGAACTCTGGGGTAATCTTGTGCAATTTAGGGCGAATTTCACCCAACACTCATGTCAAGAAGCGGTGTTTAATCCACAACATCTCATCGAGGCTTTTGAGCTTTATGATAGAATTTTTTACCAGTGTAGTTTGAATCAATGCGATTTATTTTGGCGCCAAGTAGTAGGTTATGTACAGCGATTCCTACCGGCCAATATTGCGATGGATGTTGCACAGGGACTTTATTATCGCGTAGAAGTGAAGGAGCCCGCCCGACGTTCGTTTAATTTTAGAGTCGATGGTGGGGCAATTTACCCCGTCGCTGTTGGTTCTTTTGGCGGGCTTGGATTTGAGAGCGGCGCGGGGGCAGCGGGGAGTGCGACGCGCAGGTGGGGGGCGCCCGCACGGGCTCGCTCGTTTCGAAACTTATGTCAATCAAAAACAACAATCTTGGGAGAATTATGCAGCCAGACACGACCCACAGTTATTTACACTGTGTAATTCAATAAAATAGCTTGAGAGTACTGCATCGGCGTATTCGGCTGGTTCTTTTTGCCAGCAGGTATTAATGAAGTATTCCACAAGCGTTTGAAAATCCCAAATATTTGCTGTTTTTGTTAGCAATTCTGGGTGAACGAGGTAGGGTGGGCAAAGGAGCTTGCGACGTGCCCACCGTTGTACCACTGCTGGTGGGCACGTCGCGGGCTCCTTTGCTCACCCTACGAATTCAGTGATATTTTGCGAAAAATAATTTTATT
>JAUYQG010000194.1 GCA_030695645.1 Legionellaceae bacterium
CATGCAAAAAGACGCATGCCATTCTGTCCAAATAAGTTTAGATCTGACATATTTATAAGCCAATAATATCTACGACAATCGGCTCGTTTTGTAGAAACATTTACAATCAGGACAATTAATGATCTAATTATGAGGGATAGAGCTGAGATTTCTTGGACAGAAAGACATGAGGCTCTTTTCATGTCTTTTTGTCCAAAGTCCAATTATAAATATCACAGATCTAAAATCCAATAAAAACAAGGATTGGTTTTATGAAAATCCCAGCAATGCTCAGCGCTCGGTACGCGAGTCTTTCTGATGATCAAAAAAAGATAGCTATTATTTCTGTGGTTTTTTCTAGTTTGTTTTTTATGTACCTGCTCTTTCATTGGGGCCATATTCTCGTTTTAAAGCATAATCAGACACCTGTACCACCGATGTTGATACGTCATGAAAAAAAGATTGAAATTCCAGTCGGTTCTTCATTACGAACGAAGATGCAGATTGCAACCGTTCAATCGACATCGGTACCGCATACGTTATCCTTCCCTGGGCTTATTGAGTCTGATCCGAGTACTACGGTAAATATTCTACCTCCTATGGCAGGGCGTATCATGACGCTTAATGTGGGATTGGGGGATAAAGTAGACGTCAATCAAATTTTAGCGGTGATCAGCTCGCCTGATTTAGCGCAAGCCTATTCCGATAACGAAAAAGCAGTGAGTGCGCTGAGTCTAGCGTCTAATATGTTGAAGCGTACGAAAGAAATCCGGCTTATCGGTGGTAATTCGGTTCAAGATGTTCAACAGGTTGAAAACAATTATTTACAAGCGGAACTGGATGTGAAGCGCACGGCGGCTAGATTAAAAACATTGGGTACCAGCAGTTATGATGCATTGACCATTCGCTCACCTATACCGGGTCAAGTCACGTCAATAAATTACGGGATTGGCTCATATGTCAATGATGCTACCGTTGCTCTAATGACCATATCGGATATAAAAACAGTTTTAGTGACCGCGAATATATCGGAAAATGACGTGGGTGAAATCGAAAAGGGACAAGATGTGGATATCACTCTGCCGGCATTTCCTCATCAAACATGGCATGGGAATATCAGCTTTGTGAACTCATTTCTTGAACCCGATACTCGTACCAATAAAACACGTATTGTTTTGCCTAATCCTAGTGGGAAAATACAACCGAACATGTTCGCTAACGTAAAAGTGAACGTTAAACAACCAAGTCAGGTTATGATCCCTATCTCTTCGGTTTTGATGAATAACGATACGACGTCGGTGTATGTTGAAGTGTCACCTTGGATTTGCGAACGGCGAGACGTTCAGTTGGGTGCTGAGGATGGGGAACACGTACGCGTATTGTCAGGATTAAGGGCAGGGGAGCGCGTTGTAGTGTGCGGTGGGGTGTTTATTAATGATTGATACACTGATTGAGGTTTGTTTTCGACGTCGACATATTGCTTGGGGCGTCGCTATTCTTGTCTCAATCTATGGATATATTGCCTGTACTCAAATGACAATAGAGGCGTATCCTGAGTTGAGTGATGTGACTGTTCAAGTCACAACTCAAGTGCCAGGGCTTGCGGCGGAAGATATTGAACAACAAATTACGATTCCGTTGGAGCGAGCACTGGTGAATACGCCTGATCTATTGGTCATGCGTTCAAGTAGTACGTTTGCTTTATCATTGATTACCTTGGTTTTTAATGGTAATGCCGAAGATTTCTTTTCACGAGAACAAGTTCGTAACCATATACTGGAAGCCACATTACCACACGGCGTTCAGCCTACTCTTGGACCCATGACGGGCAGCGGAGGAGAAATTTATCGATACACGTTGGAATCGGATAGCAAAACGCTGATGGAATTATCTGAAATTCAACGCTGGATCGTGATGCCTGCTTTAAAGCAAGTACCGGGTATTGCCGATGTGAATAATTTTGGTGGTCTGACGAAAGAGTTTGAGTTAGTGCTTGACCCGGCAAAAATGCAACAATACGGAGTGGTTTTAAATGAGGTTGTTACCGCCATTAACAGTAACACAACAAATGCGGGTGGTGGCCGTGTAACCCGCGGTGAGCAAAGTTATATTGTGCGAGGGATAGGCCAAATTCATAATTTAGATGATCTCGGCGATGTTGTTGTCTCGCAACAAAATACGATACCGATTGTAGTCAGTGACCTTGGGCAATTGCAATATGGTCATCGCGAGCGTGAAGGATTTTTAGGAAAAAATTATAATTCAGATACCATTGAAGGGATAGTTCAGATGCGAAAGCATGATAATCCCTCGCATGTCTTAAAAGGGCTTCATGCCAAAATTGATCAATTGCAAGCCACATTAAATCCTATGGGTGTTAAAATAGTACCGTACATCGATCGCGATGATTTGGTGCACCTGACTATTGATAAAGTTACCCACACAGTGATTGAAGGGATTTGTTTGGTTTGTATTGTGTTGATTTTATTTTTAGGCAGTCCACGCAGCGCGTTAGTTGTTGCGGTTGCTATACCGATCGCCTTGGTGACTGTCTTTATTATGATGAATTTGACGAAAATGCCCGCTAACTTATTTTCTCTGGGGGCGATCGATTTTGGTGTCATAGTCGATGGTGCTATTGTGGTTATGGACGCTATTTTACGTCGCAGAGAAGAAAATCCAAATGTACCACTCTCTGTTGATGACACCTTGAAAACGACCAGCTATGTGGCGCGGCCAATCTTTTTTGCAACGTTGATCATTATTTCAGCTTATTTGCCATTATTTGCTTTTGAGCGCGCTGAAGGAAAACTATTTAAGCCTATGGCGTTTACTGTGTCCTATGCATTAATAGGCGCATTAATTTGTTCCATGGTATTGATTCCTGGTCTTGCTTATACCGCATTGCATAAAGCACAAAAAATTTATCATAATCGTCCATTAGCTTGGCTGACTGAGCGATATTGTGAATCATTAACGCGTTTGTTGAAGCGTCCAATGATTGCGTATGTCTCCGGTATTCTTGTGTTGATTACGGTTGTTTTGCTAGGTGTCACAGCAGGTCGTGAGTTTTTACCGGACTTGGATGAAGGTGCGCTGTGGTTACAAGTTGAATTACCTTCGGGTCTTTCATTAGAAAAAGCCAATGATATGGCAGGTGAATTGCGCAGTACCTTGTTGGAATATCCTGAAATATCCTATGTTGTGACCCAGTTAGGTCGTAGCGATGAGGGCACTGATGCTTGGACTCCTTCGCACATTGAAGTTCCTGTGGGTTTGAAGCCTTATGCGAAATGGCCAGATCGAGAAACAAAAGCGCAATTTGTTGCGAAGCTTAACGCACGGTTTGCCAAGATGCCGGGGTATACAGTGGGTATTAGTCAACCGATTATTGATAACGTGAATGACTTGCTTGGTGGCGCTCATAGTCCACTTGCATTGCGTGTCTACGGTGACGATTCCAAGGAATGTCGTCGAATCGGGGAGCATATTGTAAGAATTTTAAAAACAATTCATGGTACGGCGTTTGCTGCCATAGTTCAATTGCCGCCTGTTCCACAAATGGTTGTCAAAATTGATCGCAAGGCAATGGCGAGATATGGGATTAATGTCGCGGATGTTACGTCTCTAATCCAAACAGGTCTTGGTGGTCAACCTGTTGCCATAGTTTATGTTGATAATCGAATTTATAATGTTACCGTGCGTTTTCCTAAAGAAAATAAAATCAACAGTGAGGTCATAGGGAATTTGTTTTTGAATGGTTCTACGGGTGCTAAAATAGTGCTCTCTCAAATTGCAACCATCGATTATCAAACGGGTGAAAGTAACATTGCTCATGAAGACAATAAGCGTCAGATCACGGTTCGGATCGACAATCGAGGACGAGATTTGACCTCTTATTTGAATGAGGCCCAGCGACGTATTGATGCTGAAGTTAAGTTCGATAAAAAAGTGTTTCGCCTGGAATGGGCGGGTCAATTTGAAAGTCAACAACGAGCACAAAAACGATTAGTCTATATTTTGTCTTTGGTCTTGATCATCATGTCGATTTTATTGTTTATGCAATTTCAAAAATTACGATTGGTTTTCTTGATTTTGGGCGTGGTTCCGATGGCCACACTAGGAGGATTGATTACGCTTCACATCACGGGTCAAACGCTTAATGTGGCAACTGCCGTTGGGTTTATTGCTTTGTTTGGTGTTTCTGTTCAAAATGGTATCATCATGATTGCCAATATTCGTCGCGTGCGTACGATGAGCCCTACCTTAGCAAAGTCGGTGGTTGAGGGCGCTTCGGAGCGCTTACGTCCCGTTCTGATGACGGCAACGGTGGCATCATTTGGTATGTTACCCGCAGCACTAGCAACTGGGGTTGGCACGGACGTTCAGCGTGGTCTTGCAACGGTAGTGGTGGGTGGTCTAGCCATATCCACGTTATTAACGTTATACATTTTGCCTACGTACTATTTTACCATGGAGCGTTTTTGTGAGCACGATGACACGTTATTTCGTCGAAGGAAAAAACAATGATGTTACATGACTCAGTCATCGTGTCGGCAGCATCAGCCAGCTCATACGAGCAAAGCTCAAAATCGCTGGCTAATGCTGCCGACACGATGACTGAGACCGGTTTAATTATCCATTTCCTTCGACGAAGAGTGATTTCAATTGGTTTAGTGATGATAGCTCTTTCAGGTTGCGCCGTTGGTCCAAATTTTCATCACCCACACTCTCCAAGTACAAAGCGATATACTGATCGAGCCATGCCAACGGCAACGGATTCGGCAAAGACTATTGCAGGGAAAAAACAGTATTTTCGTAATGGTGAGGACATACCGTTGAAATGGTGGACGGTGTTTCATTCTCCGGCACTCAATCAATTAATTAAGGACTCTATTTCTGCTAATCCCGATATTGAAGCGGCAAGTGCATCATTAAAAATGGCTCATGAAACGACGTTGGTGCAACGGGCTGCTTTTTTTCCAATTCTGACAGGGAGTTACAATCCATCTCGTGAGCTCACGTCAGGTGTTTTGTCGAGCAATCTAGCATCCAATGCCTTTCTTTATACGTTAAATACCAGCAGCTTGAGCATTTCTTATGTGCCGGATGTTTTTGGTCTTACCAGACGTCAGTTGGAAAGTGCTGTAGCACAAGAGGAAATGGCTGCGTTTCAAAGTGAAGCAGTGTATTTAACCTTGACTTCGAATGTCGTATTGGCAGCGATTCAGGAGGCGGCTATTCGGGCACAACTTAAGGTTGCGAAGCACAGCATTCATTTGGCTCGAGAGTTTTTGCATGTGATGCAACGCCAGCAAGAATTGGGCGCGATTAGTGAGGCGAGTGTAGCCGCTCAAGACGTGTTACTGGCGCAAACTGAGTCGATTTTACCGCCATTACAATTACAGCTGGCTCAGCAACGTCATTTGATTGCAAGTTTGCGAGGGCATTTGACCAGTGATGCTACACCGCAGACGTTTACCTTGACTGATTTTACATTGCCGGATGCATTACCTGTTAAATTACCGTCTAAACTCGTTGAACAACGACCGGATATTCGAGCCGCCGAAGCTCAGATGCATGCCGCCAGTGCGCAAATTGGTGTGTCGATAGCGAATCGTTTGCCTAATGTGTTATTAACGGGGAATGGTGGTTATATGCCCGTCGACTTTTCTGCTAAAAGCGTTCCAGCGTTTCTACCTATATTGCCTGCCGGTCCGTCTCTTTTTTGGGACATTATGGGTAATTTGGCCGGTACTATTTTTGATGCGGGAGCCTTAATGCACCAGCAACGTGCGGCTGAGGAATCGTATACCTTATCCGTTGCGCAATATCGTCGAGTCGTACTGAATGCTTTTGAACATGTTGCCGATTCCTTGAAATCCGTTCAATTTGATGCCAAATCGTTAAAGTTGGCTCTAGCGCAAGAACGGGCATCCAGCCGAAATTTCATGATTACGAAGAAACGCCTAGAGTTTGGACAAGCCAGTTATTTTGAGGTGCTCAATGCGGAACAAAGTTACCAGCAAGCCTTAGCCAACTTAGCGATAAATCAGGCTAAGCGCTTAACCGATACGGTAGCATTATTTCAGGCATTAGGTGGGGGATGGAGAGGTTGCGGACCATTATTACATAACAGTACAGTTGAAAAATCGTAGCGGTTAGGATGACGTACCTGGAGAGTTACGAGTCTTATTGATTTGGATTTTGGACAATATTGATGTTGCGAGCCTCATTTATTGACTTTATTATGATTTTAGTGCACAATTAAAACCCATTCAATTGAGTATTCAGATGCATCCATATGAAATCAAAATCGGCTTTTCAAAAAAACCATGTCATGCCCATACAAAAATATGAACTCATTATTCAAACGACTATTAACCAGTTAAAAAAAAATTACAAACAACCCGATTTAGCGCACAATAAAGAGTGGGAAATCGGCATAGCAAGGATGAACACCGTATCAAGTGATGGATATCCCCCTATATTGGGATGTTATTTAGTCAAGCAATATAAAATTGATCATGATGACATAGAGTTTTTAAACACGTTGCTTGAAAATGGTCTGGATCTGACGTTGCTTCAGCTCTTTGCCTCAAGTATGATTGCTGATGGCTGTGCTAAAAAAAATAAATTATATTGTGATTGGTTGCTGGATGCGTGTCACTTTAATCTGGTATATCAAAGCGAGGAAAAATTTTCTTTTCGTGGTCTATGGGAGGAGCCTTCCTCCGATTTTTCAAGTTATTTTCTTGGGAAATTTCCAAACATATCGCGTGATAACGACACGGCTCTTATATTTGCCGCGCGTTGTGGGGATGTTTCTTTATTTAAACATCTCGTTCAGCACGGGCATGATATCAATGCATCTAATTCTAAGGGTATTAACGCGTTATGTCTTGCTATCAGAGCTAATCATGTCGCACTAGTCGATTATATTTTAGAACAAGATGTGAATTTGCTCGCACAAACAGACTATGGTTTAACGGTCTTTCATGAAAGCATTCTTCACGACAAAATTAATCTATTTTGTAAAATATTAAAAAAACATGAAAAGCATGGGGGAGGGCTTTCTGATTTAGAGGACTCTTCTGGAGATTCGTTTGTGCATTGGGCCATTGAACATCAGTTTAGTCAATTTGTACCTCTTTTGCTTACTCGTATAGCGCCCACAATTCTTGATCCAATTGGGCTAAATCTGGTCTTGTACGCATTACTCCATAACCAACATGAGCTTGCTGTATCCCTGGTGGATAACTATAAATTAGATATACGAGCCACATCAGCAAGGGGCTTTAATGCGTTGCACTATTGTATTCTATCCAAAAATACGCAGTCATTCAAATGGCTATTAGACGAGCATTGTTTTGATGTGAATGCGTGTGGACCGACTGGTGATACACCGTTAGTTATGGCTTTACAATCAGGTGCTTCAGATATTGTGTCTTATTTATTGTTTGATTCAACAAATAAAGATCGTTTGGACGTGCAAGCAGTGAATACCTCGGGCTTTCCTGTATATAATTACTTAGTTGAATATAATCAACATGAAGCGATAAGTTTGCTGCTTAAGCAAAATCGCTTAGATCTCGGTATGACATATGCCATGCTTGATCTTGCTCTTCTTATGAGTGAGGGTGATTCTCATTACAACGTAGTAACCGTTTGCATTCAACATATTCGTCAGTACGTGAAAAAAAATAAAAATGGTGTGTTTCCATCATGGAAAGACAGTGTTCAATACCCAGCTATACTTCGATTTTTTTGCGTTGATTCATTGAACTTATTTGGTCCTTGGATTGAGGATTGTCATGCGCCACTGCATTTGGCCTGTTTAACTGAATCACGTGATCTGATCGAGGATCTGGTGGTGTCGTATACCTTGGATGTGGAGCAGCAAAATGGCAGGTTTCAGCGCCCTATGTACTTGATGATAAAGCATCGTACATTTGATGATTCTTTATGGTTTTATAACACGTTCAAGGCGAAAATAACCCATCTGGATGGTCTCGGGTCCTCCTTGTTGCAGGTGGCCTGTGAGTTAGAGAATATAGAATGGGTACGTTGGTGTGTTAAGAACAAGCAACTATCCAGCTTAAAACCGAGACTTGACGGTAGGTGCGCGCTTGATTTGGCGATTGGACAAGAAAGTCACGAAATAGTGTCGTGTCTGTGGGGTGCATTAAGTGATAGTCAGCAGCGCGATTATATTAAAAAAGCTGCTGAAAAGGACGTTGATTATTTGATGTTCCATGGATATTTCCAACTTGAATTAGACTGTCAAAATACTCTTACAACGGAAGAGCACTCGACACCTTCTGAACTTGGGATAATCTCGAGTGATTCGCCGTTATTTTTTAGGCCAGAGAGCACCACCCCATCTCGTTGTATTTATGAGAAAAAAAGCGCCTTAAGTCCTACCGCTGCAGAGTGGGTTGGAATGCCTGTCTGCTATACAAAAAATGATGAATTGCGAGCAATAATGGATAAAATGTCCGACTTGTTTAACAAATTATCATTTCATGATGATTTAAATAAACCACCGTTTGATGTGTATTTTTATGGTAGTGCTAATTATAAAATAAACCCCAGTGATTTAGATATTTTGGTACCCAATATACGCTCAGCAGAGGATTATACTCGGGTCAATGCCTTAATTGATTTATTTATTAGCCAAGGCGGGGTAGTCACGACATGTAATAAGTTTACAGGCGAATATGGATATAGAAAATCAAATCGCCATATTATCCCCATGACTTGGGAAGGTGTTAAGCTTGAATTTTCCGTGTCTGAAAAGTCACCCTCCGAGCATGCGAGAATATTGGATTTTACGGTGGGCGCAATGTATTTTAGCCTGCGTTATTTAAAACGCTATTCAATTGATGGTATTGCATCATTCTCTGATATCAATAGCCGAGAGATTAGGACCATCGCGGATTCCAATATAAGCTTTGCTGAAGACCTAAGTCGTATTTTCCGTGCTGTGCGCCTAGTGACGGAGCAAGGGTTCTTCCTGTCAAGCGAATGCGTGAGCGCTATCAAGGAATTATTTCAAGTTAATAATCCATTCATCACGCGAATGAATAGGGATAAACTATATCAGCAACTCGAGTTGTTATTTGACTCTGAGCGGTCAATCGATCAGATAATTTATTTGAAAGAGCTGGGTGTTTTTGAACCTTTGTATTACTGTTTATCGCAATCCAATGATCCAAATGGGCGTTATTATGAGGAAAAAATAAGAGCTTATTGCGTTCCTATTATGCCTGAGTCGCATGCGAGGCCGACCTATTTTATCGAAAGTCCATATGCATTCTATGCACATAGCCATCCTGGGTTAGGTGATCGGCAATGTAAAAAAGAGGAAGACCTACCTACTTGGACTTTGGACAAAAAGACATGAAAAGAGCCGCATGTCTTTCTGTCCAAAGTCCAAAATTAATGTTCACCAATTAATTGACAAAAAAGACTACACTTAGTATAATGGTTGCTGCTAAATATTTCTTTATTCTACTATGCCCTTAAAAAAACATTTACATACGTATGCCGGCATCATCAATGAAGCTGATATTTATGAAAATCTACGCGATGCTGATCTTTCTAATGAAGCCATTCAGCACACGTGCACCCAAATAAAAAATGGTGAAGCTTATTTTGAGGACTTGCACGGTTGTCCGCCTGGTCTCATTATCCGCGGGGTGCGCATTAATGCGAAGCACCGTATGTTATTTACGGTAACGCATATTAACCCACGGAAAAACCATGAAAAACCCTCTGGCGCACCTAAAACCAATAGCGAAGATAACCAGAACCACCAGCCGCTTTTTTTTCTAGTATTTTTAGAAATTTTAGACGAGCATAAATACAAAAAATCACTTTATCTCACTGATAAACATAAGTTACCTTACTTCATGGAAGTCAATCACGATATATTCGCTGCCAAGGCCGCAGAATATCTCGCGCAATTACGAGAACAAACACAAAATGATGCTGCTCTCGTGTATCAAAAAGACGTAGCACCTTTAAGTCTATGGAAAAATAAAATCATCGCTTTGGATTCTGAACAAGCAAAGATTTATGACAGCTCGACCTGTACCCTCATTATTGGCCCTCCGGGCGTAGGTAAAACCATTTTACTGGTTGAAAAAATGAATGCCATTTGTGCGGAGTTACAGCAACAACAAAACGAGCAAGCACGGTTAACTATCGAAACAAACACGCCCGTCAATCTTGAAAAAAAGCATCATGACCTAGTACAAATCAACCAGCTCCATGCCGACTCAGGCTCACCTCCTGGCACACCGATTGACTTAAAAGGTATGACTGCACCAGCGACTGATAACTTCGAGGCCATTCAACCCAGCGTTAGTGAAGAAGAAAAAAATCCTGAACGAGACGACACACCAGAAATCGATGATCAAGCTATGGTCAAAGCCCGAGTAGCCAATGGTCATACCAAAAAGACGGTTTTATTTATTACTCGCCACCAAACTTTAGTCAATGAAATTAAGGCTCAGTGTGACTACAAACATCAACATGTCCTTTTTATTACATTGGAAAACTATCTAGTACTCATCGATAAGTTGGATCTCTCTCGGCAAGTCGGATTTCGTGAGTTTCAACAGGCGTTTGCTAACCATCCATGCATGCAAGAACTGGCACAAGCACTCGCAGCCGAAAACGAGATAGAGCTTAAACAGAGCCATAGCAAGAAAAATAAAACGGCTCGGGCCATAGTATCTAAGGCATTACTCGCCGATGTGTATGAGGAACTGCGTGTAATCGCTGCTTTTGTGGAATTATTTCCAAACGAAGACACCATGCGTTTATACGCACATCTCGGGCGCCGTACCAGTTTATTCTCACCAAAACACCGAGAACGTTTAACTCATATTTATCATGCCTATAAATCCCATCTCAATGAGCACCAGAGGTGGGATATCAATTTCTACCTACCACAGAATAAATATAACTTTAAATACATCGCGATGGATGAGGGCGCTCAATTGCCTTTGATAGATCTTTATTTTTTCATCACGTCCAACCCTACGGATACCACCTTTGATGCCTTACAGCGCATTAGTAAACGTTCGCATCGTAGTATTCTTTTACAATTGTTGAATGCCACGTTTCACGACACAAAAACACTACATTTGGATGAAAACACAGGCTATGAGCAGCACGAATCGATCGAATTGATTTATTTGAACACCACTTATCGCTATAAATATTCAATCGCCCAATTCATAAATGCTAACCTCATCCTAAAAAAACACTTGGCAGGGGCAAGTCGCGATAAAACCGAATCGCAGCATATTGAAACAAGGGCAAATCAGGATAACATGGGTTACCTTTTACTGTTAGATCCTAAATCAAAAGAGTATCACAACCACCTGGTTGATATTAATCAAAGTTTGAAACAACCCGAATCCGTGCTCATTATCCATGAAGAAGATCCTCTGCACGACTTTGGATTAGAGCCAATCTATACCTTATCTTATACGCAAAGTCCTGGTTTTGAACGCCCTACTGTATTCTTATTAAACCCCTACACCCTCCATCAATTAAGTGCTGCTGAAAAGTGTTTGGCTGCCCAAAAAGAAGGCCGAGCGCTTGAACAATCCGAAGCGTTTGAAGATACTTTTTTTGATGCTATTTTAGGTAGTTCCCGAACGTGTGAACGATTGATTATTATTCAATCTGATTTAAATCGATTTCCGTTGTTTTTTGAGGCGCTGAACACCCACAGTAAAAATATGCTCTCCTTATTTGATGCTCATAGTTTGCATAAACAACTGGAAAATCATACCGTACATTCTATCGAAACATGGATAAATGTAACCGAACATTTTATCACTAATGGTAATTTTATCGCGGCAAAAAGCATTTATGACGCTCAGTTGAAAGACATTCAGGACAAGGAGTATCAGAAACCTTTAAGACGAATCACACGTGCTTTTAAAGATCATCATTCCCCGCAACACGCAGAGCAAGCCATAACCTTTGCTTCTGTCCCAATCAAAACCACCGTAACATCCATTTCCAAACAATTACCGGAAAAGTATACGTCTTGGGAAGATTATTACTCGGAATTTTTATCTACGGCAGATGGCTTACAAGCTTTATGCCTCATTGAAGATGGCAGTACTGTTCTGTTGAATATTCTTAAAAATGAGCGGCAAAACAATGCGCTTTGCAGTGTTATTTCCAACCATAACGCGCCAGAAGCTTGGATCCGCGAGCTCGAGCAAGCCTATCGTGAAGCAGGACATACCAGTATTATCTATCCTGCTATTGAAGCATCTTCGCTTAAATTTGTGCGATTATTTTATGATTTCGGTATCTCCATTCATACTCAGCGCGACAATAAAACACCTTTATTATGTGCTTTAGACTATAAACATTTCAAAACCATTGAATTTTTAGTAGATCACAGTGCCGATCTTCGAGATACGGATCAATCGATACTTTCTCTTGCCGTAGCAACGGACAATGTCAATATTGTCAAAAAAATACTACATGCTGGCGTAGCTATTCCCGATCGTATTCAAACCAATAATAATGCCATAGCTAAGCTCATCAATGAGACGCTCACCATCTTGCTTCATATTGAAAAAAAGTTTTTTGACAATAAGAATCGCAGCGCTCAAACGTTACATGAATTATTTCAACAATACGGCATCGAGATATTACGAAGATATCAAAGAGGTCCGCGCAAAAACTTACTTGAACGTCTGCTATCCGACCCTGATACAGCCACCGTGTTGTTTGACTTACTTGAACAAGAACCTAACTTGCGGAATAAAATTCTTAACGAGTTGCAATTTCCCCATCGTAACACTTTTTTCCATTTTGTGAATTCATCTGAGATACTTCCTACCTATCTCCAATTATTTGATCAGTGTTATCAAACACATCGACATAGCAAAAATGATTTTTCTGAAACGCCCATCTTAAACGAAAAGTCCGTCATCCATCGTATAGGTCTGAAACTCATTCCCAATACACCAGCGGCATTAGCATTGCGTGATTTGATACAACAGGGCGATATTGCACTCATCAACGATTTTCTGAACAATCCCGATCACGTAGGTGTTATCAATACCTCGTTTAAAGTGCAGGACGACTATTATTCACCTTTGATGTTGGCTTGTGTGCAGAGCCGTTGGGATATTGTGCAGTTATTTCTACGCAAGGGCGCCAATGCCAATATACCTAGCTATATCAAGGGCAAAATTGAAGGTCCACTCATGTATGCAGCACAAACTGCAAACATCAAGCTCCTTAAAAAATTATTCAAATTTGGTGCCGTGTCATTTTCAACTGAACATCTAACAATAGGTAACAATTATGTGAATGATATTATTCATGAATCACGAACGCTTCAGAAAGCGAATACAGACACTATGATTGCAATATTTGAACATATTGATGAGTTAGCCGCTTGGCTGCGCCGTGACCCCTACCGAACCTTATTTTTGCTTGTTAGTCACGTAGAAGCCTTTCATTGCAGTCTATTTGAACATGTGGTGAACAGCAAGGAACGTTTAGCTAATTTTGTTTCTTTTTTTCCAGGTATCTCTTCATACGGTCTGGAGCAATTATTTGAGTTGGCTTTGGGGAATTATAATATCCTGCAATACGCAGCTGTGCAAAACTGCCTTCTCCTTTTGCAAATGTATGCGCACACATACCCTGAACTTTTCGAAATGACAACCGTTCATTGTGCCGATACGCCTATGCAAATAGCCATCAACCAGGGCCACAAGTCGATCGTGGACTATTTATTGAATAATGGTATTTATAAAGCTGCCGATCTACCGAAACTGCTTATGATAGCACTTTCAGATCCCATTCATGACATTATAGAACTCTTGCTTCATGAGATGCTCGTAGTACCAGGTTCCTCCTTCGATGACCCTCAACTATTACATGCGGCACTCGCGACAGAAGATGAGATAATTATTAGCATGGTTCTAGAGGCTGGTGTTTATATTGATGAGACGATTGCTGTCACTCATCCTCATGAATTTCAAACCATCATTGTACCCGAACAATACCATCGCGATCGCGTGCAAGCACTTTTTGATTCTTTCTCTATAGATCGCATTGGGCAATTTTATAATGCATACCTGCCTAATGATAGATTGTTTAGTCAATTCATGTGCGAAAAACGACGAACAGCTCAATTTATCCGTCAGCTATTACTTAGACATGAGGAGCAAGTGTGGATTAACTTTTTATCCACCGAAATGGGCCGTATTATTTGTGAAGACATCCGTAATTGGCAAATAAATAAATATCGCTTTGTTGATA
Source organism: Legionellaceae bacterium (assembly GCA_030695645.1). Taxonomy (GTDB): domain Bacteria; phylum Pseudomonadota; class Gammaproteobacteria; order Legionellales; family Legionellaceae; genus JAUYQG01. The sequence continues at coordinate 14,299 of JAUYQG010000194.1, forward strand.
TGGCCACTCTTTGGAATTCTGAAGCACTTGTGGATTTTTGTATGAAATCAGATCTGGATATCTCACACGAAGTAGAATCACACTCTATTACTCCAGCCGGCTATGCCATTCAAAATGGACGTTATGATTTGGCGCTCAAATTATTCAATCATCACCGCAATCATGCCATTTCATTTTATATATCGCACGAAAAAATAATAGAAATAAATAGTAAAAATTTAATAAGATCTTACACAAAACAAAACGAAAACCTTATTTTATTGATTATTCAGACGCTAATGTTGCAAATTCTAAAACCTTATTTTGATCCCAATCTAACTTATACGCGTCACCATTTTCTTAACATGGTAATGCAATTTACTGGCGACTATCTGGTTTCGAGAAGGACCCATTTAGATGTATTAGATTTGCATACCATCATAATGAAATATGCCATTAGATATAATGCCATCCCTATCGCGGCTGCTTTGTTTATAACGTATGATTATCAACTAACTAAGTTTGTGCAAAATCTTTTCTATGAAGCAGTCATATGTGGACGAAATGAAATCATTCAATTATTTTGTACCTATAATTATAATAGTATAAAAACCTATGTACAAACCGCTTGTGAAAAAGCGATGCATCTGATGCAAGAAGAAACCTTCATTATACTCACGCATTATCTGCCAGATACTGTGGACACGGAGGTATTGCTAAAAATGTTGGATTATTGCGTACTACATGGCCTGCATAAGGCATTGAATGCTGTACTAACCCAATACGCTGATCGTCTTCCAGAAGGGCTTTATAACCGATGGGCTAAATTCATCTCTTCAGATCAACCTGCTCTTTTACAGGTCATACAAAATTATCAACAGTCTCGCAGAAGCATCGCAACTCAATCTTTATTGAATTTACTGGCAGATTTTAAGTTCACGAATCTTTATCTCTGGTTAAAAACAAATGAGTTCTCTCTGGATCATTTAACTTTGCAACATCCCAATTTAGGAGAAAATCATACCTTTATTTCCTATATTATTGCTGATGAAAAAAGAAGACACATCTTCAAAACCGCCCTCGTGGGTGATCAACCTCTATTACAAAAAATATATCAATATTGCAATAGAATCGAGTTGAATAACGTCATCGTACAGAACATGATTGACTTTATTCCCGCCTATAACGAAAAGATGCTGAATAGCACTGATCCTGTAAGTGGGTTGACCCCTCTTGATATGGCCATTGATCAACAATCGATTGACATGGTCATTGCATTAATTGACGGGTACGTCGATATTCCTGAAAATCGCTCCATTAGTCGTTGTATTTCAGTATTTCGAGATCAGATCGAGGTCGCCAATACGACAGCTCAACAAAACATCGTTACTATTTTAAAAATATTGTTAGTACAAGGCATAGATATCAATGGTAGAAATGCTGCAAACATTGCGCCATTAACGGAACTCATGGAAATAAAACCGATTGACCAAATTATGGATCTCATCCAGATATTTATTCTATTTGGAGCTGATATTTCGGTTAATATGTCTAAAAAAATAATACAGCAAATTAAAGAACCTCATGTTAAACAGCATATCAAAGCAAAACTAGAATTTAGAAAAAAAGTGGCTGCGTGGATTGAGCATAATAAACCTATTGATGATGATTTGTTATTGTCTTGCATCAAAGGCGAAGAGCCTTACCAAAATATACTCTTTTCTGTGGTTCCCTTTCCTAAAAATCAAAAGAATTTTTTTCTGTTGTTTGTACTTTCGCAAGAAGGGTATGAAGAAAAAATATATCAGTGGTTGAAAACGGATAAATCGTTTTTGTATCAACATCAAATGCAGCTAAAAGATACTAAAGGGCTAGGCCTTGCTCATCTGTTTGTACTATACAAAAATAGTAAACTTTTGTCTTTGTTAATAGAAAATGAACCCTCACCATTACTCTTTGAATTGGATGTGTGTGGTGCCAGTTGTTTGCACTATGCTATTTATTTTGCTAATAAAGAGGTTATTTTGACGTTAATACCTGCATTTAAGGCGCAAATGCAGTCTATTCATGGTGCTGGGAAACATGCTTATTTGGTGAAAGCACTTGCAACACGCACTGAAAATCGCACCGAAGTCATTCAGGCATTAATCAATGCAAGTTCTGCTGAAGTTATTTTAGAAGCTATTGAATATGCCTTTCTACACCATTCTCAAGAAGCTCCCCTCATTCATGACATGATACAAGCATGTATGGGCAAATTAACATCGCATAATCAATATGCTTTTCATTATCAAATGGGTGTCAGCAAAACAGCAACCATGTCTGAGGTGATTTTCCCAGCCTCGCAACTGAGTATGCTTGCTTTAGCTAATAAATTAAATGAACCTGAATTAATTGAAATGCTAAAAAAAGAGTTTGGTATTTCTGCTGATTGCACAAATAATAAAACGGCACAGCTCAGCTTTAACACTCGCTCATCGATGATTTAAATGATGAGAACGATTGAGTATTAGAGGACAGTAAGCATCTATTTAGTGGTAAAGTTGTGTTTATTGGTAACTCCCCAGGTACGTCATCCTGAGCGCGTCTTTTTGCGCGAAGGATCTCAGATTGTGCAAAATTCAGGAGATCCTTCGCGCAAAAAGACTGCGCTCAGGATGACGTGCTTGCTTCGTGTTCAGTGAAAACACTAAAC
>JAUYQG010000001.1 GCA_030695645.1 Legionellaceae bacterium
AAAAAAACGCATGCAATTCCGTCCAAATAATTTCAGATCTGTGAAATTTACAGACATATATTACTAGGTGAAATCGATCTATTTTATGAAAACAGTTGCATATAGTGTAATTAATGAACTGGTTGAGAGTAATGGATCTCAAGTTTCTTGGACAGAAAGACATGAGGCTTTTTTCATGCCATTCTGTCCAAAGTCCAATATTGATAGAGCGTTGATGTTTGATATGCATGCTGCGCTTGTTCGAAACCGTTTTCGTTCAACCGGCACTCAAATCTGACCGTTCTCCGAGCGTCATTAGCACCCTCCGAGCAGTTACGTTACGAGTCGGCCAGCCATGTACGGCAAACATCGGAAAAGAGCGCCTCTGTCGAGAGCCCCTCATCCGCCCTGTGGGCACCTTCCCCGTGTCCGGGGCGAAGGGGATAAGGAAGAAGTTCTTTGGGAGCCGAAGGCGAAGCAATCCAGTGACATTGAAGGCCACTGGATTGCTTCGCCTTCGGCTCGCAAAAACGGAGCATTGTGGCTTTATTTAGAACACAAAACAGTAGGTAAAAATTTGTGGGGATACCTCAGACCGCGAACGGAGCTGGAAGTAAAAATGGCTAAAGTCCAGTTGCTACATTCCCATTCTGCTGACATGGGACATGTGAGCCATTTTTTCTTCGATAGCTTTCTTGGCTAATTTTTTCTTGGTAAGTTCTTTTTGTACGGCCGAATCCCGTGCTATGAGTTGATTCAACTGAGCTTTGAATGCCTGCTGTGCTGCACAGTTGGATGGTTGCATGGTTGGATTAGGTCGTGGTGTTGGTGCGCGTGAAGGCTGGTTATATTGATTTTTTATTTGCACGGCTTTGGCAATGCGTAAATGCTGATAATTCGAGGCTAACTCGTCGTTAAGCCGTTTAGGTTTGCTTGGGCGAGGTGTTAAGCTTAAGTTAAGCATTTTATTATCAAATGATTTTTGAAGAATTGCTTTTTGCTGAAAGGTGTTGTCGCGTGATTTTTTTAACATAAGTTCGATTGCTTTTAGTTCCATCAAGTTAGCAATGTTCAGTGACAGTCTAGGTATTGGCATGGGTCGCTCCTTCAAATAACAATACCTTATTATATCACAGGTTTCAAAAATGTCATTAAATTTGATAAGAATTTGCTATTATGGATCCTCTATTGCATAATATGGGTCATTAAAACGCATAAGTGAGATTGGATTATGAATCGTACTGTATTTTTTCCCATTATTTTCTTAGCATTTTTTATAGTTTGTTCAAACGGACAAACGGCTCCATTAGATACGCTGTTGCCTGGTGAGCGAAATACGATAGAGGTTTTTCAAAAATCATCACCTAAAGTGGTGTATGTCCATCGAATGACTAACGTGATGAATCATGCGCGTCAATTAATGCACGTTGTACCTGCGGGAACTGGATCTGGGATTATTTGGGATGATAAAGGGCACGTAGTGACCAATTATCACGTAGTACGTGGTGCAGATGCTTTGGCTGTGACGCTTGGTGATATGACTGTTCCCGCAAAGGTGATCGGTGCAGAACCACGAAAAGATCTTGCTGTATTACTTTTAGAGTCACCAAAAGCACTCAAATCATTAGAAACCTACACACCTTTTCAAATAGCACCTACTCATGAATTATTGGTTGGACAAACTGCGATAGCGATTGGTAATCCGTTTGGTTTTGATCATAGTTTGTCGATTGGGGTTATTTCCGCACTGGGTCGGCAAGTACCTGGTATTGGTGGTGTAACCATACATAACATGATTCAAACGGACGCTGCCATCAATCCTGGTAATTCAGGTGGACCTCTTTTGGATAGTTCAGGGCGTTTAATTGGTTTAAATACCGTGATTTTTTCTCAATCAGGATCATCGGCTGGCGTTGGTTTTGCTGTACCTGCTGATGAGATTATGCGTAACGTGACACAAATTATTAAACACGGTCGAGTGCGGTTAGCTGGTATTGGAATTCAACCGGTTGAACCAACCCGGGCTCGTCGTTTTGGTATCCAACAAGGTATTCTTATAGCCGAAGTGTTGCCCAATACCCCAGCATCTGCTGCGAAATTACATGCTACAGTGCGTGATAATTGGGGTCGTATTCATCTTGGTGACGTAATTATTGCTCTGAATGGACATCGTGTGGCCAATTATGATGCGTTATATAATTTGTTGTGTGGCGTCACCATTGGCGATGATATTACATTAACAGTGCTTCGAGATGATGTGCAAATATATCATCACATGAAAACGATCGATATTGCTGGGATATAGTCTATTATTAATGATACTAGGGAGATTACATCATGACGATGTCACCACTGCATATCAACACACCTGTTATCTATTCACAATTTCTGCAGAATACGATAGGTAAATCGGTATATTTTAAGTTGGATGCTTTGCAGCCTACCGCATCGTTCAAGATTCGTGGTATTGGTCGGTTGTGCCAGCATTATGCTTCCCAAGGCGTAAAACAATTTGTCGCGTCATCTGGGGGTAATGCGGGCATATCGGTTGCTTATTGCGGGATGATTTTAGATATTCCAACGACCGTATTTATTCCCTCGACAAGTCATCAACTGTTTATTAATGAAATCAAATCCTATGGTGCTGATGTGGTTGTGGCAGGTGATGTTTGGGATGAGGCTCATCTTGCTGCCTTGCAATTCGCTGAGGAACACCATGCGGCCTATATTCCTCCGTTTGATCATCCGATCATTTGGGGCGGTCATGCCACCATGATTAAAGAAATAGCCGATACGGGACTGCGGCCAGAAGCCATTGTGGCTGCCGTTGGTGGGGGTGGATTAGCCTGTGGTTTGTTGGAAGGTATGCGTCAGCAAGGATGGGATGATATACCACTGATTGCAGTTGAAACATTGGGCGCCGATTGCTTTTATCAGTCGATACAAGCTAATCAATTGATTACCTTAGAAAAAATTACCAGTAAAGCCACAAGTCTCGGCGCAAAACATGTTACCCCACGACTTATGGAGTGGACACGAGACCATGTGGTGAAACCCGTTGTGGTGACAGATGCCGAAGCCGAAGCTGGTGCTCGAGCGTTCGCAAAAGACAAACGCATTTTAGTTGAGTTATCGGCTGGTGCAGCATTGTCGATTGCGTACTCAAACCATCCCATTATTCAGGAGTTTCACTCAATTTTGATGGTAGTATGTGGTGGAATAAATACATCCTTTTTTCAGTTATAGTTACGTTTCATTAAATAATTCTCGTCCAATAAGCATTCGACGAATTTCAGACGTTCCAGCGCCAATTTCATATAATTTGGCATCGCGTAATAAACGGCCTGTTGGGTATTCATTGACGTAACCATTGCCGCCCAAGGTTTGAATGGCTTGTAGGGCCATTTGTGTTGCTTTTTCGGCCGTGTAAAGAATCACACTGGCCGCATCCTTACGGCTTACGATGCCGTCATCACAGGCCCGTGCTACGGCATATAAATACGATCGAGACGCATTCAATTCAGTGTACATATCAGCAAGTTTTGCTTGGATAAGTTGGAATTCACCTATGGCTTGGTTAAACTGTTTGCGTTCATGCACATACGGAACAACGATATCCAAACACGCTTGCATAATGCCAACAGGTCCTGCGGCCAAGATCGTACGTTCGTAGTCTAAACCGCTCATGAGCACTTTAACCCCCTGATTAATGGAGCCTAAAATTTGATCAACAGGGACTTCACAATCTTCAAAGACTAATTCACAGGTGTTTGATCCACGCATGCCTAGCTTATCTAATTTTTGGGCTGTTCGAAAACCAGCATATCCTTTTTCAATAAGAAACGCAGTAATTCCTTTGCTCCCAGCTTGTTTGTCCGTTTTGGCGTATACCACGAGTACCTCGGCATCTGGGCCGTTGGTGATCCACATTTTGCTACCGTTTAGAATGAAAACATCACCTTGGCGTCTAGCAGCTAACTGCATGCTGACTACGTCAGATCCTGCATTGGACTCGCTCATGGCAAGTGCTCCAACCCATTCACCGCTAATTAGTTTAGGTAGATAGCGTTGCTTTTGTGCCGTCGTGCCGTTTAAATAGATTTGATTGACACACAGATTAGAATGCGCACCGTAACTTAATCCCACTGAAGCGCTGGCTCGGGATATTTCTTCCATAGCGATCGTATGTGCCAAATAACCCATATTGGCACCACCGTACTCTTCACTCACGGTAATACCTAATAGGCCCATATCACCAAATTTACGCCAAAGTTGATTTGGAAAAGCATTGTCGTGATCAATTTGGGCAGCCAAGGGTGCAATTTCATGCTGAGCAAAGTCATACACGCTTTGACGTAATTGACTATAAATATCGCCGAGGTTGTGTTGTAGTCCGTGGTACATGAGTCATTCCTATGTCATTAACAAAATAGTATTGACTATACCGCTGGAAGTCTAGCTTGTGAAGAGGGTGCGAAGAATCGTAATACAGATTGTTCATCGACCGTTTGTTGGTTATAATCGATTACTTTCTGCCAGTATGTTATGGGATGCTTAGATGCCAATTTATGAATATCAATGTACAAATTGCCATCATGATTTTGAATTGATTCAAAAAATGAGTGACGCGCAAACGACTATGTGCCCTCAGTGTGAGACATTATCCGCAGTACGCTTAGTGTCGGCGGCGGGGTTCCAATTGAAGGGGACGGGGTGGTATGTGACGGATTTTAAAAACAAGGGTATGCCTAAAGATAAATCAGCCGCTCCGGCGGATGGATCGGCAGCGAGCTCGGATACCAAAGCAACCGAATCGACACCCTCAACTAAAGGTGATGACAAGTGAAAGGTAAATCGATACGAAGTTATTTATTAGCGGGATTAGTCGTTTGGTTACCCATTTTAGTAACCTTTGTTGTTTTACGTTTCATTATTGATTTATTAGATCAGACGATGGCGTTATTACCGAATGCGTATCAACCGGAGCAACTGATCGGTATTAATATTCCTGGACTTGGTGTGTTGTTATCACTGGTGTTGTTGTTGATTACGGGATTGATTGCCACCAATATTTTAGGACAACGTCTTGTGATCATGAGCGAGGGACTTCTTGATAAAATTCCGTTGGTACGAACAATCTACAATGCTACGAAACAAATGATGCATGCTATTTTTGCAAGTAATAGCCAGGCGTTTCGTAAAGTGCTTATGGTTGAGTATCCTCGTAAAGGCATGTGGAGTGTTGCATTTCAAACGGGTAGTGCATCTGATGAAGTGGTTAAACATGCGGGTAAAGAGATGGTTTCTATTTTTATACCGACAACCCCGAATCCCACATCAGGATTTTTGATGATGGTTCCGAGAGAAGATGTCATTGAATTGTCCATGACAACGGATGAAGCATTGAAGTTTATTATCTCGTTGGGTGTTATGCAACCGCATGTCCCAACGAAAAGTGTAAAAAACGTAAAAGCTTGATACGTTCGAGCGACATATAAATTTAAAGGTGGCCTTATGAGAACGCATTATTGTACCCAAGTTGATGAAACCATGATTGAAAACTCCGTTACTGTTTGTGGTTGGGTGCATAATCGTCGTGACCACGGTGGCGTCATTTTTTTGGATATTCGAGACAGCTCTGGATTGGTTCAGGTAGTCTATGAGCCGGAAAAAACCGACATATTCACTCTTGCTGAAAAATTGCGCCATGAATTTGTCATTCGACTGACTGGGGTCGTGCGTGGTCGTCCGAGTGGGATGATTAATGATCGCATGCTGACTGGAAAGATAGAGATTGTCGGCGATAGCTTGGAAATTTTGAATCAATCACAGACCCCGCCGTTTTTACCTGATGACTATCAGTTTGTAAATGAAGATTTACGCTATCGTTATCGATATCTGGATCTACGCCGTTCGGATATGCAGGCGAACATCAGATTACGTCATCGATTAAATCGTTGCATGCGAGACTATCTGAATGCACAAGAGTTCATTGATATTGAAACTCCGATGTTGACGAAAGCCACACCTGAAGGGGCGCGGGATTACTTGGTTCCATCACGAGTTCATCCCGGTGAATTTTATGCGTTGCCGCAGTCGCCGCAATTGTTTAAACAGTTATTGATGATGTCAGGCTTTGATAAATATTACCAAATTGTTCGTTGTTTTCGTGATGAAGATTTACGTGCCGATCGACAACCCGAATTTACCCAGTTAGATATCGAGATGGCTTTTATTGATGAGTCGGCAATTCGACAATTGATAGAAGGCCTGTTGAAGGTTGTTTTTCGAGAAATTCTTGCGATTGAATTACCCACTACGATACCGTCGATGACGTATGCAGAAGCTATGCGTCGTTTTGGTAGTGATAAACCCGATTTACGTAATCCGCTAGAACTGGTAGATATTAATGATCTCGTCGGGGATTGTAATTTTAATGTGTTTGCCACGGCGGCAAATTCACCCGAGGGTAGGGTGGTTGCTTTACGACTTCCTAATGGATGTCAATTAAGCCGTAAAGAATTGGATGAATACGGCCAGTTTGTTGGTATTTATGGTGCGAAAGGATTGGCGTATATCAAAGTGAATGATAGTACGCGAGGTCTTGAAGGGTTACAGTCGCCCATCATTAAGTTTCTGTCAGAACAACAGGTTCAGGCCATTTTAAAACGATTGAATGCTCAAACAGGCGATGTGATTTTCTTTGGGGCTGATACTAGGCAAATCGTAAATGAGTCCATGGGTGCTCTACGAATTAAATTAGGTCAAAACTGTAATTTGATAGAACCAGGCTGGCGTTTGGTTTGGATCATTGATTGGCCTATGTTTGAAGTCGATAGCAGTACGAATGCGTTGCAAGCCATGCATCATCCGTTTACCTCACCAAAAGACTTATCTGCGGAGTCATTGCGACAAAACCCTGCCGGTACATTGGCTAAAGCGTATGATATTGTGATCAATGGTTATGAAATTGGTGGCGGATCAATTCGGATACATCAGCCTGAATTACAGCAGACGGTATTTGACCTATTAGGGATTAACGCAGTCGAAGCGCAAGAAAAATTTGGCTTTTTATTGGATGCGTTGCAATACGGCTGTCCTCCACATGGGGGGATTGCATTGGGTATTGATCGTCTGGCGATGCTATTGACGGGTTCTAGCTCGATTCGTGATGTGATTGCGTTTCCGAAAACACAAACAGCGTCCTGTCTGTTAACTAGCGCACCGACTCGAGTAAGCCAAGCGCAGCTGAATGAGCTGTCAATTCGCACGGTCCAAGGCGCTCTAATAAACAAAGAGAACGATGTTACTGTCTGAATCAGTACCTAAGACTGAAGCCGATCTGTTGGCGCGTTGTCAGGTTATCGAGGGATTTACATTAGGCCAATTGGCAACTCAATTTGGACTCACCATTCCTGATAATCCTTTGCGTCGCAAAGGTTGGGCTGGAATGGCCATTGAGCATGCGCTCGGAGCAAATGCGGGTAACAAGTCTATGCCGGATTTTACTGAGCTTGGCATAGAACTTAAAACCTTACCTATAAACCATTTAGGTAAACCCGCCGAGTCAACGTTTGTGACAGCAATTCCCTTGTTAACGATTCATCGGCAAACATGGGCAACCTCACAATGTTTGGCAAAATTAAGGCGAGTACTCTGGCTACCCATTGAAGATGATCAACATATTGCCTATGCTCATAGACGTATTGGACGAGGTATTTTGTGGTCACCTTCTACGGAACAAGAAGCGGTGCTTGCGAATGATTGGGCGGATCTAACGCTGATGATAAGTACGGGCATGTTAGCGGATATTGATGCTAGCATGGGGGACTACTTGCAAGTTAGACCAAAAGCGGCTCATGCAAAATCATTGTGTTATGGTTTTGATGAACAAGGACATAAGGTGTTAACCTTACCCAGAGGATTTTATTTGCGTAGCTCATTTACCGCACGTATACTGGCATAACCTACATTAGGATCGGGAACGATCCATACTTGGGACAACTATCTTGGTCCTGGATGAGCAAGCTAAATATACAGCTCTTGATGCTTGGTTTAAAACACCGCAGGGGCGTCGTGTGGCGGAGGCTTTTGCGTCGGAGTTACAAGGTGTTGACGGGGCTTTGAGCGGAAGGCGACTTTTGCAATTAGGCGCTTGTGGAGATAATATTTGGTTGCCAACGCTGAGATTTCGCCAAAAATGGCTAGTTAGTCCATCGATAAGTGCACAAACCGCGACGATTTACTCTTCAGTATACGCATTGCCGATTGAACGAAATAGCGTTGATTGTGTTCTTGCACCATTGACTATGGAAGCCTGTTCGCGACATAGAAATCCAATTGATGAAATTGATCGGATATTGAAGCCCATGGGTTATGTTGTGTTTTTGGGGATTAATCCTTGGAGTTTTTGGGGGTTGGCATTACGTTACGGGAAAGTATCGTGTTTTGATCATGCTTCAGTTACATTACGATCATCATTGACGCTGAAACTTGCGTTGTTGAATCGGGGATATAGGCAATGTCTGTTGAGTAGCTTTTATTATATTCCGCCTGTTGAGCATGAGACATGGATTCACAAATTGGAATTTTTAAATGAAATGGGCAAAATGATTTGGCCATATCCTGCAAGTTTTTATTGTTTCATAGCACAAAAATATGATCCGTGCTTGGTAATGCCACAAGCAGAACAATCTGATTTATATTTAGTGAGAGCGTAATTTGTACATTAATCCTTAACATAGGAAGGCACATGACAGTTCCAGGAAAAATTAAAACAGTTTACGAGCGATCAAAACGTTTGTTTACAACACAAGATGTGGAAGCGGCGCTGGATAAACTAGCAGTTAGCATTCACCAGGCACTAAGTGAGAAAAACCCTATTATCGTATGCGTGATGATTGGTGGTTTGGTACCGATGGGTAACTTGCTACCTAGACTCGATTTTCCCTTGGAAGTGGATTATGTTCATGCAACTCGTTACCGGGGTGAAACCCAAGGTGGTGATTTACATTGGAAGGTGAGACCCAGTGTGGATATGACGAATCGAACTGTTTTGGTTGTTGATGATATTTTAGATGGTGGCGTAACGTTGGCGGCTATTCTTGCTGAGATTAAGACTTTAGGTGCAAAAGAGGTGTACAGCGCTGTATTGGTGGATAAATATCAAAAACGCGTTGAACATGGTTTAAAACATGCTGACTTTGTCGGACTAGAAGTTGATGATCATTATGTTTTTGGTTACGGCATGGATTATAAAGAATACTTACGTAACGCACCGGGAATATTTATTGTTGATCCCCAAGACGCTTAACAATTGGACTTTGGACAAAACCGCATGCAAAAAGACGCATGCAGTTCTGTCCAAATAATTTTAGATCTGTGATATTTATAAGCTTACAATACGTGACACAACCGGCTTTATTTGTAATAGAATATACATTCAGGATAATTAGTAATCTAATTTAGAATAACAGATCTCAAATGTCTTGGACAGAACGACATGAGGCTCTTTTCATGTCTTTTTGTCCAAACTCCAGATTAACAAATCACGCAGTTTTAGTAACAGGAAAGCGTTTCAACGCGTGTGCTATCTTGCCATACAACTCCGGCAACCAACGTGGTTGGGAAAATTTTTTGGTCGCTGGTTTGCTTACTCGTAGGTCATTGGGGGCAATGATGACTTGAACGTGACTTAATCCCACGCGTCTCGTCAATAAAAATAACTGATCAATTGCCTGGTCGCCGACAGCGAGGCAACCTACCGAAAATGATTTTCCATGTAAGAATATATTACCACCAAGTGCTTGCCGGCCGTCTTTGCTGGCTTGTAAACGATCAAAACTGTTCGGATAGTCAAGCATCATGGATAGATGCATGGAACTGAATGGATTGAACATCGTTAAATGATAAATCCCTTCGGGAATTTGTCGATCAAACTCCCTCAGTTTAGGGCCTAAGCTGCCACTGGATGCTGTTAAAGGATAAGTATAAATATACCGCCAATCGTTTTTGTCATCTTTCGCCCATAATTGAATGTGTTGCTCTTTTTTAAAGGCTAACAAAGCAATATCACGAGGTGGATAAGCCACGCGAGCTTTCGAGAATAACGACATAAGGAGCGGTTCTTTTGGTAAGCTATAGCGCGCAATAGCGTTATCAATGGCTTGATTTGAACGTACACCAGAAGCCATAGCATGTAGTTGGGTAGAACTCAGTAATAATAATAGAAAGAGTAGTCGACGCATTATCATCAGCTAAGCCATTAACTAAATTTTATAGTAACAAAAATAATTCATAAGGACAAATAAAAATCATTGCTTTCGTTTCTTCGGATCTTATGTCATGGTAACAGTACGTTGTACTGGTTGAGCTCTCAGAAGGAGAAAACATGCAGGACGCTAATAAATGGGTGTTTATTATTTGTTTTCTATTACTCAGCGTATCTATGATATCTCATGCTAAAGAAATAGAGGGGTCAGCGTTATCAAGCCTATATGAGCAAAGCTCAAAATCGCTGGCTAAACACGGCGAAATGATGATTGAGGCCGAACTAGATGATATGAGAGGTAGGCGATATTGTGAGGTTATTTTTTTCCACGGTTTTTTAGGTTACGTATATAATACGATAAATTTAAATAACTGTCCTGAACAAATATGGAACAGCGTAACCACGGCTGTGGTTAAAGAAGTAACTGGCTCTCATTTTGTGTATTTAAATGGCCCTCGATATTTTGTGATGGATAAAGTTCTCTATCGGGAGAAGGATTTCAGTCATGTCGATTTGAAAACATTCGAAGGCATTGGGATGCGTAGGGTGGGTGTGCTTCATATAACGCTGTTGGATTTAATTAAGGGTTCTGCGCCTTATCGTGAGCATAAAGTCGATCGTAAAAACACTTGGGTGTTTCAGGTTGGCAAGCCGGTGTATGAGCTTATTGATCCAGAAGGGCAAGTTTTTGTGATGCAATCTTATTCTGAAGAAATGAACACGCAACCTGAAGTCAGTTTATCTCGGTTAGGTTCGCGATTAACACTTCCTAGCGGATGGCGATTTCGAACCGGCATACTGATGAAAGATCAGCATTTGTTAGTTGTGAATAATCAGGCGATTGTTATATTGGACGATTTTAAAAATGCTTATCAGCTGGCATCACGGGATTTCTTGGAAGAGTAGTGGTGTGGGTCTTAGGTCGTAGGTGGTCATGTCGTCCCGGAATTAAGGGGAGCGCGCGAACTTGGTTCCCCTTAATGTCCGAGATCCATCCAGCAATAGGCACGGTGCCACACTGATGAACAAACCCTTAATCTCTCATAATCAACAGCTCAGGTGGAATGACGTAACGTAATGATTTTATATGCTTATCTTCTACTGTCATACGAGCAACTCGATAATTTTTTATTGCAGACAATATAGGTGTGAATAGCGTCATGGATTGATCGGATGATGGTGGATGATTGATCATTTTAAAGTGAGGGACCTTTTTACGAATTAAAATAATGCTACCAAGCCAGATGGGCTCTGGGTAATTGCTGATGTGGTAATTCGATTGCCATAACCTCATGATATATAAATTATGATTTTTCTTGTTGCGGAACGTCATGATTAATATGGGTTTTTTATTTAAGTACAATTGCTCGAGAACAGGGAAGTCCTCGGCAGAATGTTGCCCATCCGCGCGCATCATTAAAGCATATAAGATAGGACTCGATTGTTTTCTCCAACCGGATTTTATTAAGCGTTGCTCCAAATGTTTAATTGACCCTGCGTATTGAATGTTAAATAATCCTATGTTTTTACCGATACGATTTGTAGTATAAATCGGCAATAATGGTTTATTTTGAAGCCACCATGTGTCTTCGCTTAGTTCATATTGCTGAGGTTTTTGAGCATGATGAATCGCTACTTTTTGAAAGTTAACATAGTATTCGAGACCAGTCGTGATTAGAAGTGTGCCACAAGATAACACAATGGCTAAACCTACGTGATGATGCGGTGTTTTTTGCCTCTGATAGACTATCCAAAAAATTAAGCTGACCACTAAACCTATAAAATAAGCGGCTACGACACTGGTCATCCAATTATCACCGAAATAAACCAATGAAAATCCAGCAATAGTGAGTATTGCTATTAAAAGTGCACGTAGTAAATAGGAAAGTTCATTGCGATGGTATTCAATGAGATAACAGATGAGAAAACTAAATAATGATGTAGCCCATGTTAAATGAATAACAGGGAATGTGGCATCCGTTTTCATCTTATATAAACTAGCTGGATTAGGAACGGGAATGATGAATGCCAACAGCGAGGTTACACCAAACGTAATGCATGCCAAACTTATCCAATAGCGTAGCAATCGCCAATCTTTAGCATAAATGGCAGCAGTACTAATGACTAAAAAAACGCCTATGAGTGATGGGGGGCTAATAATGAAGTTTAATATAATAAAAAAACCATCAAATAAGTGAGTACGTAAACTTTGTAAAAAAAATGAAACCGGCTGATTTACGTCATTGATCCATGTGTTTTGTAATACAAATAAAGTAATCAAAACGGTCGCAATGAGACAAAGCAACCACATAAACACAAGCGTAATTGTAGAACAGTTAACCTGTTCTTTGCTTTCATCCGTTAAGTCTCTAAATAATTTTTTGAAAAAAGGATGGTTTTTAGACCAGACGTAGATTGCATTTAAATGTGCGCTGTAGCAACGATTGATGGCACGTGCTAACCAATGGACCCCTTTGCTGGCGATCCAAACAAAAAACAGTACTATGATGATAAAGACGAATAGCCGTCGTGCACTATCCGTGGACAATTGATTGCCGGCTATTCCAATTAAATAACCCGGCATAACATACAACAAGGCCCAACCCACTGCAGAAAACAGGTTTGCAAAGAAAAAATGCAGTCTTGGCATGTGCATCATGCCGGCAATAACGGGGATAATTGCCCGCAATGGTCCAATAAACCGTCCAATCAAAACACTTTTCCCACCATGTCGAAGAAAAAAGTCTTTTCCATACTGTAATAAGCCTGGATAGCGACGAAACGGCCAAATTTGGGTAAGTCTATCGCTGAAGACATAACCCAGTGTGTAACTAATGCCATCACCAGCTAGTGCGCCTAGCGATGCGGCACATAGAATCAAATCAAGGCGCATAACACCTGAGCCAGCGAGCATGCCAATTGCTGTCATAGTGAGTGAGCCTGGGATAATGCTACCAATAATCGCTAATGATTCAGCACATGAGATTAAAACAGTAAGCAGTAAACCCCAGCTTGGGTTTGCTTGTAACCATGTTGTAATGGGTTGCACGTAATCAGTGAATAAATGCATGCATTGTTCTCACTTAGTTGCAACAGATTGAGTTAGTGGCGTCAGTTATCGTTTCGGCCCCATTAGTCTGCGATGGGTCTGAAACGATAACCGACTCCGAGTCAGCATGAAAAACACGTAAGAAATGCTGAACAAATTGGTGATTCGCATCTTCAGTACAGATTTCCGGAATAAAATCCTTGATTTGAGTCATTTCAAGGGACGCATAACCACAGGGGTTGATACCACGAAATGGGCTTAAGTCTAAGTTAACGTTCAGGGCGATACCATGATATGTGCAGCCATTTTTAACTCGCAAACCAATCGATGCAATTTTTCGTTCATTGACATATACGCCAGGGGCGCCCTGTTGGCGCTCTGCATTGATGCCATAAGCTCGTAGCATATCGATCAACACGTTTTCTAAGTGGCAAACCATGGTTCGAATGCCTAGTTGTCGTCGCTGTATATCCATGAGTACATACGCAATTAATTGCCCCGGGCCGTGATAGGTTACTTGACCACCCCGATCCGTGCGAATGACAGGAATAAGTTGTGGATTAAGTATATGTTCTGCTTTGCCGGCTTGTCCTTGAGTGTACACGGCTGGATGCTCTAGTAACCATAATTCATCCATGGTATCTGGTTTTCGCGTCATAGTGAAGTGCTTCATGTCCTCCCATACTGATACGTAAGGCTGTGTACCCAGTTGTCGTATTAACATGCAGAGGTTCCTCAAAGCACCATTTTGATATCAGGGTGTTTCGTTAACTCCTGATACATCGCATCCAGGGTTGCTTGATCATGAGCTCGAACAGTCGCTGTAATGGCCATGTAGTTACCTTGTTGACTCATATTATGCTGAATAGCCGTTTCAGCATCTATTGGAAAATAGTTACGTATAATTTCGCAGATTTCATTTAAAAATTGGTCACTGTTTTTCCCAATGATTTTCAATGGAAAATCACAGGGAAATTGCATGAGGCTTTTGTTTTCTGTCATGGTTTACCCAAACCATCGCGCAAACATCATACGCACTGAGTCTTTTGTTCGAGCATAAAATCCGCCGGTATCTTCGTTTTGCAAGGCATACAGAGGTTGCGTGTCAAGAGCATTACCGTCAAATTGAATCACAAGATCACCTACTTTTTGACCGCGTCGAATGGGTGCTTCAATGAACGCAGGAATTTTAGTGTTGATGGTTAGGCGTTGGTATTGACCACTAGGTATGGTAATAAAATCGTTACTGAGAACTCCTACCGCTATTTTGTTGGTTTTCCCTTTGTATAAACGAATTTGACTGATGGGTTGATTGGCTTTATAGAGTTGGTGTGTTTCAAAAAACCGGAAACCATAGTTAAGAAGTCGTTCGCTGTCATCAGCTCTAGCCGTATCAGTTGGGGCATTTAAAACAACAGCAAGTAAGCGCATATCGCCACGTTTCGCGGAGGAAACAAGGCAAAATCCTGCGTCGTTAGTATGTCCTGTCTTTATGCCATCAACTTGATTGTCTCGCCACAATAAACGATTGCGATTGGGTTGACGAATACCATTGAATGTAAACCATTTTTGCTTGTACCAATGGTAATATTGCGGAAAATTATTAATCAAAGCTCGACCAAGAATGGCTAAGTCTTTAGCTGTTGTGTAATGATCTGGGTTGGGTAGACCTGTGCTGTCTGTGAAATGACTGCTGTTCATGCCAAGACTTTTGGCTTGATTATTCATGAGTTCAGTGAAACCTGGTTCACTACTGCCCAAATGTTCAGCTAATGCCACGCATGAATCATTACCTGAGTCGACAATAACACCTTTTAATAGGTCTTCAACAGAAACTTGTTGTCCCTCTTTGACAAACATACGTGATCCGCCGATTTTCCAGGCTTCTTGACTGACACGTACGCTATCGTCAAGATGAACTTGATTGTTGCTTAATGCGTTTGATACAACATACAGGGTCATCATTTTTGTTAAACTAGCCGGTGGCAAGCGTTCATCACTATTTTTTTCAGCAATAATTTTACCGCTATCCACATCAATTAAGATATAGGCCTTGGCGTTTAAAGGAGGAGGAGCAGGGGTGATTAATGGGGCGTTGCTCGGGATGTTTGGTTGAGCAAGTGCCAAGCGAGCCGGAGGGTTTGCATAAAAAGAACTTGAGTGAATCGTGAAATACACGAATAATAGGATCTTTGGAAACGAAAATTGACATTTGCTCATGTGAATACCTGATAATATAGTTGAAGTTTTGCTGAATATGCCTCACGTGATCATGTGTTGAGGTTTTTATCCGGCAACAAGTCATTGCGTGTGACATATATTATCATACCCCTGGGAAAGAGTACTATACCCTGTGCGTATGAGTTTTCTGTTTTTTAGTTAACAGGTTAGGTCAGAGAGAAGAAGATTATGGGAAAAGTAACACGAATTTATGTTGTATTGACATTGGGCCTTATGGTGTTATTGGGGTGTCAAACAACACATGATGTCACGGATAAAGACGCATCGCTTCCGAAAAAGGGTCGTATAGGACATCATCGCGTTCATAAAAACACAAAATCGTTTATTCCGACTGAAAAAGATAGTGCTCCTGCAGGTCCAGCTCCCACAGTATTTAAGGAAGTAAAGCCGGTGAATGGTCCTTTGAGCCGTTATGGAAATCCGTCTGCATATAATGTTAATGGCCATCATTATCGTGTTATGACTACGGCAACCGGATATCGTACACGGGGCTTGGCGTCATGGTATGGTACTAAATTTCATACTCGGCGAACGTCTAGTGGTGAGCATTATGACATGTACGCATTGACTGCTGCGCACAAAACATTGCCATTACCTACCTACGTCCGCGTTAAAAATCTTAAAAATGGTCGTGTCGCTATTGTTAAAGTGAATGATCGAGGTCCTTTCCATAGTGGGCGAATTATTGATTTGTCTTATGGAGCGGCTGCAAAATTAGGCATATTTCCACAAGGCACAGCACCTGTTGAAATTGAGGCGTTAGCAATGAATGGACATAAAGCCCATTATTACTTACAGGCTGGTGCGTTTGAGTCGAATACGTTAGCGGAGCAATTACAATTGAAATTATCAAAAATATCTCCTTCGCCGGTTTTTATCGAAAAGGATAAACATCGATTCTTAGTGAGAGTTGGTCCGTTTGCAACGAAAAGCATGAGTGATCGTTTAAAAAGCGTATTAGCGAGCAAGGGTGTGGCTGGTGCTTTTTCGATGTTGATGTGAGAGTTCATTATGTCGTCCCCACAGGCGGGGACGACACGACACAATACGGAGATCATCCCGTAACCGACCCCACCACCACACGAGTACCTTTCACTCCGCCGGCGCCTGGAGTGACAATAAATTCTTCATTTAACCAGCGCGCATCCTCGATGAACATTCGAACGCAACCATGGCTTGCACGATAGCCTGGGACTGCATCGCTACCGTGTAGTGCATAACCACGAAGAAAGTGCATGCAATAGGGCATCAAAGCGCCACCATTGTTACCATCGGAACGAACGGGAAATACAGTGGAAATACACTCTATGTCTTGTTTTCGGATGACTCGAAATGAACCGGCTGGTGTCAAACACGTGCCGTCAGGGCTTCTGCAGTGGCCTGAACCTGTTGAAATCGGTCCCCACCATACAAGTTCACCCTCATCATTGTAAGCAGCCCAAGCCAATTCTTTTTGGTCAACATAAATGACTTTTTCACCTGTTGGCTCAATGTACCGGGGAAAAGGTGATATGTCGTAAATCGTAATCTGATCCAAATGTTTTGGAACGGCGATGTTCGTCCCAGTTTGTAATGCAATGTTCATGCGATTTACCCGCATAACAATATCTCGAGATTGTTCCGTAGGAAACATATTTTCCCATGAATCACCTGTTTTTGTCTTAACGCAGAAATAATCCGGAGATGCACAAAGGGATTCTCCATAACGTGGTTGAGACCAAGCCACAGGTTGATAGAAAAAAAAGAGGCTTGTGAATAGTATTATTTTTATTTTTTTCATAAATAACTCCAACTTGCCCACACGTTTATTAACGGCAGGTTTGCAATAAGACTTTAGTATTTGGACTATTTTTTTCTCATAACATTTCGTTAGAGTAACCCCCAGTTCAGTAGTAAGCAGTAAAAAAAACTCCGAACTGGGGTTTAGAGTATTCGTTGACGCGAAATTAGGGTATAATATTGCTCATATTGACAGAACACGGATTATTATTTATGAGCTGGCTAAAGAAGTTGTTGCCTTCGAGAATTAGAACAGAAACCACCCAGAAAAAAGGTGTTCCAGAAGGTTTATGGGTGAAATGCAAAGGTTGCGGTGAGGTGTTATATCGCACTGAGTTGGAAAAAAACCTATCCGTTTGCATAAAATGCAATCACCATCATCGTTTATCGGCTCGTGATAGGCTTGCGCAATTTTTGGATGAATCAGGTCAGAGTGAAATTGCCGTTGACCTAGAGCCCATTGATCGATTGAAATTCCGTGATTCTAAAAAGTACAAAGATAGGATTGTCCAAGCGCAGAAACAAACAGGGGAAAAAGAGGCTATAGTCGTGCTAAAAGGCACACTGAACCAACAGCCCGTTGTTGTTAGTGCCTTTGAGTTTAATTTTATGGGTGGATCCATGGGGGCAACCGTGGGTGAAAAATTCGTGCGTGGAGTGGACGCCGCCATTGCGGACAAACGAGCTTACATTTGCTTCACAGCAAGTGGGGGGGCCAGGATGCAAGAAGGCTTATTTTCATTGATGCAAATGGCTAAAACATCAGCCGCTTTAGCTAAATTTTCTGATTCTGAGTTGCCCTTTATTGTGGTTTTGACGGATCCTACGATGGGTGGTGTGTCCGCTAGCTTTGCAAGTCTAGGCGATATTATTATTGCGGAACCCAATGCCTTGATAGGATTTGCCGGACCGCGTGTTATCGAACAAACGGTTAGACAAACGTTACCCGAAGGTTTTCAGCGTAGTGAGTTTTTACTTGAGCACGGACATATCGATATGATTGTTGAACGTCATGCCATGCGTTCAACGGTTAGTGAACTGATTGCTAAATTGTCACATCGTAGCATACCTGAGGATTTAAGGGATGCGCACTAAACCTTATTGTGATTGGATCGTCAGTGAGTGGTTGGATTTTTTAGAAAACCGTCATCATCAAGAGGTTCAGTTGCGGTTGGTTAATGCAAAAATAGTTGCAAAGCGATTAGATTTACTTGATTTACACGTGCCTGTTATTACGGTAGCTGGAACAAATGGTAAAGGTTCAACGGTAGCTGCTTTGACGGCTATTTATTGTGCGGCAGGTTATCGTGTGGGCTCTTATACGTCACCGCATTTATTATCTTTTAATGAGCGTATTTGCGTGAATCAGGAACCCATAAGTGATGCTGTTTTGTGTGCGGCATTTACTAGAATAGAAGACGCTCGTGGGGCTACATCCTTAACGTATTTTGAAGCAGCCACATTGGCTGGTTTACTGTATTTCAAAGAATCGGCATTGGATGTTGTGATCCTTGAGGTGGGAGTTGGTGGTCGTTTGGATGCAACGAATATTATTGATTCGGATCTTGCTATTATTACGACCGTTGATTTCGATCACCAAGATTATTTGGGTCACGATAAAGAAGCCATTGGTTATGAAAAAGCAGGAATTATGCGGCCTGGCCAACCGTGTATTTATGCCGATGAAGCGCCGCCGGTTAGCGTGCTATCCTATGCTGACGTTTTGCATACCAAGATATGCTGTTTGAATGTGCATTATTCGTTTCAGGTGTTTCAAGATGAATTGCACATGACTTGGAATATTGATAAGGCTAACCGAAATGAGACTTCAACTGTTGTCGTGCCCGTACCGAAGATTAATCGAAAGGCAGCCGTGGCCGCGATTCTTGCAAGTAAGACTTTATCCCACCTCTTACCTATAACGCAGGCGAATTGGGTCACTGCAATGCAAACGGTACACATGTTAGGGCGCCAGCAATTGGTGGAAAGCGATGTGCCCGTGTTGTATGATGTGGCTCATAATCCACAAGCCGTATTACTGTTGGCTGATTTTATACAGCGATATCGACCTCACGGTGTGATTCATGCGGTATTTTCAGGATTAAAAGATAAGGATCTTTGCGGTTTAATTCGGCCTTTATCGGCGGTAGTTACCCATTGGTACCCGGCACTACTCACGAGTAAGCGTGCCGCAAATGAACCAATGTTACGTGAGGCATTTGAAAAAGAAACGGGTTTATCGCCAGATTGTTTTACGGATCCACCAGCCGCATTTTCTGCAGCAATGCAGGTGGCTAAATCAGGTGATTTGATTGTTGTTTATGGCTCATTTTTATTGGTGAGTGCGGTAATGGAGGGGAAACGATATGAAACTAGTGATAACTGAGCGCAGCAAGCATCGAATGATAGGTATATTAGTCGTCGTATCGGTTGCCGTTATTTTTTTGCCGGCTGTAATGAAAAAATCAAACCATCGTTTTGAGGAAAACATCAATGTTTCGTTGAAATTGCCGACTAGACCTGCGTTACCACGAGTAGCGATTCCAAATCAAAGTGTTATGTTTAAATCGGTTAAAGTTGCGCATGTGCAAATTCCAGCGACACCTAAGGTGCGTACCACATCACTGATTGCAAAAGCGGCGCCATTGAATTCAAAATCAAACGTTCAGCAACCAGTTGCGATAGCGACTGTTGAAAAGCCAGCCCAAGTGGCAAAGCCTACTAAACCTATCATGATTGCGTCAATTAATCAGACTTTTTCTATTCAAGTTGCAACGTTTACTCAACGAAGTAATGCGGATATTATGGTCAAGCGCTTACGTGACAAGGGTTTTCTTGCAACGTATAAGACCATTCCCGGTGCGCAAGGTGAGCTATATCAAGTTGTAGTAGGACAATTGAATCGACTTGAAAAAGCGGTTGATTTGCAGAAAAAATTAGCAGTTAATATGCAATTAAATGGTTTAATTGTTAAAAAAGGGTAGGTTATCTATGATCGCTTGGTACTGGGTAGATGGCGTCATTATTGGAATTCTTGCTTTGTCTGTCGTCACAGGATTGGTTCGTGGTTTTGTCAAAGAATTGATTGCTATTTGTATTTGGGTGATGGCAATTTGGCTTGCATATCACTATTACCAAGTTGTTGCGGGTTGGCTTACACCTTATGTTCATGATCATACGGCTCAAACGGTAGCGGGTTTTGTGCTTATTATGCTGGGAACGGTCATCGTAGGTAGTTTAGTGAATGCGTTATTGAGTTTTATTTTACGCAGTACTGGGTTAACGGGAACGGATCGTTTGTTAGGTATGGGATTTGGATTTGTGCGTGGTGTTTTTATTGTGGCATTATTAATTTTATCCGTAAGAATGACCTCATTAATACCCACTGGAGAGTACACGCGTCAATCGTATTTATACGCCAAATTTGACCCCGTCGTGAATTGGCTGTATGGGTTTACCCCCGATTTAATTAAGCAGATGAAAGTCTTAGATCAAGGCACTGAAGGGAAGCTCGTCGCAGTAAACGCTGTTTAGGTGCCCTAACTTTTCCACTCCCTGATGGTCATGGCTCTGTTTTCGTTCAATGTGGGTAAAATATTACCGTTCCTTGATACGGAGTGAGTAGTTACATAAACAATTTGTGTTTCACAATATACTCTCGTACTGAGGGTGCGAGCACGTCGGTTTTGATGGCGGTTTGAATGCCAGTACGAATTTTTGTAGAAGATATCTCATATTGCCCAGCATCATATCGTTCAATCGTTCCATAAGGAATTGTTGATACATTATTCTTCGCTGTGGGTTGATGCTCTGTAAGAAGGGTTTGTAATATTGCTGGAATGTTTTGAGTAATGCCAGCCCGATCTACTACGAGTAAATGACTCACTGTTAATATGCTTTCCCAATGATGCCATCTAAGCAGTTGCAGAAAATTATCCATGCCAATAAGCAGTGTGATGGAGGCATGCTCGCCAAATCTGTGGCGAAAATCCGTTAATGTGGTGACCATGTAGGATGGAGCATTGCGATTTATTTCACATAGATCGAGCGTAAAGTCTGGATAAGGTTGCAGTGCAAGACGTAACATTGCTACACGATGTGTCGTAGATAAGTTCGTTACTTTATCCAGGACAGGCTCTTTACAAGGCACAAAAATGACGTCATCAAATGCAAACTGATGCTGCACCGCTGAAGCAATAGCTATATGGGCAAGATGCGGTGGGCAAAACGTGCCACCGACAATAAGTATTTTTTGCAAAAAACCAGGTGAATTCATATGATATTTGATTTATTGTTAATTCTAATGAACTGAGACTATACTAGTAGTTAGGTATATCATATCAAATTTTATAACAGGGAGTACATCATGGCTGATCAAAAATCGAAATTACCTGATTTCAGTGAAATCACTTCAATGGCAGGAAAGTTTTTTACCGATATAAAAACCAGTATTAGTCAGATAATTGAAGAGTATAAGACCAAGCATCCTAAGTCAGACGTTGCTGAAAAATCGTCACCTACCACGACAACAACTTCAGAAATAAAGGTTGAGACTAAAGTGGAAGAACCACTTAAAGCTGCGAAAATTAAAGAACCGGTTAAAGAGACCGTAGCCGAAAAGAATGTGGTTGAAGAAAAAGTGGTTGTTGAAAACGTTAAAAAAGCTGATGAATCTAAAAAATGAAACTCGTTCGGTTTGGTCATATTGAGCAGGAAAAACCGGGCATTATTGATGTAAAGGGGAATATTCGAGATATTTCGGCTTATGTCTCTGACTGGAGTCCCGAGTCTTTGTCTGATGTGGCGTTACTTAACACGGTGAAGCAATTGGATTTATCGACATTACCTATCGTAGATAAAAAAACACGGATTGGTGCCTGCGTTGGTAAGCCTGGGAAGTTGATTTTTGTTGGTTATAATTCACAAGCACATGCCAAAGAAATGGGGGTTACTGTTGGTCAGCATTCAGAACCTATTCTATTTATGAAACCAACGTGTGCTGTTTCAGGCCCTTTTGATCCGATACTGTTTGCCTCACATGTAAAAAAATTAGATTGGGAAGCAGAATTAGCTATTATTATTGGTAAAAAAGGTAAATATATTCCAATAGACAAAGCGAAGGATTATATTTTAGGATATGCTTGTTGTAATGATTTATCTGAGCGTTATTTACAATTTGAAACGTTTGACACGCAATTTACGAAAGGAAAGTGTTTTGATGGTGCCGCCACGATAGGGCCTTATTTAGTGACTCGCGACGACGTGTTGGATTCGAGTAATTTACAAATAAAGCTTTGGGTAAATGGTGAGCTACGTCAAAATTTTAATACGATTGACTATATTCACAATGATGAAACGTTAATTAGTTATGTAAGTCAGTATTTTACTCTTTATCCCGGTGATATTATATCTATGGGTTCAGCCCCAGGTAGTGCTAGTGCTTGGGGACATCGTTATTTGAAGCCAAATGATCAAATTATTTTAAGTATTACGGGATTGGGTGAGCAGGAGCAAGTGGTAGTGGTTGAGTGAAGCGAAAAGTTGGTGTCAGTGTTCATACGTTCATCGTGTGAAATTTCTGAAACTGGTCTATTCTTATCTTGTGGTTCATTGATTCATGGAGGATTAAAATGGAAAAAAATAAAGACTGTAAAGTCACGGCATGTTGTACGTCACATCGTTGTGAAATTTTTGGGGGGATATTTTTAGCTATTGCTACGGTTCTTACGCTATTAACATACAGCGGCCTTGGTATTTTGGGTATGTTTATCGTGGGTATGGTATTTTGTTGCCATAAACACACGGGTTTTGGACGTTGTCGTTGTGGATGTTGTTCAACAAATATGACAACTTGTGATATGCCAGCTCCAAAAAAAGAAACAGCTGTTGCTAAAAAAGCGGCCACCAAAAAATAAATGCCGTTTTCCTTATTCCCTTCTCCCCGAACACGGGGAGAAGGTGCCCGCAGGGCGGATGAGGGGGTGTCGGCAGAGGCGTTCTTTTCCGGTAACTACTCACTCCGTAGCCAGGAACGGCCATATTTGGCGCATCTTGAACGAAAACGATTTCGAAAAATGCTCACCCCGGCCTTCGCAGGGACAGGCCAAGCCCATGTATGCTGCGCTTTTTCGAAATCGTTTTCGTTCAACCTGCACTCAAATCTGACCGTTCTCCGAGCGTCAACAGCACCCTCCGAGCAGTTACCTTTTCCGATCAAAACTAAAAAGACATGAGGCCCTTTTCATGTCTTTTTGTCCAAAGTCCAATATTAGTACCAAAGTCATACTCGTTGGAATCTCAAATAGCTGGGTTCCCAATACAACTGATTGATCAGTTCGTTGATATTTTTCTTTTGATTACATTGCGCAAACCCCATTTCAATGGCCTTATTAGCAACGGCCACGGCGACGTGTTTAGAAACTTCTTCGGTTTGTTCTAATGAAGGTAATATGGGTAAAAAATCATCCTCTCTGCTCGGAGAAAACTGACTGAGTGCGCAGGATGCTGCCCAAAGCATATCATCGGTTAGACGCTTTGCTTTTACTGCAATCAAGCCAAGACCAATGCCTGGAAACGCAAGTGCGTTATTACATTGTGCAATCGCCATCACACGATTTTGAAAATGAATCGTTCCAAAAGCGGTTCCTGTGGCAACCAACGCTTTTCCTTGAGTCCAGGTGATGAGATCCACGGGTTGAGCTTCGCATTTACTGTTGGGATTGGACAGAGGGAAAATAATGGGGCGATCACAATGTGCGGCCATTGTTTCAATAATGTCTTGAGTAAATTTGCCGGGCTGCGCAGAGCAACCAATTAAAATGGTTGGTTTGACTTCGGTTACTGTATGCGCAAGCGAACGATCCAGGGCATGTTGAGGTAACCATTTATCGACATCAGTTTTTTTCCGAGCGTATGGTTTTTGTGCATCAGTTAGCGTTTCATCATCCTCCATTAATAGTCCCTGTCTATCAACCAACCAAAATCGCGCATAAGCTTCGTCTTTGCTCAAGCCCATTCTGACCATGGCGTCGACGATTTGATCACTGATTCCCGTTCCCGCAGAGCCTGCACCGCATACAATGATGCGATGTTTGGGTAATTTCAGATGAGTGACTTCGGTTGCAGATAGTAATGCTGCTACAGTCACGACCCCCGTACCTTGAATGTCATCGTTAAACGTACATAATGTGTCTCGATATTTATTTAACATGCGTCGTGCGTTGTCACGCCCAAAATCCTCCCAATGCAGAAAGGCATTAGGGAATAGTTTCATAACATTTCTTACAAATTTATCAATAAACTTATCGTATTCTTCCGTATAAATTCGACCATGACGACAGCCCAGGTACATAGGATCTTCAAGTAATAGCGTATTATTGGTTCCTACATCCAAAAAAATTGGCAGCGTACGAGTGGGATCCATGCCGCCACAAGCACCATAAACCATTAATTTTGCCACGGGTATATCCATACCCCCTACACCTTGATCACCAATACCGAGGACCCCTTCGCCATCGGTGACTACAATTAAATCGATTTCGGGATTTGAGCGATTTTTTAAAATGTCTTCAATATGGTCTTGATCTGTGTGAGAAATGTATAAACCACGGGCTTGTCGATATTCACGACTAAACGCTTGTACTGCTTCGCCTACGGTTGGCGTATAAATGATGGGTATCAATTCATTGAGATGAGCCCGTATTAGACTATAAAATAAAATTTGATTTTTATCGTGTAAATTATTGAGGTAAATGTTTTTTTGTAATGGATTGTCATAGTTTTTTAGCTGTAAATAGGCGCGAGCCAATTGTTCGTTTATTGTTTCAACACGATGAGGTAGTTTTCCTAGTAATCCAAACGCATGTCGTTCCTCTTGGGAGAACGCTGTTCCTTTATTAAGCTGTGGTATGGTTAACAAATTCTTCCCATGAATGGGCGTTTCAATGACTTTTTCTTTAGTTTCTGGATCATACTGTACACTAAACTCAAGCATTCACGATCACTCATAGGGGAAATATAGGATACGATAACGAAAGAAGCCTAGGGTTTCAATAGAACTCGTGTACTTCCATCTTAATATATTATGACTCAATGATTAAAGTTTAATCTTGTGGTATACTCCCGAACCTTACTAGCAAGAAAAAAGGAATATACATGACATTTTCAACGCTCGGTCTATCTGAGCCTATTTTACGAGCGGTTCTCGAGCAAGGTTATCAAACGCCTACACCCATACAAACTCAAGCTATTCCGGTGGTGTTACGTGGCCAAGATTTATTAGCCTCCGCACAAACAGGAACAGGAAAAACGGCAGGGTTTGTATTGCCTTTGTTAGAACGCCTATCAAGCCAGCCTCGAGCAACGAACAATCAAATTAGCGTACTTGTTTTAGCACCCACACGAGAATTAGCCGCGCAAATTCACGATAGCGTATTGCAATATGGGCAATATCTCACTAATCTACGTTCGGCTGTTGTATTTGGTGGTGTAAAAATTAACCCACAAATGATGAAACTACGTGGTGGGATTGATATATTAATAGCAACACCTGGACGCTTGCTGGATTTGTTTCAACAGCGCGCCGTACGTTTTGATCACGTGAAGACATTGGTTTTGGACGAAGCGGATCGTATGCTGGATATGGGATTTATTCATGATATCAAGCGTATCATGTCTAAGCTTCCTAAAGTACGTCAAACCCTATTATTTTCAGCGACGTTTTCGAAAGAAATTTGTCAGTTGGCTAAGGAGTTTCTGGTTAGTCCGGTTGAAATTAGCGTGACACCACGCAATGAAGCCGCGGTGAATGTGTCGCAAAAAGTTCATCCCGTTGATAAGGGCAGAAAAGCTGAATTATTGAGTCATTTGATTCGACGAGCAAGTTGGGCCCAAGCTTTGGTGTTTTCACGTACGAAGCATGGTGCTAATAAATTAGTAAAGTTGTTGGCTGTTGATGGAATTGATGCGGTTGCCATTCATGGCAATAAAAGTCAATCACAGCGCATGAAAGCGTTAAGTGATTTTAAAGACGGTAAGGTTCATATTATGGTTGCTACCGATATCGCGGCGCGCGGTATTGATATTGACGAGTTGCCCATGGTCATCAATTTTGATTTACCACAAGTTGCAGAAGATTATGTGCATCGAATTGGTCGAACCGGACGTGCTGGTTCCGTAGGAGGAGCTATTTCATTGGTGAGTGCTGATGAAATAAAGCAATTGCAAGAGATTGAGCGTTTAATTAAACGTCGTATTGAGCGGGTTGAAATTGATGATTTTGAGCCAAAACATCAAGTACCACTCGTACAAGCAGCAGCAACTCCGAGTGTGAGACGTTATGACGTAAAATCACGTGGGTATGGAAATAAAAATGCTCCAGCGCAAGCTCGCAATGGCGCACGAACAGGTGGTCGCTCAGCAGGACGACAAAAAACAGAAGGTAGGTAATCGAGATATGCTAAACTATAGTTTTGGTTTGTTGATGACATTATGGGCAGGTTTATGCTTGGCGTATGATGCCAATTATTACGCAATGAACCCCAAGGAAATGCAAAAGGCTCTGGCGGCCTGTCCAGCCCAGCAGCCTGACAACGTGAGTTGCGAGCAATTAAATCACATGGCAACACACGTGAATGATTTGGTTATGGAGTTGCGTTTGGATCCACAGGCATTTGGTCGAAATATATTAGCAATGCAAGAAACGATAGCCAAACAAATCGTTTTGAGTACAAAGCAGCCTTTAACGCCTGAATTGCAAGCGGAACTAACAAAAAATCAACAAGCTCTTCGTGATCGGTTGATTATTATTAAGTGGTTGGAGTCACCAGTAGGATATTAAAGGGAAACATAATAATGAGGATATTAATTAGTAATGACGACGGTGTTTTGGCACCTGGTATTGCTGCTTTAGCTCGTGCCATGGCAAGCATTGCTGATATTGATGTGATTGCCCCGGATAGAAATCGAAGCGGTGCAAGTAATTCCTTGACGCTTCTGCAACCTTTGCGAGTGAAGCAACTGGACAACGGCTCCCATAGCGTGGATGGAACACCGACAGACTGCGTTCATTTGGCTCTGACAGGGTATTTCGATCACACATTTGATATGGTCGTTTCAGGAATTAATGATGGAGCTAATTTAGGAGATGATGTACTGTACTCCGGTACAGTTGCTGCGGCGATGGAAGGATGTAATTTAGGATTGCCGGCCATTGCGTTTTCAATGGTGAGCACAGATGTTCAGCATTACGAAACGGCTGGACGCATTGCTTCGCAATTGGTATTGCAATTACAAGCTCATAGTTTACCTTCGCACACCATTCTGAATGTTAACGTACCTGATTTGCCTTTAGATCAAATTAAAGGCATCGAAGTGACACGTTTGGGAACACGTCATAATGCTGAAGCTACGCATAAACTGTTCGATCCACGTGGTCGTCCCATTTATTGGATTGGTCAACCGGGTGATCAAGCTGATGCAGGGCCTGGAACCGATTTTTTTGCGGTAAACCGGGGATATGTGTCCATTACTCCGTTGCATCTTGATATGACTCACTATAAAGTATTTGATCAGGTTTCCTCCTGGATAGATGGAATTAATATAAAATCATGAAACTATTTTCTTACCTTTACGATCGAACTATTTTTTGGTCCGGGCATCGACATGCTCATTATTATTTGGCGGGGGTTTCATTTATTGAATCCTGTTTTTTTCCAATTCCCCCCGACGTTATGCTAATCAGTATGGGACTTGCGACACCGAAACGCTCGTGGTATTACGCTCTCATTGCGACTTTATTTTCCGTAGCGGGGGGGATACTCGGGTACTTCATTGGGATGTATGCCATCGTGTTGTTAGAACCCTACATCTTGTCTTCTTCCTACGCGCATTATTACCATGATATAAGAGAATGGCTCGCTAATAGTGGACTCTGGGTGGTTATTTTGGCAGGCTTTACTCCCTTTCCTTATAAAATATTTACGATCACCGCAGGAGCAATGCATATTCCCTTTGTATCTTTTGTACTAGGATCCATCATTGGGAGAGGGCTTCGATTCTTTTTAGTATCCGGTGTTTTATTTTATGCGGGTCAGGGATTGGAGCGGAATTTGCGGCGTTATATCGATGTGATTGGTTGTGTTTTGTTGTTAATTATTGTGATTGTGTTTTGTGTATTTAAATGGGTGTTGATTTGAAGGCTATAACTAGTTCAGATCTGAAATTACTTGGACAAAACGGCATGCAACTTTTTGCATGTGGTTTCGTCCAAAGTCTAAGAAACATGATCACATGGATTGTACTATTTTTGTTACTGAGTTTATCAGCTTGTGCTGATCGAGAAGTGCCTGCCCCTGTTGTTGAATCGCAATGGCATGCCTTTAATCCAAATGCTACTCGGCATGTTGTGATGAGAGGGGAAACCTTGTATGCCATAGCGTTTCGCTATGATCAAGATTATCGACAATTGGCTACAAGCAATCGATTGCGAAGTCCGTATACGTTATCCATAGGACAAGTGATTTATTTGCAGCCAATGCAAAGGCAGCGTCATTCGCCACCTTCCCCTAGGGTCTATCAACCAACGTATACACCAAGAATTATAAGATCAGCTAACAGATATCATGGAAATCGCTGGTTATGGCCAGCTCATGGGCGAATTGTCGCATCGTTTGTACCGGAACAAGGAAAAAAAGGAATTGATATAGCAGGGCGTAAGGGTGAGAAAATTTATGCTTCAACGGGAGGGATTGTTGCGTATGCCGGCAATGGTCTCGCGGGTTATGGAAATCTGATCATCATCAAGCATGATAATCAATACCTAACGGCATATGGTGACAATTTGCATAACCTAGTCAGGGAAGGACAAGCCATTCAAGCAGGGCAAGTTATTGCTGAAATGGGTATTGTGGATCATCGATTCTACGGTGTGCATTTTGAAATCAGGAAGGCTGGTCGACCTGTTAACCCGATGAACTACCTTTAAATGTTTGGTGTAACCGACAGCTCAAGCTTTACAATCTGGATATTTTTCATGATGCCCGAGAGCCATGTTTCACTGCTCTGGCGAATAGAA
The DNA here is from genome assembly GCA_030695645.1 of Legionellaceae bacterium. Classification (GTDB taxonomy): domain Bacteria; phylum Pseudomonadota; class Gammaproteobacteria; order Legionellales; family Legionellaceae; genus JAUYQG01. The sequence continues at coordinate 29,392 of JAUYQG010000001.1, forward strand.
AATCACCACGATGTGTCAAAGAACTCATTGAATATAAGTGGAGTGATCTGTTATTATTGCGTCTGATTTGGTTGGTACTGATGTGGAATTATATGCGCCCCTTTCTTTATTGAATGGTGTTGATAATGTTGGAAGAAATATCCTTCATTACTTGGCTCAAAAAAAATGCGAATCAAATGAGCAGTCAGCCTATGTGTGTGAGGTTGGCAGGGGACTAGCAATAAGCGCGAGCGGGTTGTCTAACTACTTCCCCCAGTACGCTCCGTTAACTACTGCTAGAGACAATAACAATAAAACACCATCTCAACTTCTTGTTGAAATCACTGCCGTGTTACCAAAATCACAATAAAAATGTGCGTGCCTAGCGTAGCGGCGTGCGGTATTTAACTTTTACAACCCCTTAACTTGGGGAGTAATTTAAGACGCGGTTGCCCTGAATGGTACTAGCTTTTCTTCCCGCAATCGGATAACGTATTGAAAGTTAACATACAACAGGTGAAAAAATGTGCCCTAATGATGACGCATTTGTAGAAAAAGCCGAACCTGATGACGATGAAATTGACACATCGATTGTGGGCGAACTCGATCTTGATATCGAGGTAATCATTGCGGCTTCTGAATCAGTTTCTGTTATCGATATGGATGATGTGGAACCTGATTTTAGCAATAAAGAGGCGTTTCCAAGCTATCAGCCCGGAGGTAAGCGGTTGGCTAAGGCCATGGATGCAACGCAACTTTATTTGAATGAAATAGGGTTTTCTCCGCTATTGAGTGCTGAAGAAGAAGTGCATTACGCTACCTTGGCATTACAAGGTGATGGTGCCGCTCGGAAAAAAATGATTGAATCTAATTTGCGCTTAGTTGTGAAAATTTCACGTCGATACCTCAATCGTGGTTTGCCGTTACTTGATTTGATTGAAGAGGGTAATTTGGGCTTGATGAAATCGGTTGAGAAATTTGATCCAAAACGTGGATTTCGATTTTCAACGTACGCCACATGGTGGATACGCCAAACCATCGAACGCGCCTTGATGAATCAAACACGAACCATACGTCTGCCTATACATGTTTTGAAAGAGTTAAATGTTTATTTAAGGGCAGCACGCCAATTAACACAAAAATTAGATCATGAGCCTTCAGCGGAAGAAATTGCGGATATGCTTGATGTGCCCCTCGAGGATGTCGAAAAACTATTTTGTTTAAACGACAAAGTCACGTCATTTGACATGCCTCTTGGTCATGATGAAAACAAATCATTACTCGATACGATTCCTGATGAAAACAGTACCAATCCGGCGACATTACTAACTGACGAAAGTCTGCGTAGCCAAATTGAGGAATTATTGGATGAGTTAACGGAAAATCAACGCCAAGTTATTGCCAGACGATTTGGGTTACGAGGATTTGAAAAAGCTACATTAGAAGAAGTTGGGGCAGAAATTAACTTAACACGAGAGCGTGTGCGCCAAATTCAAGTGGAAGCATTAAAAACCCTACGAAAACTCCTGGAACGTGTTGGTTTAACGCACGATGATTTGTTTTAACGATCGTTAGGGACTGTTGACAATTCATCTCCAGAAGCCCTACGTCCCGCGGCTTGTCCGCGGGATCCAGAAATCTTGAACAGTGCAAAGACCTGTTGTATTAATAAAGATCTAACTGGATTCCGCGGACAAGCCGCGGAACGTAGGAATCTGAATTGTCAACAGACCCTAGTCAACCTTAGCAATTCTGGGTGAACGAGGTAGGGTGGGCAAAGGAGCTTGCGACGTGCCCACCGTTGTACCACTGCTGGTGGGCACGTCGCAAGCTCCTTTGCTCACCCTACGAATTCAGTGATATTTTGCGAAAAATAATTTTAT
>JAUYQG010000002.1 GCA_030695645.1 Legionellaceae bacterium
GACGCTCGGAGAACGGTCAGATTTGAGTGCATGTTGAACGACAACGGTTTCGAAAAAGCGCAGCATACATGGGCTTGGCCTGTCCCGGCGAAGGCCGGGATGAGCATTTTTCGAAATCGTTTTCGTTCAAGATGCGCCAAACATGGCCGTTCCTTGCTACGGAGTGAGTAGTTACACCTAAGCTACCCTTTGTGCTCACCAATGAGCTTCGAATATGGTGGGCACGTCGTTCACACCCTACATTGTGCCGCGGTTAATTTTTATAGCAAATTGTTCCGCCACAGTAGAGTTTCGAAAGAGGTCTATTGTGATACACACACGTCTTCCTCGCGGTCATGCTGGGTTTTACTCACACATGATCAGTTATCATATTCGGTGCGCTATGAAACAAAAAGAAAAAATAAAAAAAAGTTCTCGGATTAGGTTAATAAAAAAAGCCCCAAAAGATGTCGCCATTATGGGGGCGGGTTGGTATGGTATTCACTTGGCTCTTGCGCTTCGTGAAACGGGCTATAAGGTTGTCATATTGGAAAAAGACAAGGATATTTTGTCTGGTACTTCTGGAACATTTGGTATTCGTACCCACACAGCAGGTCTGCATTATCCTCGGTCTAAAAAAACACGTCAAATTTGCACACGTAACTATACTAAATTCTGTGCAGCCTATTCTAATTTGTTGGTTCAGAATAAGTTCTCCATTCATGCGCTTGTTAAAGAAGATGCATTAGGAAACGCCTCAAAAGTTGGACTGCAAACATTTCAAGACGTATGTCGAGAAGATAAAACATGCGAATCATTTGAGACTGAAGCGCATGGATATCAAGGGTTGCTTGATGCGGTCACCATTAATGAGCCTAGTATACTGGTTGGTGAGCAACTTCGTGAGATCTTGCGAAGTGATTTAATTCATGCTGATATACCGTTCGTGTGCAATTATACAGTGCAGAAGGTTGAAGATCGGGGAAACAAAATTACCGTAATCGGTGATAACGGTACAGAGTTTGAATTTGATCAGGTGATTAATGCCACTGGTTTTCAAAGTCTTCTACCAGAAAACTTTAAAAATAATCCGTTTGGACTGATTGTTATTTATCAACCTTGTCTTGGTTTGATTTATGAAGATATGATGCCAGATTCCGGATCATTTTCCTTTCTAGCATTAGATGGCGCAAATCCCGCGATAATGCCATATGTGACTGGGCAATATATGGTCACACATGGTTATTATACCATATTAGCCTCTTGTGATTCACCACAGGAAGCGGCCGCTATACTGGGTCGACTAACGGATGATTTTGTAGAGCAAAAAATTAAAACGCTAACGGAACAAGATATACTTCGTTATATGCCTGGTTTTAATCAGCGTTTTAGATACGTAGGATGGAAAGAATCTGTTTTAGCGAAACCGTTAACGGATACGGAATTCAGATGTGCTCTTACGTTTTCCGATCCAAATCGAGTGATACATGCATTTCCAGGTAAAATAAGCAGTGTTTTTGATACAGAGCAAGAAGTACTTGCATTAATTAAGAATAGAAATTGTTCTGAAAGGAATGGATATCGTTTTGTTAATAATGGTGTGTTGGCTGATGCGAGCGTGGAAATTCGACAAAAGCCTACCGGCAATGGGCATAATACTTGTATGTCCAATCCCTATCCTGAGCTGTATAAGCGCACACCAGAAAATCGATCGACGAGATCGTTTTTTAAGAGACTGGAGATTTCTGATGAATCAATAAACCCCCAATATTCAGTAATTCAGCTAAGTATGTCATGAGGCTCTTTCATGTCTTTCTGTCCAAAGTCCAAATGGTTTGGCAGGCGTATTTATATATAGAGGGATAAAAGATGAAACGCCAACCACCAAGCAGCCCACCGGACATTGAAATGTCGATAGAGAGTTATATTCATCCTTTCATTGTTGGATTTACTCAACCTATTATTGCTCTGGATCCTAATGCACAAATTCTTGATTGTAACGAACCCCTTTTATCTCTATATGGACTGACCGAGGTTGATTTCTTGCATCAGAATTATTTTGATTTATGTGAGCGTTTAGCTATACCGATGCCTGCGGAATCGATTGTAACGTTGCTTGGGTTACATACCAATGCAATAACGACCCATAATGTAAAACCTAATCTGATTAAAATATATCAGTGGACAACATTTACCATCTCATTAGCTGATACAACGGATATCCATTTTTTATTGGGTCATGATATTACTGAGATTTTGGATATAGCAACTAAAGAGCAATTATTAAGAGATTCGCTCATTGATTATATTCCGGCGCAAATTTTTTGGAAAGATAAAGATTTGGTTTATCTGGGATGTAATAAAGCATTTGTAAAATCACTGGGACTCAATGAAAAGGGCGACGTGATTGGCAAAACCGATTTTGACTTACCTGTCGATGAAAAAGATAGCATGTTGTATCGCGTCGATGATTTACATATCATGAGTAGTCAGGAGCCAAAACTGGATATGGAGGAGAGCCAGTCCCTGATTGATGGCGGTCGGCGTGTGTTATCAACAAGCAAAGTACCGCTGGTGAATAAACACGGAACTGTTTATGGTGTTTTAGGAATTTACAGGGATGTCACGGAACAAAAGCAGATTGAAAATATGCTTACTTTATCAAAGCATGAAGCCGAGAAGGCAAGTTATGCTAAATCTGAGTTTATTGCCAATATGAGTCATGATATTCGTACGCCATTGAGTGGTGTTGTTGGAATGGCACAGTTGTTGGTCGATGCCTTGAGTAATCCTGAACATAAACAATATGCGCGTTGGATACATGAATCAGGCATTCAACTGCTTGGTTTATTGAACGATATATTGTCCGTTATCTCGGCTGACAAATTACAACCAAGTGATATATGTTGTGAGACTTTTAGTCTACGGCAATGTGTGTATGACATTATTCAATTAGAGCGACCGTCAACTGAAATGAAGGGAATTACTTTGGACGTTCTAATTGATGATGATATTCCGGACTCATTGGTTTCTGATCGCGCCAAGTTGTATCGAATTTTACTCAACCTGTTCGGTAATGCCATTAAATTTACCAATGTAGGCTCCGTCGGAATTGAAATAAAAAAGCAGAACGTGGGTGTCGATCAAATTGAATTGAAATTTCGTGTTATGGATACCGGAATTGGTATTCCTAAAGAATTACAAGATAAAGTGTTTGAACGATTTTATCGAGCAAATCCATCCTATAAAGGTGTTTATTCGGGCCATGGAATTGGATTACACATTGCTAGGTCTTACATTGAAAGTTTAGGTGGCGAGCTTAAGCTTACAAGTAAAGTGGGTGTGGGTACAACATTTGATTTTAATTTGGTTTTCAAAACAGAACAAAATCAAACACCGATCAGTGACTCAGATTCGCCATTAGCTAAGCAGACCGCAACATCTCATAGTTACGCCGAATCAGAAGAGCAACCAACTGTATTACTTGTTGAGGATAATTATGTTGCTCTTAAAGTGCTTGAGAGTATCGTGAAACTAGCTAAATTGAATTTTATAAGTGCCTGTGATGCTGAAAGTGCATTGGAAATTGCAACAACACAACCTCTGCACTTGATCATCACAGATCTTGGATTACCTGGCATGTCAGGTAATGAGCTAACAACTAAAATCCGTGCCTGGGAGCGCATGCAGCATCGAAAACCAATCCCCATTGTCGGTTTAACAGCACACGCACGCGAGCAAATTAGGGAAGAGTGTACGCAAGCAGGGATGAATGATGCGTATAGTAAACCTATGGACTTGGCGACAATGCGAATGATTGTTGCTGAATTTATACATTAGGGATCCCTAAGTTCGAGATCCCTTACTTGATACAGAGGGTCCATTATCTAAATTAATTACCAGCTCTTTAATATCTGCATAGCTGGCTTTATGTTTATTCCACCAGACCTCCAGGCCATCAACAATAAAATCACTTGTTTCACTGGAAGTGCCAAATATTATATCTGTACAGTCA
>JAUYQG010000005.1 GCA_030695645.1 Legionellaceae bacterium
CTCTCAACTAGCTTTGCTTTTTACTGCTCGGACTCAGGAAAATCACCAACCTCTTCGTTGGAGCTCGTTCTTAATTCAGTCATTTAGTCACCTAAACTCCCTCACTAAAAGCAGTATCCGACTCGATCTTGGCCTTTTCCCTGTGTCCTTGTTTTCTATCTCTTATGCACTCAATCTCTCAAAGCGCCCACACAGTTTGTCTTCTTCATATTCTTAATTAACTCGCCCCGAAGGCGTGCTGCGTATTCTACTCATCTGAGTTTGTATGTCAAACACTTTTTCATGTTTTTTTTGAATTTATATCATCGATACTATTTTAACGTGTTCTCTCTATTGGAGTTTGGACAAACCACGATCTAATACGAGCCCGTGGGCGTGGGCTCGTAAAAACCAGATCTTACTTGTCCAAAGTCCAGTAGATTAAAATGGGTAGAAAACTCTAAAGGTGAGATTATGTCAATATTTTTTTCTAATAAACATCCGACTCTTTCAATGCCGTGCCGTCTGAAAACACCCTCATTCGTCGCTACGCGCCACCTGCTCCCCTTGGGGAGAAGGGATCATCAGCTATTTAAATGGGACAGCCCTGAAATTTCCGTTCAGTTTAACTTTACATTTTCATTTTTTCTGCTACTCTTTGCAGTTCAAGAATGGTGGCTCTTTGGGTCCCCTCGCGACGACTAGAGTATGAACCCCGTCAGGTCCGGAAGGGAGCAGCGGTAATATTCGCTTCGTGCGCAGAGGTGTGGCTCTTTGAGCTGCCGCCAAATTTTTCCATAATGTCTTTGATACCCTATGAGCTATATCGCACTGGCACGCAAATGGCGACCACGGACGTTTTCTGAGTTACTCGGTCAGAATCATCTGACAACCGCCCTAATCAATTCGCTAAATCAGAAACGCATTCACCATGCTTACTTATTTACGGGCACTCGAGGCGTTGGTAAAACAAGTGTTGCGCGGTTGTTAGCTAAAGCTTTGAATTGTGAGCAAGGTGTTTCTTCGCAACCCTGCCTAACGTGTGACAGCTGTCTTGCCGTTGAACAGGGCCGGTTTATTGATCTGATTGAAATCGATGGCGCGTCGAAAACGCGTGTAGAAGACACACGCGAAATATTAGAAAATGTTCAATACGCGCCAACCAATGGACGTTTTAAGATATACCTGATTGACGAAGTACATATGCTTTCGCAGCACAGCTTCAATGCGTTACTTAAAACGTTGGAAGAACCGCCGGCCCACGTCAAGTTTTTACTTGCAACAACTGATCCGCAAAAATTACCGATTACTGTTCTATCTAGATGCTTACAATTTAATCTCAAACATGTTCCCGAGGATATTATTTCCGGTCATTTACAACATATCTTACAACAGGAAACATTGACGTTTGAACCACAGGCATTAACCTTATTGGCAAAAGCCGCTCGCGGTAGTATGCGCGATGCATTAAGTTTGCTTGATCAAGCCATTGCAAGTTGCAATAACGAGTTAAGCACCCAACAAGTCAAAGACATGTTGGGATTTACGCAACAAGATTATGCCTTACTCATTCTTCGTGCGCTTTTAGCAGGAGATGCGCATCAACTAATAACCATTAGTCGGCAAATTGCCCAGGATAGCGGCCACTTTCGTTATGTACTGGATGAAATTATCAACCACCTGCACCAAATAGCAGTGTGTCAGGCATTGCCAAATGCAAGCCAACTTATTGAAGCAAACCATGATGTGAAAGCTCTCGGTTCGCAATTTGCGCCAGAAGACACACAACTTATGTATCAAATCGCACTCAAGGGCACAGAAGATATGCCATTGGCTCCTACTATGGAAATTGGTTTTGAAATGACTCTACTTAGAATGCACACCTTCAGACCATCTCCAGAACAAACAAGACCTGTAAAATTGCATGAAACATCATCATCGCCCATCAATAAGAGCGCTCAAAATCAGATCACGGCATACGATGATAGCGAATCATCCATCGCTTCGGTATCTTTGGCCAGCCCATCACTGATTCAAAATCCCGAGGTGATGTCGGAGGTCTATGATTCAAAAGCCAGATTCGACGCCCCGAGTGAATCTCGCGAATGTGATGAAAACAACAAATCAAGCGTTGGTATGAAGGAGGGTACAGAGGAATCAGAACAATCATGGATTGCTATTTTACCCCAACTCAATTTACGTGGCCTAGCATTAAGTGCCGCCGAAAATGCCCAGATCTTAAGTAAATCACCAGGTCAAGTCGTTTTGCAACTTGAGAAAGCCCATCAATCTCTTTTTACACCGCCGGTGATAAGCCGAATTGAAGAGGCATTAAGCCGTTATTATAGCGAAAAAATAAAAATCGTGCTTGAATACGGTGAACAAATACCTTCGTCACCAGCCATCCAGAAAAAAATCACTCAAGAAAAATTACACCAAAATGCCGAAGCGGCGTTATACGACGACCCCTTTTTTCAACAATTACGGGATGAATTTTCAGCTGAATTACTCAAAAATTCCATTGCGTCTTTAAAAGAAGAACGGTAAAAAAGAACATGTTCGTATTTTAGTGCCATTACTCTTCAGATGATCTATAATATCCCGTCTAACGGCTTAAGTCATCGTTTCGACAGCAAGAAATGCTGGCCTTGGTCTACTTAACCTAAAATGACAGAGAGGATTATATGAGTGACATAGGTGGAAATCTAAATAAACTGCTAGATGAAGCACAAAAAATGCAAGATCGCATGAAAAAAGCCCAGGAAGAGTTAACTCAATTAACTGTAGAAGGTAAATCGGGTGGTGGCATGATCAAAGTTCGCATGAATGGACGACATGACGTATCCAAAGTAACCATTGCACGCTCACTTCTGAATGAAGAAGTTGAAATGCTAGAAGACTTAGTTGCTGCCGCAATTAACGATGCCGTACGTCAAGTTGAAAAAATTTCTAAAGAAAAAATCAATCAATTGACAGCTGGGCTAAACATTCCAACTGACTTTATGAAAGACGAAGACAAAGAATAGTCCATATGGATGCTTTATCTCGCTTGGTCGATGCACTACGTTGTCTACCTGGAGTAGGGCCAAAATCAGCGCAACGCATGGTGTTTCATCTATTGCAACACCAACGCCAGCGCGGCTTGCACTTGGCCTCATGCTTAGAAGAGGCCATGCGCAACGTTACTCATTGCGTGCGTTGCAATAATTATACAACGCAGGACCTATGCTTCATTTGCAACCAGAACGGCAGGGATTCAACCATTCTTTGCGTGGTCGAAAGTCCGACAGATGTAACTGCCATTGAACAAAGCGCGGCTTATCGAGGTGGGTATTACGTCCTAATGGGGCGGATCTCTCCGCTTGATGGTATCGGTCCAAATGATATTGGGTTAACGCGCCTACAAGAACATATCCTTAAATTCGGCATTCAAGAAGTCATTCTGGCCTTAAGCCCTACGGTAGAAGGTCAAACAACGATTCATTTTATTCAAGAATTATTGCGCCCACATGAGGTGCGAATCAGTCAACTAGCACATGGCATACCATCAGGTGGTGAGTTGGCTTTTCTCGATGGCAATACCATTGGCAGTGCTGTACGTAATCGGGAAATATTATCCTAATGGTACTAGCCTCCTAACTTCGATGTTTTTCGCTTTTTGCTCAGCTTCGTGATCAAAACGCTTCTGATTGTATTATCGCTGACTTTTAATATTTCTATTCGATAAGAATCGATACTCAAGCAAGAATCCGCTGGAGGTATGTAACCTAAATATTCAATAATCACACCACTCAGCGTGCGAGGACCTAAAGTAGGCATTTGCCAACCTAGCATACGATTCATATTTCGTAATGTCATACTGCCGTCGATAATAAATGAACCATTCTCTAAACGGGTAATATCCTTACTTAAATCAGCAATATCCGTTGTAAATTCACCAACAACTTCCTCTAAGATATCCTCCATCGTCACCAACCCTTGCAAATCACCGTATTCATTCACAACAAAACAGCTGCGACGCTTCATTTTTTGAAAGTTTAAAATTTGAACATTCAAGGGGGTGGCTTCCGGAATATAATAGGGAGCTTCTGTGATATTAAGCAAATTATCCATATCCAAACGACCATCTAAGACCAAATTTAGAACACCTCGCAAATGGATCATACCAACCAAATTATCAACACTACCACGATAGAGCGGCAAACGGGTATGCTGGGTTGTTTCCAGTTGCTCAAGCAGTTTCTGCCAAGGTTGCTCCAAATCAATCCCAACAATGTCTGCTCTAGGGACCATAATATCTTCAACGCGCGCCTGCTCAAGATCAAGCAAACTGATGAGCATACCCTTGTGTTCAATAGGCAATAAACTTCCTGCCTCATGCACAACTGAACGCAATTCCTCGCCGGATAATGCATCTTTATGCATCTTATCAATAGTTACTCCAAAGCATCGTAAAAGTGTATTAGCAATCCAACTGATGGCATTAATCAAAGGAGCAAACATACGTTGCAACATCATTAAAGGCAGGGAACAAGTAAATGCTACTTTCTGAGGATATAACGCTGCAAACGTTTTTGGTGTCATTTCAGAAAACACCAAAACACTAAACGTTAACAACGACGTAGCGATCAGCACTCCCGTTTCACCGTAAAGCTGCTGACCGATTAGCGTAGCCGCCATTGCCGCAACAATATTACATAATGTGTTACCAATGAGGATCACACTCAATAAGCGGTCAGGATGGGCTAGCAATTGATTCACTCGAATGGCAGCTTTATGATTTTTTTTCACTAAATGACGGAGTCGATAACGATTCAGCGACATCACTCCAATTTCTGCTGAAGAAAAAAATGCCGATAGAAAAATTAATATGAATACGATAATAAATAAGACGCTGAGAGAAAGGTGCACTCGTAATCCTTGTGTTTTTTAGAAAAGTTGGGAAGGATGTAATTTGTTTATATTAGATATGATTGTATACGTAGCCGCGGTAAAAAAAAAGTCGTAGTAAAAATCAAAAGACTATGTGATTGGACTTTGCGCAAAGCTGCGTGCAAAAAGCCGCATGCCATTCCAGCAATTCTGGGTGAACGATAAGGCCCTCTGTTCTAGGGCTATGTAGCGTTTTAATAAAATTATTTTTCGCAAAATATCACTGAATTCGTAGGGTGAGCAAAGGAGCTTGCGACGTGCTCACCAGCAGCGGTACAACGGTGGGCACGTCGCAAGCTCCTTTGCCCACCCTACCTCGTTCA
>JAUYQG010000010.1 GCA_030695645.1 Legionellaceae bacterium
CAAATCAAAGGTTGGTCGCGAAAAAAGAAAGATGATCTGATTAATGCATTGAATCCTGAGTGGGACGATTTATATCGATCGATATGTTAAAGATCCTGCCACTGCAGGGAGATCCCTCGCTTCGCTCGGGATGACGTGGGGAGTTACGCTAAATTTCCTATTTCGGCGGCTATAGCTAATGGACTTAATTCAATCTTTTCGGAGCCATACTCTTCTAATCTTTTATCTATGGTTTGCGCTTTTACCCAATATTTAGTCGATAACGCTTTAGCATGCTGATCTAAATTTTCTGTGGACTGAAAGAAACTGGTAAGATCAGGATATTCGTGTATCGATTGCAAATCCACAGGCAATATGAGCAACATTTGTTTACCTTGGCCACTTTTGACAATGAGGCATTATAGGATAACTAGTATCGGTTTGACAACTATTTCATCAACCTAAGCTATTTGGGATGTTTGTCCCATCACCTTCTTTATTTGTACGATTTCAAGCCTCATCGTTAACCCTTTTTATTTTTTGTTTAATTAGTCCGACTAACGATTGAATATGCGGTTCAAAAAACATCGTTTCATGGTCACCAGGAACACAATGTAGATCGATGTGTCCTTCAACATACGGACGCCATCCATTTAACTTTTCATTCATATTTTCAAACAATGGCCATAATTGCTTCGCTTTAAATAACGTGACATCTGATTTTAAGGACGGCACATGATACTGAGCCAACAATTCTTTGCGATATCGCTCTAATTTCAGTAATCTATCATCAATTGTATATTGAGATTGCTCTTTATGCTGCAAAAACATATGAGAGTCGGTATCCATGATCTCCTGTGAATAGCTTGCCCAGCCATCAAACAAACCCAAAAAATCAACCTGATAACCATCTTTTAATAATTGGTGCGCTATTTCAAAAGCAACCGTTGCGCCAAAAGAAGCACCGCCAATTAAAAAACGATTTCCTGAGTAGACGGTTTTCATTTCCTGAATGTAATAAGCAGCCATTTCCTCTAATGTTTTAAATTGTATATTAGCACCATCAAGGTTCGCGTCTTGAATACCATAAACTGTACAATCGTTCTCAAAATAGGTTGCAAGTTGTTTAAACCAAAATATTGATCCTCCAATTGGATGCACTAAAAACAAAGGGGATTGATGTACACCCGAAGACAATTGAATAAGTGTTCTATTCCCAACCAAAGCACCGGTATTTCCATATGAGAATTTTTCGATAGCTTTCGATAATGAAGAAATGTTTGGATGCTCAATTATGTAAGAAAGCGGTATATCAAAATTGTAAAGGGACCTTAGTTCAGAAATGATTTGTAATGCCATCAATGAATCGCCACCCATTTCGAAAAAATTATCATCAATATTTATCGGATGCCGATTAAAAATATGTTCCCATACCGTTGTCACTTTTGTTTCAAAAGTATTATTTTCTTCATGTTCACTGGTCCCATGATCCAGGGTTAGCATAACATGCATCTGATGTGAAAGAGCTTGAAAGTCTATTTTTTCATTTTCTTTTAATGGAACAAAATCAATAAGCCAAAACTCTTTAGGAACCATATAAGGTGCTAAGTGTGATAATAAAAAGGCACGAACATCATTCAATGTTTTATTTTTCTCCTCTGTCACAAGATAAGCCCGCAAATATTTGCGTTTCGACTCATCATCAATCGCGACCACAATCGCTTGTTGAACCCATGGTAATTTTATTAAAGTTGCTTCAATAGCTGTCAACTCGACACGATAGCCATGTATCTTAATTTGGCTATCATTTCGACCAAAAAACTGTAAATTCCCGTCACGAAGCCAACATACAAGATCGCCTGTTTTATATAAACGCTCCTCTGAATTAAAAACCTCTATTGTTATGAATTTTTCTTTTGTTATTTCGGGTTGATTCAAATAACCACTAGCAATTTGAGCACCTCCAATACATAAATCACCTTTTATACCCAGCGGACATAAGTTATTGTGTTTATCAAAAATATAGCAAAAGGAATTATATGCCGGTCGACCAATCGGAATAGAATCACCAAATTGCAAATGATTTTTATCAACAAAATAGGACGTAGCTGAAACCGTAGCCTCTGTGGGTCCATATTCGTTGACAATTTGTTGATGTGGACATAATGAAGTCCATTTTAGAACATCTGCAGTTGAAACAATATCTGCGCCTAATAATACATACTTCAAACTAGCTAATGACTGAACAGCATCAGGATAATGTAACATTATTTCCATATAACCAGGTGTTGTTTCAACATGCGTGATTCGATTTAATTTAAGGTAGGCTAAATACGCAAGTGCATTCGCTTTAGTTGCTTCAGAACAAATCACAATTCTTCCACCAACGAGTAAGGGAGCGATTGTACAAGGAACTGACAGGTCGAAAGCGATGGATGATGAGAAATCAATAGATGAATGTTCATCTAAACTTGTTGTGGAAGAAAACCATCGACAATAATTCAATACATTGTGTTGGGATACAACAACACCTTTTGGAGCACCCGTAGTTCCGGATGTAAACATTACATAGGCCGTTGGCTCATATTGATTATTAGCTTCGTTTTTCTCTGGATTTAACCACATATCTTCCTTATGGCTAGAAATTTGATCCACCGAAATAATATGCATTTTTCTATAACATACACTAAAATGATTTGTAATTTTTTCTGCCAAATTACTTTGTGTGAATAGAAGTGTGAACTGGGTTGTATTTGCAATATGGTCAATTTTTACCAATGGGTACCGAATATCAATGGGAACATAAGCGTGACCGGATTTTAAGACCCCTAGAATAACCGCGATCATATCTATACTTCTTGATAAATAAACCCCAATCAATGCACCTTTGGGTAACTGTAAATCAACAACCAACTCGGTAATTAAATTAATTTTTTTCCATAACTTGAGATATGTTAACGTTTGACCATCCATTGTAATAGCTGGTTTGTTAGGTCTTTCTCGTACTTGATGTTTTAAAATATCAATAATAGATAAAGGGGATATATCAACTGTTTTACCTTGACTCCATTGACAGAGTAATGATTTCTCACGTGCAGATAAAAATGAAAATTCTGTAACTTTCAAATCCTGTTTTGTAACCACACAATCGATAATATTGGTAATATGCTCTACCAAATTCGACATAACGGTTTTATATATTTGATTCTGAAAAGTTTCTTGAAAACGATAAAATACATTAACCTTGTTTTTACTTGTATCTAACTGAAAATACAACGCGACATCTTGTGATGCTATATTTATCAACGCCTGACCACTCAAGTCAATAATGATATCGCGCTTAACTTCATTTTTATCTAACGTAGTATAACGCGCTATCAAATCTGTTATATAAGACTCTTTGCTTGCTATATCATCAAACTCATCTTCTAACATGAGGACTACACCTTTTAATGTCGATGACTCATTGAGTATAACATTGAGTGGGCGTCGTTTAGAAAAAATAACATTTGTATTCAAACGACGCTTATCTGGTAAAATACAATCCACTCCTACAGTCTCATAATGGTTTAGACGATAGAAATAGATGGAAATAGCCGATAATAAAACCAAGTATTTGATATTTGTGGGGGATTTATTTTTTAACCACGGTGATAGTTGACTAAAAGACTGACTAAGATTGATTGACTGTTCAAGTCTAATAAAACGCTTTGGTTCATGTAAATCAATCATAGGAAACAATTGATGTGAGGAATTATTTCTTATTTTTTGAAGCCAGTAAATTTCACTTTCTAGGCTACCTTTATATTGGGATTCTACGGCCCTATATTCGAATAATTTGGCACAAGTTAATATTGTATTTTGCCTCTCTTTAAAATAGTTCAAAGACATTTCAAAGCCGTCTTTGTCAATAATTTTTCTAATCTTTACAACGCCATCTCGTGCTGCAACCTTCACAGTATTATCATCAACAGCTAATATTAATCCAGGTTGTTGATTCTTACCACCGGGCTCTTTTTCAACGCCTACAACGATAGCGTATTGCATGCCTAAATCAATTTTTAAGGTTCCAATTGAATTATCATAATGGCCAAATGTTAAAGCACGACTCATGCGCTCAATATCTATCGCAGATAAAGTTTCCCAATTTATGAAACCGCAACATGCTAATCCTCTGTTCAAAACCCTCACTTTTTTAGTCGCTTGGACATCTAAATGTCCAGTCAATAACTCAGGTATTAGAACTTTAAATGCCGCAATTGCATGTTCATAGCAACTCATATTGACGTTAAGCGCCGTATATTGCTTCTCTAGTTCAAATTTACTTTGTTTAAGAATGTGAAATAAACCATCTTGTTGAACCAAGTGCCATGTTATACCATACTGCTTATGGTCATCAACGATGGCCCATGTTGGAGAAGCTATATTCGAATAAGTTGGTAACAATGCATTGTAACAATTAATGACACCCAAACGAGCCCATTCGAATAAATACTGAAAAATCGAGTCATGAGCAATTGTAAAAACATAATCAAACGAAGGATGATCATCTGCTTCTAGTAACAACTTGCTGGTTCGATAAATTGGGATACTCTGTTTTTTTGCCCAAAGATGAATATTTGGCGTATTTGAAATGATCGCCTCAACAGTGCTCCCTTCTTTCATTAAGAGTAAAGCACATTGAATTAGTAAACTATCATCACCAATAATACAACAAGTTGATTTAATCATAATTAACCTTTTTTTGTAAAAAATGAACTATGAACTATATTTAGTATATACACTGTTTTTAATATACACAAAATATGTCTAACGTTCTTACAAGGATCACTTAAAAATGGATTTACAAAAAAAAACGTTTGGAATGTTGGATCACTTATTAAATTGGGTCAGCAATACGACAGAAAAACCATTAATCATTTTAAATGAATCACTAGAGATTCTTTTGTTAAATCAAGCGGCTCAAAAAAACTTTCGGTGTCCGGAAGACATCACTATAGGACTATCATTTAAAGCACTTTGTAAGATCTGTGAAATACAACATTTGGATTTAAATAAAATACACCATGAAACTGAAAGTAAGATAAAAATTAGAGAACATTACTACGTTTGCAAAATTGACAAACAAAAAGTGGATAAAAAAACCATATTCACCCTTTTATTTCATGACGTTAAACTTAATCAAGACAAATTACAAATTTTGAGTCTAGAGACTCTCATCGATAATATGCCTTGTAATGTATATTGGATGGACAAAGATTGTTGCATGATGGGATGTAATAAAAATGTCCTGAAGATGCTGGGTTTAACTAAAGAGGAGTTTGTCGACAAAACTTACGAGGAGCTCGAAATATTATGTCGATGGCCAGAGGGGGTCGCAGAAAAATTTAAACACGATGATCTCACCGTTTTAAAAACTGGAAACTCCATTTTTGGCATCGAAGAGCCCCCTCTTCTTAATGAAAACAACACCATTTCTTATTTTTTAACCAGTCGTGTACCAATCCGAAATTTTTTTAATGAAATAGTTGGAGTCGCTGGAATTTCTATGGATATTACTGATCTTAAGAAAGCTAAAGAAACCGCTGAAACTGCTAATCATGCTAAAACGGAATTTATAGCCAACATGAGTCATGATATTCGCACGCCATTATCCGGTGTAATTGGAATGTCAGAGCTCTTGGAAAAATTAGAGCCCAATTCCGAACTAAAACAATATGCACATGACGTTCACGAATGTGGTGAGCAATTATTAGGCATGCTCAATAGCATTGTAGAGGTCGTTTCTGCCGACCATGTGAATGAAAATAATATCGTCTATGAAACATGTGATTTATCTAAATGTATTCAAGATCTTGTGCGATTAGAAAAACCAACTGCCACATTGAAAAGCCTTGATTTACTAGTTAACTACGATAATCGAATTCCGCAAGCTATTATTAGCGATCGAACTAAAATACACCGTATTTTATTAAATTTATTAGGAAATGCTGTTAAATTTACGCCCAAGGGATCGATCACGATAGAGGTCCAGCTTATTCATATTACTGATAATCAAGCCACCATCCATTTTGCAGTGACCGATACGGGGATTGGAATCCCTCTAAATCAACAAACCCAGGTATTTGATCGTTTCTTTCGTGCATCGCCTTCTTACAAAGGGTTATATACAGGCCACGGCGTAGGGCTTCATATCGCACAATCGTACACAAAATTATTGGGTGGAGAAATCAAACTCATCAGTCAGGAGGGTATAGGTGCATCCTTTTTCTTTGATTTAACATGCAAAATCGGTGATATTAACGAAACACTACCCGATACTTCAGCAGTCCCACAAGAACCCAATAAACCCGAGTATGAAGAAACACCTCAACAGATACGAACTGAAGTATTACCTACCCTCCCTTCTCCAACTGACGGTAAAAATATCCCCCATTTATTATTAATAGAAGACAATGTCATTGCACTCAAAATCCTAGAATCCTTTGTATCCAAGGCAAGTTACCGCTTTATTTCCGCAATCGATGGTGAATCAGCACTAGACTTTGCTAAAACACAATTTTTTGATTTAATCATTTCAGACGTGGGTTTACCTGGTATTTCAGGAAATGAATTTACTCGGAAATTTCGTGCTTGGGAAATCGCGCAACATAAAAAACCGATACCTATCATTGGGTTAACAGCACATGCTGACGGAGAAATTCATATGGCATGCATACAGGCTGGAATGAACGATGTGTTCACTAAACCAATGTCATTCACAACGATGCAAACCATTATCTCTAAGTTTATCTCATCTAGCCCGGAACCAACAATATCAACCGATCAAAAACCTACAACAATTAGTTCCGAAAAACTGGGTCCTGATTTACCTGATACCGAACATGAATTATTTGAGCTTGATGCATTCCCTTTACTGGATATTGGACAGGCTTTACAGTGCATGGGTAATAATAGAGAGGTACTCAATGACGTTCTAAACTCGCTAATTACTCAAGAAATACCGACTGAAAAGGCAGCCATTGAAGCCGCTTATGCAAAAAAAGACTGGGTTGAAATTGAAAGATTAGCGCACAAAATGAAAGGAGGTGCTGCTTGTACAGGGCTTATTAAAATGAAATACGCATGCCAATACCTTGAACGTTATCTCAAGGCTGGGCATTCTCAATTAACTGAAAAATTATACCAACAATTACTTCCTGTGTTTGATAAAACAGAAGATACAATTAAGAAATGGATGAAAATTGCAAAAAAATAGAATTCCTGTTTTTGATAAAATATGCCATGCCATTAAATTGGACTTTGGACAAAACCGCATGCAAAAAGACGCATAAAGTTCTGTCCAAATAATTTTAGATCTGTGATATTTATAAGCTTAAAATACGTGACACAACCGGCTTTATTTGTAAGAGAATATACATTCAGGATAATTAGTAATCTAATTTAGAATAACAGATCTCAAATTTCTTGAACAGAAAGACATGAGGCCCTTTTCATGTCTTTTTGTTCAAAGTCCAAGATATAAATAAATTGCACTTTTGGATAATTCCTACTACAGTAAACAGTGCTGTTAACCTAAAAATGGAATGAATCATGAGCCTAGTGAATCTGATTGTGTTAATTGTGTTGGCGGGGGTCATTTTGTGGGGGATAAATGCTTTTATTCCGATGCCACCCCTAATTAAAAGCTTGCTGAATTTCTTGGTTTTTATCGTATTGGTGATTTATATTTTGCAATTTTTTAACGTGATCAAAATGATATTGCCCTTCCCAACGATTTTTAAATAGTATTTTGCTTTAAAATGAACGATGTGTTGGATATCAAGTCTCTTCCTTCTTTACACCTGGATTTTCAGAAAAAAATCCAGGTTGAATTGTTTAAGAAATTCAAAATAGATTCAGATAGATGAGGCAACTCTGGATGAAAACGATCGATACGATGATTATTTGTACGCACGATTTTTTCAAATTCCATGTCATTTTGACTTTCGATTGCATTTGTATTTGATGAAATTTAACATTGGTTTAAATCAGTTACTATCTAGTGGTTGTTTAACCCCATCGGGTCAGGAGTTGTTGCTTGCTATGCAAAAAAACTTACGGGGTTCGATCGGTAGTGATCTGAGATAAAAAATACCAGCAATTCTGGGTGAACGATAAGGCCCTCTGTTCTAGGGCTATGTAGCGTTTTCATAAAATTATTTTTCGCAAAATATCACTGAATTCGTAGGGTGAGCAAAGGAGCCCGCGACGTGCCCACCAGCAGTGGTACAACGG
>JAUYQG010000011.1 GCA_030695645.1 Legionellaceae bacterium
CCATCCCGAACTCAGAAGTGAAACATTCGAGCGCCGATGATAGTGTGGGGTTTCCCCATGTGAAAGTAGGTCATCGCCAGGATTTTATTAGCAGTACACCGCTGTGAAAGCACAGTGGCATATCATGTGGGTTGGGCCCTATAGGGCCCAACAACATTTCCAGAGTAACAAATTTGCCTAAGACAATCCATGCTCGTAGAGCCGTTTTTCTTATCAATTTTTTTTATCAATTTATTAAAAATTAGTTCGTATATTCGGATGACTTGTTGTAGAATCTGCCGTATGGTGAAAACTGATGCTTTTATTTAATCGTGCCAAGATGACGATAAGATGGGATGCACAAAGGGTAACTTATTAAATTTGGGATCCCTAAAGACGATATTTGTTCTATGGAGTTTTGGAGACGTTCGTTGCGATTATCAACTTTTTTGGCTGTAAAGACTTTAACGGATAATAGTTTTTTTGCTTTATCGGACATTAAATACTCCCTTGTTCTGAAAAGTGATGCCTTAACACGCCCCGCTCCGCGAGGTGAACTTAGCGCCGGTCTATTTTCATTTGTCTCCACGATGTTTGACTCACAAGTGAAAACTTATGCAATACATATACACCCAACTACCGATCGCTTAGAATTCATGGTAGAAAGTTATCTAAGTAAAAAATTCGTAAAATCTCATATCATGTATGATGAGATAAAAAAGAACAAACTTGAGTCTCCAATCACGCAGAGACAACTCAATACAGCATCTCGTGAGTTATTATATCTCATGGAAAAAAAGCAATGTATTAAAAATCAGTACCCTCACTATTCACAAGATAAAGCAATTGCAGCCTATCGCTCTTTTCACGCATTTTATAAGACATTGACTAAAGATGAACGCGATGAACTAAATAACATATCGATCACCCTGCATAGACAAACCAAAACCTTTAAAGAGGTCTATCGTGCAGCGAAAATGGACTTTGCGACCGCTGGAAAATGGTTGGTCGCTATGCTTATGAGTATTGCGCCGGATACTGTCTTCACACCAGCAATAGAAAAGGATTATCGTCAGTATCTTAATGGTTTTACACGTTATGAGTACTATGAGCCTTTATTTATGAATACTGATATAGAAGCGGAAACGGTGTTTGTATCGTTGATGACGTATCCTTTTCACAATGACGCCCTTAGTTACGATATTCAATTTTTGGACTACGAGACAAGATTGCCATTACTGCCGTATTCTATTCTAAGGGACTTTTTGGATAGAGTATTCTCAAACACACCAGTGTCCAAACAGTTGGATGATATTTATGTCTCGGCTGTGCGAACGCAAGTAAAAGTAAATTATGACAATTATCTAAAGTATGCAGTAAACCATACTAATGAAAAGTATCTGGCTAATATAAAGCCATGGTTATTGTCCATTATTAATGGCTCAATGTTCAATTATTTAAAAACACACGATCTAGATTGGTTTAGCAACTTATGCGCCAACATTAGGCCCGCAAGAATTGTGTGGGGTGAACAAGCGTTTCTGCGATACTCAAGTTTTGTATCTTTATTAATAGACACCAATTTTTCCCCGTTATTAAATAAACTCAAATTGAATATTGCGTTTATAAAATTTTTTAAAGACCTCGAAAAGCGTGATTTCCTAGGTTTTTTATTTGAAGTTCGTTGGGACTTTCGTAAAGAGGTGTTACGTTCGTATTTGGCGTGTCATGGAAAACGTGCCGACGATCGCTCGCTCGTGCGCGCGGGTAGAGATCTTTTTAAGACTGAGTTGCAATTGAATATTAATGACATCGAGTTGGAAAAGCTGGAACATAGCCCGGTTTTGTTTAAACCTGTAAAGGTATCACCTGTTACCGACGAGGTTGAAGTTCTGTTGAGTGATTTGTTAGCTAGTAGAGGTAGAGATGGGTGCTCGAAGATTGCAGTAATTGCAGACCAATCTTTGAATGGCTATGAGTCGCCTGAGTTCTATTTTTGATTGTATACTGCGTGCAGTATACCGTTAAGCAGCTGAGGCGACTTCAATCGGCGTTGGTTTGTGCCAGTTTAATAACATAGAGGATAATACGCCAGCAATCAGTCCCCAGAATGCTGCTCCAATGCCAAATAGTGACAATCCTGATGCAGAGACTAGAATGGTGATAACAGCTGGTTCACGCTGTGACTCGGCGTCTAATGCAACCTTGAGGCTTGAACCGATGGTGCTGAATAAAGCTAAACCTGCAATTGCTAGAATAAGCTCGCTTGGGAAGGCAAAAAATACGGCGACTACCGTTGCACCAAATGCCCCAATTCCAAGCCAACATAATCCCGCAAATATAGTCGCTTTATAGCGTTGTTGTGGATTGTTATCCGCTTCTTTGCCAGTGCATATGGCCGCAGTAATGGCAGCTAAACTAATTGAATAGCACCCGAACGGAGCAAATATCAGCGTTGCAAATCCTGTCCAACCAATGAGTGGTGATAGCGGTGGTTGGTAGCCTGAGGCATTTAAAACGGCAATACCGGGAATGTTTTGTGACGTCATGGTGACAATAAACAAAGGAATTCCGACACTGATTAGAGCAGGCCAGGAAAATTTGGGCACGATAAAAATAGGTGATGAAAGAGCAAAATGACAGTTTTCAATATGAAATAATCCTTGTGTGCCTGCGATGAGAAGTCCAACCATAAGGACGAGGATGATAACGTAGCGTGGAAAAAATCGTTTCCCAATTAAATACATGACTAACATAGAGCAAACCAAAGGTGCTTGATGTTGCATTGCCGTGAATACATTCATGCCAAAATGCAAAAGAATTCCTGCTAGCATCGCAGAAGTTAATGAGCGAGGAATGTGATCCATAACTTTTTGAAATAATCCTGTCACGCCGGATAAAATAGTTAATGCCGCTGCAAATATAAAGGCTCCAACGGCCTCCGGCATAGTCATGCCTGAAAGGCTGGTTACCAGTAGTGCGGCACCGGGCGTTGACCAACCCGTAAGGATAGGCATTTTATAGTAGAGTGATAGACCGATGCATGTGGCTGATAAACTGAGACCTAACGCAAAAAGCCATGAGCTTATTTCAGCGGGGGACGCACCAGCAGTGGTGGCCGCTTGAAATACGATAACAGCAGAGCTAGTAAATCCAACTAACACAGCAACAAATCCGGCTGTGATATTAGAAAATGTAAAATACTTTAGCACTGGATTCTCCTAAGCTCAAATAGTACCCGCGCGGAGTATAACATAGTTTTCATATCGTTTTGGAGAAATCAATTTATTTTTTACAGCATTCATAACAGCACATCCTGGTGTATCACAATGGGTACAGTTACGGAATTTACATTGAATGCTATAGGATTGAAATTCACGATATCCTTTAGCTATATCTGGTCCAGACATATTCCATAAGCTTAATTCGCGAACACCAGGTGAGTCGATTAGTGCTCCTCCGCTAGGTATATGGTATAAATGTGAATTACTTGTGGTATGACAACCTAAATTGCTATGAGCTGACACTTCACCTGTTTGAATACGTGATGCTTCGTGAGGTAGAATTCTGGCAATTAATGAGGATTTTCCTACCCCGGATTGTCCCACGAATACACTGGTTTGATTATTTAGAGCTTTTTGCAAGAGTTTGTCCTCTTGTCCGGTTTTATTAGTAAATAAAATTGGGTAACCCAACGGTTCGTAATGCTTTAAGAGCATTCGTTGTATGTCATCACAAGGCAAGTCTATTTTGTTTAATACAATGTAGGGATGAATTTTTAGATAGTCAGCCATCACGAGGTAACTATCCAGTAAACTCCAGGAGATTTCAGGTACTGGGGCCACGACTATCATGATTTGCGTAATGTTTGCCGCAATAGGTTTCAGGGCGCCTTGATTGTCGGGTCGTCCAAGAACGCTCTGACGGGGATATCGACTGACGATGATTCCCTGGTGAATACCCTCGGATTGCCAGACGACGCGATCGCCTGCAACGAGCGAGTCTATGTTGGGTCGAATGGCACAACGAATGGACTTGCCGTGGATGTCTTCTACATGAGCATGTCGACTGTAGCGAGTGATGACTAGGCCATCAGCTAGAATATCTTTTTGCTCAGTGTCCTCTTGCTGTTGGTATGATTGCTGCTTTTTTGCAATTCGAGTGGATTGTTGTTTACTGATTCGTCGTTTACTCATATGGGAATGCTATAATATTAGAATATTGTGCCTAGAGGATAACATGAAAATATATTTGGTGGGTGGTGCTGTGCGCGATCAATTGCTGGGATATCCCATCAAAGAACGTGATTGGGTGGTTGTTGGTGCAAAACCTGAGCATTTACTTGGGCAAGGTTATCAGCAGGTGGGACGAGATTTCCCCGTGTTTTTACATCCCACATCACGTGAAGAATACGCATTGGCAAGAACCGAACGAAAACAGGCTCCTGGCTATTATGGTTTTCAGTGTGATTTCAACCCGAATGTGAGTTTAAAAGAGGATTTGATTCGTCGCGATTTAACGATTAATGCCATGGCCATGGATGTTGATGGTCACTTGGTTGATCCATACCATGGACAGGCGGATCTTGAGGCTAAAATACTTCGACATGTTTCCCCTGCATTTGTTGAAGATCCCGTTCGAGTCTTGCGTGTAGCACGTTTTGCTGCGCGTTATTATCATTTGGGATTTACACTTGCGCAGGAGACTTGTGCATTAATGAGGAGCATGGTGAGCAATGGGGAGTTGGAACATTTGATTGCGGAACGTGTTTGGCAAGAGTTGCATCGAAGTTTGGACGAAAAAAATCCTGAGATATTTTTTTGTACATTACGTTCGTGTGGTGCATTACGAGTTATTTTACCGGAGTTGGATCGATTGTTTGGTGTGCCAAGCTGGCGGCGTTATCACCCTGAGGTGGATACAGGTGTGCATACGTTAATGGCATTATGTAAAGCCGTTATGTTATCTGATGATCCTATGGTTCGTTTTGCGGCTTTATTGCATGATTTGGGGAAAGGGCGAACGTCAATTTCTGGTTGGCCCGCTCAGCATGGTCACGAAGATTTGGGTTTGGCGGTGATTGAGGCGTTATGCCAGCGATTGCGAGTGCCACAGCAATATCGTTTATTTGCGCTCATGGTATCGAAATTTCATTTGAATATTCATCGGTTATCGGAGTTGCGTGCCGATACTGTGGTAAGCATTTTAGATCGTACGGACGCATTTCGTCGACCGGGGTTATTTGAAAAATTATTACGTGCTTGTGAGGCGGATTCATTGGGCCGGGGGCTACATGGCGTTTTTCCAGCATTGCCCTGGTTTTTCCCGTCGTCGTTTGATACCGTTGATGTGAAGAAAGGCTCATCGGTTTACCAACAAGCTCAAGATTGGCGTGCTATTTTAACGGAATGTAGTAAAATAAAAGCCGATGCACTGATGGCACAAGGTTATGAGGGCAAGGCTATTAAATTGGGTTTGCATCAACGCCGAGTTGCTTGTGTAGGCGAGATGCGTACTACATCAGGTAACTATTCATCACCTGGTGCGTGAGCTGAGAAATGCAACGAATTGATCATAAATTAGGAATTTCATGAAAAATAATCAAAACTTGATCTGGATCGATTTGGAAATGACGGGTCTGTTTCCTGAAACGGATCGTATTATTGAGTTGGCGACGATTGTTACGGATTTAAATTTGACGATTATAGCGGAAGGCCCTGTGTTTGCAATCCATCAAGATGACGTTACGCTTGCAGGCATGGATGAATGGAATACCCGTCAACATGGTAAATCTGGGTTGGTGGACCGTGTGCGTGCTAGTCAGGTCACGGCAGAAGATGCCGAGCGTGATACGATTGCGTTCTTAAAACAATTTATTGATAAAGGCAAGTCACCGATGTGTGGCAATAGTATTTGTCAGGATAAGCGTTTTTTATGTAAATATATGCCTGACCTAGCCGATTTTTTTCATTATCGACAATTGGATGTGAGTACTTTAAAAGAGCTGGTAACGCGTTGGCGGCCGCAGTTATTAAGTGGTGTGGTAAAGCAATCGAAGCATTTGGCTTTGGATGATATTAAAGATTCCATTGCTGAATTAGTGTATTATCGTGAGCATTTTATTCGAGATTTTTAGGATAGGTAACTTATGCTTGAACGTGATATTTTAGTATTACCCAACAAGGCACCAAAATTATTATTGCATTCGTGTTGCGCACCGTGTTCGGGTGAGGTCATGGAGGCGTTATTGGTGTCCAATATTGATTTTTCTATTTTTTTCTATAATCCGAATATTCATCCGGTACAAGAGTATGACATTCGTAAACAGGAAAATGTTTCTTTTGCAGAAAAACATAATATTCCTTTTATCGATGCTGATTATGATAAGGATAATTGGTTTGAACGAATTAAGGGATTAGAATGGGAACCTGAGCGTGGTAAACGTTGTACAACGTGTTTTGATATGCGGTTTGAGCGTACGGCACTGTATGCGCATGAGCATGGTTTTCCGGTGATTTGTAGCTCATTAGGTATTTCTCGATGGAAGGATATGAATCAAATTAATGATGCCGGTGTTCGTGCCGCTAGTCGTTACCCTGATCTTACGTATTGGACTTATAACTGGCGAAAAAACGGTGGCGCTGCTCGTATGTACGACATTGCTAAGCGTGAAAATTTTTATAAACAAGAATATTGTGGTTGTGTGTATTCGTTGCGTGATACAAATGCTTGGCGTAAAGAAAAAGAGCGTGAACGGATCAAAATTGGTGTGAATTATTACACCGAAGAGGTAGACAAGAATGCCTAAGGAGAGAACACATGTCCACATGCGAACATCATGGTTCCCATAACCATGCTCACGGGAAACCTACGGGTAGTATGGCGTTTATAACAGCGATTACGGCTAATGGACTATTCGTAATTTGTCAATTAATTTTTGCTTATTTAGCTCATTCTACGAGTTTATTTGCCGATGCGGTGCATAACCTTGGGGATGTATTTAGCCTTGTGGTGGCCTGGATTGGCAATATGATGTTGTTGCGATTGCCAACCGATCGCGCTACCTATGGAATGAAAAAGGCATCTATTTTAGCGGCTTTAGCCAATGTAGTGGTGTTGGTTTTTACTTGTGGAATTATTGCAACGGAAGCCGTGTTTAAATTTTTCTCACCGACCGAGATCAACACGGGATTTGTGATGATTGTTGCTAGTATTGGTGTGTTGGTTAACGCCGCAACGGCGGTATTGTTTTGGCGCGGTAGTGATGATTTAAACATTCGAGCGGCATTTTTGCATTTAGCTTATGATGCTTTGATATCGTTGGGAGTGGTTTTTACCGCCATTCTATTAGCCTGGACTGGTTGGTTATGGTTAGATCCTTTAGTTGGATTATTGATTGCGGGTGTTATTTTAAGAGGGACTTGGTCTATTTTCACGGACAGCGTGCGATTAATTATTGATGGTGTGCCTAAGCATATTTCAGTTGCGAAGGTACGTGATTTGCTAATGGGGCAGGTTGGTGTGAAGGGTGTTCATGATTTGCATATTTGGGCAATGAGCACACAAGAAAATGCATTATCCGTCCATTTATGGATGCCGGATGAACAATTAAAAGATGAAACACGTCATACACTCAGTCAGAAACTTCGCGAAAAGCATCATATCCATCATACTACTATTCAAGTTGAGCGTACTCAAAGTCATTGTGATGATGCATGTAAGCCGTATATTTAGTCACCTAGGATAATCAATAATCCATCATGATACGCTTTACATGCGGCGGTTGTGTTGTGTAATTGTTCGAACAATTTTCCTAACTCCGCATAGGCCTCTGGCGTAGGATTTAGTTTGATGCTTTCTTCAAAATAAGAGCGTGCTTTGCCCCATAATTGTTTTGAAGCACCGATCCGACCTAGGCATAAATTGAGTGCGGCTGAATGAGGCTGGGTTTTCAATAGAGATTCGATAAAACCAATTTGAACCACGTCGGGTGCGATTTGTCCGTATAGATCAATGCATTGTTCACTGATTTGTTTTTGCAGACACCGATATAAGATGGATTCCACTTGTTTATCTTGATGGTGCGCTAGCAAGTAACGTGCATAGGCTGCCACTATGTCATGATCGAGTCGTAATTCTTTGGGTAATGATTGTATGAACTGAGTTAGTTTGGTTTCGCTATCCTGTTTGATAAGGTCCAGTAACTCATTTAAATAGGCATTTCGTTGGGTTTCTATAAAAGCACTATTGGATAATACCTGATGCCGTCTTAATGTGGGTAAGAGTGCGATGAGTTGCGGCCAATCTTTAATTTCTTCATAGAGTTGCATAAGTAATTTTAAAACATATGGGTGATGAGGTTCTAAATCTTGTAAGTGTTTTAACGTTGCGAGCGCCTGCTCCCATTGTTGATTGGCAAGTTGTAGTTGTGCTTGTGTGAGTTCAACGGCTATTTTTGCTTCGGGCATGGATTGTTGTGCCTGGCGTAAATAATCATCTCGTAGTGTGTGATCCCCCATCTCTTCAGCAGCACGTGCCGCGGTAAGATAATTAAGTAATGGAGTATCGGTATCAGGTAGTGCCTTAATTAAATGTTTTTTTGCTAATTGCCAATACCCTTCATTGAATTCAATTAAGCCTTGACGCGTTTTTGCTTGGGCTTGTTGTGCGCGTCGTGCCGTACGCCATTGATGCCATGCGGTGGGGATACGAATTATTTTTAGGCATATAAGTATGCTTAAATGGAGTATCAGAATCATGAGAATAAGACCGGGTATAGCTACCCATAAGGTTGTTTCAATAGTCCAGTGATGCATGACAATCAACATATATCCCGGGTCCTGCTGCAAGTGAGCGCCGACATAAACCGAAGCAAGTACTAATGCGAAAATGACGATAGTACGCAAGATCATGATGAAGCTCCTGCGCTGTTTTGAGGTTTCGGTGTGATGGACTGTTGCGGTTCAGTTTCTTTTTGTTGCGGGGCATCTTGCGGCTCGTTAGGTTTTTCGGCCTCATTGGATTGTGTGGATAAACTTAGGGGTGGTGGGCTGGGATGAGACGAAGAAATGGCATCATTTAATAATTGTAAGGATTGACCTAACTCAGGTTTGGGCTGAACAAGCTGTATGCTTCGCAAGGTTGTTAGTTGTGTGATAATGGCTGTCGTTTGAGACTTATCGAACACACGATCCACATTTTCGATTGCTTGCGATAGTGACAATTGGTAGATCGTTTGATTTTTTTGTAAAACAGACCATTGTGCCTCTTGTAAGTTCAGGCGGATGCTTTCAGATAACAGCGTCACATAAGCGGGTGTCAGTAGGGGTGTGAGTGTGTCGTCTTGATGTCGGATGATAATCAGGGAATTCAGTTTTTGTATGCTTTCTTTTAAATGTTCGCGCCAGGATCGTGGCGAGGAATTCTCGTTTGGAGGAGTATTGCTTGTTGCAAGGACAGTTAATGGTTTTTTGGGAATTAGCGTGTTGATCACATGCTGTATGGCATCCAATTGTGACAAAATACCTGTTGTATCAATCGGGGAAATTTGCAGGAGCTCTGTGTGTTCTTTGGCAATAGCTTGTCGAACGCTTGATAGGCGATCACCTGGAATGGTTGCTAATAAGGTGTCTGCTGCTTTGAGTAGAGATGAGGTTGTAGGTGAGTCATTGCTCCAATGTGCGTTGATGGAGGCTAATTCAAGATAATAGCGTGCTTTCAACATGATCCAATCGTTTGATTGATACCAACGCTCGTGCATTGCTGATTCTAACGTTTGATTAATGGTGGTAAGACGTTGGGTGAGATCATGGTCCATGGTAGTAAAAGCGAGTGTATTTTCTGCTTTCATGTCCTGTTGATGTTGTTTCATCTGTTGTGTTTCAGCAACGAATTGATTGGCTTGTTTTGCTAAGTGAAGATTCGTATACAGAATCGCTGTGGCCACACTGATTACAATGGTGACCACGAATGGAACTACTTTACTGACGGAATGAGTGGGTATTGATGTTGTTTTAAAATGTGGTGATTGGTTCGTGGGTGCTGGT
The DNA here is from genome assembly GCA_030695645.1 of Legionellaceae bacterium. GTDB lineage: Bacteria > Pseudomonadota > Gammaproteobacteria > Legionellales > Legionellaceae > JAUYQG01. The sequence continues at coordinate 10,026 of JAUYQG010000011.1, forward strand.
GTGTCGTGATCGAGTTCTATAGTACTTTTTGACGTAGGGGTGTCATTATCGATAGTCATGTTTGAATCCTTCAAGCGTAGTCAAAATGTCCTCATATCGGCTGATGATAACGGTTTGTATGCCGAATGCCGATGCAGCTTCTGCCAATCGTTGGCTAATTACTAGGCAGGGTTTGGTTGTTATCCAAGTTCGAGCTAGTTCGCCAAATAATACAAATAAATTTTGCATCGCCTGTTGGCTAGTAACCAGTATAATATCCACGGCATCATCATGCCACAATGAATAAGTATATTCTTCATTTTTCTCAGGCAATGTGCGACGATAGACCATAATGGGTTGTAAGTCGGCGCCACGTGAACGTAATGTGGTGCTGATGAGTTCTCTGCCACCCTGTCCTTTAATCAATAGTATGGTCTGTTGTGCGATGTCTTGTAAACTACTCAGTGCCAATACATGTTCACTGTCTGGGATGGATGGACCATGATTAATTGTTATTCCAAGTGATTTCAAAGCTTGTGCTGTGCCCTGTCCAATTGCGGTAACTTGGATGTTGGATGGCCAATGGATTTTAGATTGATATAATTCCATATAGAAATAGCGGACTGCGTTGGGACTAACAAATATGGCTTGTTGTACGGATGAAAGACTAGGACATTGCGTAAGCCAGGTAGTGGGTGTTGGTTCAATCGCTAATGTGGGCAGTTCAATGGAAACGCCACCTGCTTGACGAATCGATTCACTCAAGGCGCTTGCCTGATCTTTAGGGCGCGTATTTAATACGCGTAATCCTGCTAGTTTGGGTCGATGTGTAGTAATTTTTCCGCCCCTTTCGCAAGTAGCGCACGCGCGCAATCATCTGCTAATGGCATGCTTTGTTCAAGCGGTCCTGTTTGACTGTCTTGAATCATAATTTGTCCATTAGGTGATGCTACTTTAGCTCGTAGCCATAGCTGTGTTGTATTCTTGACTTGGCCATAGACGGCGAGGGGAACATGGCAATTACCACCGAGCAAAGCATTGACGCGTCGTTCGCTAAAGACGCAAAGTGATGTGAGTGGGTCGTTCAATGGGGCAATGATGTCACGAAGCGCCCTATCATCAGTACGACATTCAATTCCAAGTGCTCCTTGGCCACAGGCAGGGAGCATTAGGTCATCTGAAATAATTTGTTTGATTTGATCCTCCATGCTCATGCGTTGAAGACCGCTTGCGGCAAGAATGATGGCATCAAAATCACCGGACTCAAGTTTGGCAATGCGTGTGTGAATATTGCCGCGCAAAGGAATGATCTGTAAATCAGGTCGTAATGCTAAAAGCTGTGATTGACGTCGCAAACTTGAGGTTCCAATGACGGCACCTTTAGGCAAGGTTTCCAAGGAACGATAGTTTTTACTTATGAGGGCGTCGTAGGGATTGTCACGTTTGCAAATGGCGGTGAGTGAGAGTCCTGGTGGGCATGAGGCTGGGACATCTTTCATAGAATGGACCGCTAGATCAGCTCGTTGGTCGAGGAGAGCCTCTTCCAATTCTTTAACGAATAAGCCCTTGCCACCGACGGTTAATAATTTATCTTTAAGAAACGTATCACCGGAGGTTATCATAGGAACAAGTTCAACGCGTAGTGTTGGCCAATGCTGAATCAAAGCATCGGCAACATGTTGTGCTTGCCATAATGCAAGAGGACTTTTTCGTGTTGCTATGCGTAGTTTTTTAATTGACATGAGTTACAATGGGATAGAATAACAATGCCTAGATCATATCATATAAAACAGGAGGTAAAGCATAAATGCTAAAACGCGATATATCCAGAGTCAATGTACTCATTGCTTCCGCAGGGGGGATGGTTGGGTCGGGGTGGTTGTTTAGTCCGTTTATTAGCGCGCAAATTGCGGGCAGCAATGCTTTGATTAGTTGGGTGCTTGCGGCGGTGTTTATGTTGTTTGTAGCTCTGCCATTATGTGAGTTGGGAACGATGTTCCCCATCTCTGGTGGTATGGCTAATTATCCTAGTTTTACTCATGGACATGATGTTGGTTTTTTATTTGCGTGGACCTTATGGTTGGCTTATGTGGTGATGACGCCGATTGAAATTCAAGCAATCATGCAATATTCAGGACGGATGTTTCCATCGTTGATAGTAAACTCGTCGGCAACGCTTGGTTTATCAGGTATTGGTTATGTTGTTGCTATTTCGATCATGTTTTTTGTTGTGGTGCTTAATTCATTTGGGATTAAGTTACTTGCACAATGTAATACTTACGCCAGTATTATTAAATTTTTAATGCCGAGTATAGCCATTGCTTCATTAATTTCTATTTCACCCAGTTTTCATCATATTCAGTTGCAGGCTCTGGATAAAACGGCGTGGTCGCAAATTTTTTCTGCATTGTCTGTGGGAGGGATTGCTTTTGCGTTTACTGGGTTTCAGAATGGGCTCATGCTAGCAGGTGAGGTTGAAAACCCCCAGCGTAATATTCCCATTGCCATTTTAGGTGCCGTTTTAATTGGGTTCGTTTTGTATTTTATGTTGCAATGGGCGTTTTTAGTGGCGGTTCCGGATGTTTATTTGCAGCAAGGGTGGCAACATTTGACGTTTCCGGGCGATCATGGGCCCTTGGTTGGTTTAACTGTTTTGGTTGGGTTATCGTGGGTTGCGACGTTACTCATGATAGATGCGGTTATCTCACCATTTGGCACTACATTGGTTTATACAGCGGCTACATCTCGGATTGTGTATGGTATGGCGTTGAATCGTCATTTACCCGCGTGGTTTACCAAAGTGAATCGCTATAAAATTCCTTATATCACACTTTACGCTAACTTTTTGGTGGGTGCCTTATCGTTTTTACCCTTTCCTGGTTGGCAGAAGATGGTGGCATTTCTATCATCATGCAGCATTTTATCATATGGCATTGGGCCGATTTGCTTATTGGCGATGCGAAAGCTACAACCTAATCGTCATCGACCGTTTAAATTATTTTATAGTCGATTTTTTTGTTATATTGCGTTTTATGTATGTAATCTTATGTTGTATTGGTGTGGTTTTGATATTTTATGGAAATTAGATTTGGCTTTGTTGGTTGGGTTTGTGATTCATCTTAGTTATCACCGACGCGGTGTGTGGACGTGTGGGGCTGGTTTGTTGTGGTTTGCGAGCTATATGTTGGTGTTATTAGCCTTATCGTATTTAGGTACATTTGGTGGCATTTCAACACTGAGATTTCCTTTGGATGTCTTTTTTATTTTGCCGTTGAGTATCCTTGTTTTATATTCGTCACAGTTTGTTTTGGTGGATCAATCTGGGGATGTTGACGACTTTGAAGAGACTATGATCGCATCGGTTGACGCTTGAGGCTAGGTTATTGCGGATTGATACGTTTCTTCATCGAGATGTTTATTGGACATGGCACCTGTTTTGCTGAATAACGTTTGCTTGAATGCGGTAAAAGCGGTGGTGGATACGGCGTGTCTAAGTTGTTGTTCTGCGGCTAGGATGCGTGGGTGGGAAGGCGCGAATTGTAGGGCTTTATTCACTATTTTACCTGCTTCTACCCAGTCTTTCCTGGATAGGCATGCATAAATGGATTTTAATATTGAATTAACTAACTTTTCTTCTACGTCAAGAATCAGTTGCTTTTGTTGTGCCGATACATGGCATCGATAAAGCGGAGCTAATTCTTTGGCGCTGAGAATGGCCTCGCCCGCTTTTCGTAAACTACCTTCTGCGTTTTCTTCTATATGAGTACATGAAATACGCAGTAGCGCGTCAAATTCGTCTTTAAAGTCTTCTGTGTATGTGACACCGTATATGAATTGAGAGTGCCTGATACGATTAATGACTTCGTGGAAAAAAACTCTTGCTTGATCAAATTTGTTTTGCTTATAGAAACTCATACCTAATTGACGAAGCGCGGGATAGTGTTCTGGATTTTGTTCACGTGCTCGGTAGTACTCTTCGATGGCGCCTTCGTAATCTGTTTCTTCATATAAAACATGACCACGTTGTGCATGTTCTTCAGCAAGGCTGGATTTAATCACTTTTTTATAGGGGAAGTTATCTGGGCATGCTTTTAATGCTTTGTAGTGATACTCGATATCTTGTTTCGCAATGTCTTCTTTTCTTCGTGTCATGTCGAACTAATTAAGAAATTAGATTTTGCTAAAGTGTGCCAGTTTTTTAAGGAGGTGACAATGATATTTTATTAAAGTTACGTTTTAGCTTATGCTTGAGTTTCGGAAAATTGGTTATTGAACCCTATGTTGCTTGAACTAAAAAATCTTAGTTTTGATTATCCTGATGAAGGGTTTAATCATCGTATTGCACCGTTGTTGCATGATGTGTGTTTTGGGCTGAAATCTGGTTCTATGCTGCATTTACGTGGGAATAATGGTTCGGGAAAAACGACGCTGCTGAAACTTCTTGCAGGCTTAGTTCCTCCTTTAGAAGGAACGATTTATTATAGGGGGCAATGCGTCGCAAAGCAGCTTGCGATGTATCAAGAGCAACTGTGTTATGTGGGGCACAAAGCGGGGATCAGTCAGGCGTTAACCGTTTTGGAAAATTGTCGATTTGATTTGCAATATGCTCGATCTGATTCGACTGTGTTGAGTGGGCTGCTGAGACGATTTTCGCTGTACGAATTGAAAGATGTGCCTTGCCATGTCTTGTCAGCAGGACAACGGCGGCGTGTGGGATTATTGCGGCTGATGTTATCGAATGCCAAATTGTGGTTGTTGGATGAGCCTTTGGTCGCACTGGATCAGGATTCGATTGAGATATTGATGGTGTGTTTGAATGAGCATGTCCAGAAGGGTGGTGGCGTTGTTTTAACGTCGCACCAGCGTTTGCCATTAGACATGAGGGATTATCAGGAATACTGCTTATGATAAGTCTTGTGACGTTGTTTAAAAGGCAGGTAGCTCGAGAAATGCTTATGCATGTTCGCGAGTTGCGACTTTGTATTAATTCGTGTTTGTTTTTTCTGATGATCGTTGTTTTTTTCCCGCTGACTATGCCGCCTGATGTGGTTTTATTCCGTATGATTGCACCGGGATTGGTTTGGATTGCTATGCTATTCGCGTTGTTTTTATCAGCAGAACGCTTATTTCAACAAGATTACGATGATGGTGTGATTGAGCAGTGGTTGGTTTCTGGATATCCTCTGAGTGTGATGATTCTAGCTAAAATGGTGGTGCATTGGTTATTAAATTTGTTACCCATGTTGATTTTTTGTCCTATCTTGGCTTTGTTATTGGGATTGAATTATCATGAGACCATAGTCTTGATGTTGAGTCTTATCTGTGGAACGCCTACTATTTTAGCGTTTTGTGCTATGGCGGCGGCGTTTAGTACGGGATTGAAGCAAAAAGGTGTGCTTATGGCATTGATTTTATTGCCTTTGACGATTCCCGTGATGATCCTAGGAAGTGCTGCGATTACCGCAGCGATGCATGACATTTCGGTGACGGGCTATTTAGCTTTGTTATTGGCGATGTCGTGTATTGCCGTGACATTTTTACCGTTTGCCATTGCCGGGATTGTGCGGATTAGTTTGGTGGATTGATTAACCAATTTTGTATCTCTGGAAATGCATGATAAGATCACCGATCTTTTTTCTGAGTTAATAATTTTCTATGTGGAACATACTCTATCAACTTGCTTCACCCAAATGGTTTTATGAACGGACAGGTCGTTGGATTGCTGGGTTGGCTGTGAGTGCTGTATTGGTATTGATGATTGGTGCGTTTTGCGGACTGGTTTTGGCACCGCCGGATTACCAGCAAGGGGATGCGTTTCGAATTATTTATGTGCATGTTCCTTGTGCGTTTTTATCCATGGCCTTGTATGCTGGAATGGGCTTTTTGGCTTTGTTATTGTTGATTTGGCGAATTAAACTGGCTGGAATCATGTTGACCATGTGTGCCCAAACTGGTGCTTGCATGACTTTGTTGGCGTTGGTTACGGGGAGCATTTGGGGTAAACCGATGTGGGGGACCTGGTGGGTTTGGGATGCGCGGTTGACCTCAGAACTGATTTTGTTGTTTTTATACGGAGCAATTTTAGCCGTTGGGCATGCTTATCAAAATAAAGAGCAAGGTGATAAGGTTGTTGCGATTTTAACATTAGTGGGTTTGGTGGACTTGCCTATTATTCATTACTCGGTTTATTGGTGGAATACTTTGCACCAAGGAGCAACACTGTCGGTGTTGGCAAAACCTAAAATTGCCGCCAGTATGGCCTATCCTTTGTTAATTATGATCCTTGGTTTTTCGCTGTATTGTGTGTGGTTGATTTTGTTAAAAGCTCGGAATGAAGTATTGTTGCGTGAGCGTAAACACGATTGGGTAAGGAACGTATTATGAGTGAGTTGATGCCATGGTTTGCGATGCATGGCTATGCTGTGTACGTATGGCCCGCATATGGTTTGGTGTTTGGAGTTTTGATTATTAATGTCGTAAGTATTCGCTGGCGTGGGAAACGCACACGCCAGAACTTGCGAACTTGGTTGAATCGCTCGTGAGCATGCACCCGCGGCGAAAGCGTAAATTAAAAACGATTTTATTGATATTGGCGATCCTTGGTATAGCGGTGGCTCTGGTCTTGTATTCATTGCGCCAAAATATCAGTTTATTTTATTCACCAACGCAACTTGCGACTGAAACCGTACCTGCTCATCAAGTCATTCGTGTTGGTGGGGTCGTAGTGCCGGGTAGTGTGATTCGCTCCACAAACGATGATTTGATGGTACGTTTTAAAGTGACGGACTATCAGCACAGTATTGAAGTCACTTATCGAGGTATTTTGCCCGATTTATTTCGTGAAGGGCAAGGAATTGTCACGCGAGGTCAGCTTTTGGATAATCAGCATTTTCAGGCAGTGGAAGTATTGGCAAAACACGATGAAAAATACATGCCACCTGAAGTGAAAGATACGTTAAAAAAGGCTCATGTATGATCGCGGAATTTGGTTTATTTGCACTTTGTTGGGCATTACTATTTGCCTTGTTGTTAGTTGTTGTGCCAACGCTGGGTTTATGGCGTCAAAAACCGGCATGGTGCAAGACGGCAGATGTTTACGTGGTTGGCCAATTCCTATGTGTGGGCATCGCCTACGTCTGTTTGACGGTATGTTTTTTACGTGATGATTTTACAGTGAGTTATGTATTGACGAACTCAAGCTTATCGTTGCCCTGGTTTTATAAACTGTGTGCTGTTTGGGGTGGGCATGAAGGATCCATGTTATTGTGGGTGGCGGTTTTAAGTGCATGGATGTTAGCGGTACGTTTATTTAGTCGGGAACTGGATGACGCGTTTCGCGTGCGGGTCTTGGTGGTGTTGGGGACGTTGAGTGTCGGTTTTATTCTTTTTTTGTTGGCTACTTCCAATCCGTTTGCACGGCAATTTCAAATTTTAAATTCTCAAGGGCGTGATTTAAATCCCTTATTACAAGATCCTGGTTTTTTGTTTCATCCTCCTATGCTTTATATGGGCTATGTTGGTTTTTCAGTGGCATTTGCTTTTGCGATTGCAGCACTTTGGGTGGGTCGAGTGAAATCGACTTGGGCTAAATGGACTAGGCCCTGGACCTTGGCTGCTTGGTGCTGTTTGACAGCAGGCATTACCTTAGGTAGTTGGTGGGCATACCGAGAGTTGGGCTGGGGTGGCTGGTGGTTTTGGGATCCAGTTGAGAACGCGTCGTTTATGCCTTGGTTGGTTGGGACCGCTTTGATCCATTCTTTGATTGTGAGTGAACAACGCCAACAATTCGTGGCGTGGACGTTGTTATTGGCCATCAGTGCGTTTTCATTGAGTTTGGTGGGTACCTTTTTAGTGCGTTCGGGAGTGTTGACTTCGGTGCATGCGTTCGCGGTTGATCCTTTACGCGGTATGTATATTTTAGTCTTTTTGTTACTGGTCATCGGTGGTTCGTTATTATTGTTTGCATTGCGTGCGCACACCTTACAACGTCAGGATAAACCGGATGTGGTTTCTCGAGAAAGTGCGTTGTTATTGAATAATGTATTTCTTGCTGTGGCGATGCTTACGGTGTTGATGGGGACTGTATATCCTCTATTAATTGATGGACTTGGGTTAGGTAAGTTGTCGGTAGGTGCGCCTTATTTTAATACGATGTTCGTAGCACTCATGATCCCCCTGTTGCTCTTAATGGGGTTTGGCGTGCATGTGCGTTGGCAGAAGGATTTTTTCAGTGAGCTTCTTGTTAAATTGGGTTGGGTCATTGTGCTAAGTGCTGGTCTGCCATTGGTATTGTTGGTTTCCTATGTAAAAACAATTACCCCCACCGTATATGTAGGATTTGCGTTAGCTTGTTGGATTATCCTAAGCACGGTTAACGCCTTGTGTCAGCGAGTGAAACAGCGTGGTTTGAGTGGTTTAAGTCAATCGTATTGTGGCATGGTAACCGCTCATATTGGTGTTGCCGTGACGGTGCTTGGAATGACAATGTCATCCGGTTATGGTGTTCAGGAAGATGTGAAAATGGTGCCGGGTGAGCAGGTGATGATGGCTGGTTTTCAGATTACATTTGTGAATGAAGTGAATTTAGTTGGCCCTAATTATCACGGAAGCAAGGCAACGTTTACTATTCATCGAGGCCATCATAATGCCGTGATATACCCTGAAAAAAGGATTTATGATATTGCGCATATGCCCATGACGGAGTCTGCTATTGATGTGACGCCATTTCGAGATATTTATGTGGCATTGGGCGAGCCGTTGGATGACAAAGCGTGGTCGGTGCGGTTGTTTTATAAACCCTTGGTGCGTTGGATATGGGGAGGCGGTTTTCTCATATTATTGGGTGGTGTGCTGGCTTTATTAGATCGCCGTTACTATACGCGGAGAACTTAAATGACACGTGTTTACTGGCGATTGATACCTTTGATACTGTTTGGTGTTTTAGCGTTTTTTTTATGGCGTGGTCTTTCTTTGAATCCACGTGCCTTGCCATCCACTCAGATTGGCAAGCAATTGCCCGCTTTCCGATTGCCGGTATTAACCGTGGGTTATTATCGAAATGCCTCTGAGTCGAATGAGTTAGATAGTGTTATTTCAGGAGTATCCTTTCTTCATGGCCTTGATTCGTTTGGCTCAGGAGACGTAGTTTTGTCGCCAAAGATGATGCGTGGGCAAATTGTGTTATTAAATGTTTGGGCGAGCTGGTGTGCGGCATGTACGGAAGAGCAAGGGTTTTTAGCGCAATTGGCGCACGAAGGGGTGGTAATTTTTGGTTTGAATTACAAAGATCAACCGAAAGATGCTATTCAATGGTTGAAAGAATGGGGTAATCCTTATCGATTAATTGGTGATGATCGAGAAGGTCGAGTCGGGATTGATTTGGGTGTGTATGGTGCACCGGAAACGTTTTTGATAGATAAACAGGGTGTCGTTCAGTATCGCTATCCTGGTGTTATGAATGCTCTTGTTTGGCAACAGGAGTTTTTGCCGCGAATTAGGCAATTGGAGAGTCGGACATGAAGCGCGCGATTGTCTTTATATTTTTGCTGCCGATGTTTAGCAATAGTCTTGCTAATACCCTGTATCCTTTTGATAATCCCAGACAAACAGCTCAATTCAATCATTTATTATATGACTTGCGTTGCCCCGTTTGTCAAAATCAGGATTTGGCGGACTCCAATGCTGGACTTGCTCAAGATTTGCGTCAAGAAGTGTATCAATTGGTTACCGATGGGAAGACGGATGATGAGATTGTTCGTTATATGACGGCACGCTATGGTGATTTTATTTTATTCAAGCCGCCGGTGAAGGCGGTAACCCTATTGCTATGGTTTGGTCCTTTTCTGTTCATCATCATCGGATTAATGACATTTTATTATACGTGCATCAGGAGAGCAAAGCATGCTTCAGTTTAAGTTGCTGGCTTGTTTTATTCTATTATCGTGCCTAGCTCTGTTTGTAGCTCTTATGCCATTGAAACCATATAAAAAGAGCTTGCTTGTCATCACGCCAGTTTTGATAATGTTCATCAGTTTGAGTTATTGGTTTTGGGGGGATTGGTCAGGGTGGAGTCGACATATACAACAGATGGCAAAGACACAACGAGTACAAGCGATGCTGAAATCAGTGAAAGGCCCTCAAGAGTTAATTGATAAATTGAACGCGCATTTGCTACAGAAGCCTAATAGTGCGCGGGGTTGGTACTTGCTAGGTCGATTATATGCTAGTCAAAATCAATGGGAATTAGCGCAACAGGCCTTTGCGACAGCACACCAATTGAAACCGAACAACGAGCTTTTTACCGTTAATTACGCACAAAGTCTTTTTGATCGGCATGAAGCGGTGTTTGCTGACAAGGGTCGTATGTTGCTCACGAAGCTATTGAAAACCAACCCTAAGCAACCGGATGCGCTAGCGATGTTAGCGATGGAGGCCTATACACGGCATGCTTATCAAGCAGCCATTGATTACTGGGAGCGTTTGTTAGCGCTAGTTCCCGAACAATCAGAAGAAGCTTCGGCAATTCGTAAGGCGATTGTTAAAGCACAGCGACAGAATATTCCCATTCTATCCAATGACTAGTTGCTAAATAGTATAATCCACAGCAAATGGGGTTTGATGTGTTTTTTGCAAATAATGAAGCGTACTCATTAACTTGTTTTCGATGATTTTTTTCGGTGATCTGATCATCATGACCTGTTTTGAAGTCGATAATCCAACGTATGCCTTTGTCGTAAAACGTTCTGTCAATGATGCGTGTGGCAACCGCTTCGTGCCCTTCGGTCAATAACTCGTATTCATTGCGTTCTTGGGTATGTGGTTGAATTAACCACTGACCGATGGGATTCGCGAACAGTTGAGTTATTTGCTCAGATAATTGCGTGGTGGCTTGGTATAAGTCGTCGCCGGTGAACCCCATAGTTGTTAGTTGCTGTTTCGCTAAGTCCCAGGGTATATCCTCGATGATTTGAGGGTGGTGATTGCAAATCCATTGTAGTAATTCATGTGCCACGATTCCAATAAGGCGGGGGGTGCTTGATGCCATACCGATTGGGTTGGTGCGAGCATGTTTATCAATGGGTAATGGCTTTGAGTAAAACGACAAGGGTAATTGGTATAGTTTGGGTAGGTCTGTTTCAGATGACGTGGTCAAATCCGGTGAGGCTTGTTCGGATTCTTCAAATTCGTGTTGTTGAAGCAAATGCCGAAACGTTCCTTGGCGAGGGGTGAGGTGATTGTCGAATAGATACAGGCGTTTTTTAGCACGAGTAGCCGCAACGTAGAGAAGTCGTTGTGATTCATAACTGCTTTTCTCAGCATCCAATTTGCCCAGATAATCATATAACAAGCAGGTATCATCATGAGCCGCTTTTACGGGCGACACCAGCAAAATGTCATCAGCTTGTTTTGTTGGTAAAGTTAACCAACGCAACAGCGGTGCGTCACGGTTAGCCGGCTTGGACCCCAGTCCAGGCAGGATCACGCAATCAAATTCCAATCCTTTTGATTTATGAATGGTCATGATTTGCAAACGTGCCGGCGTCACTTTTTTTGAATACAACGCATTCAGCTCGTTTTTAAATAATGAGAGATCAGGGATTTGACCGTCTTCTTCAAATTTTTCCAGCAATAGCCAATATTGCTCCAAATCGTCTTGTTGGCTGGCCGTGAGTACGTGATCACGATGCAATTGTTGTAATGTGTCGGTTATCCAATCCACAAGAGGTTGTTGATGACGTTTGGTGAGCGCATCATCGAGTACAGAATAGATAAATGAGGATCGTGTGCGTCCTTCCTCTGAGATGTTGGCAATGTGATCTAATTGGGATAATGCAAAATAGATGGACTGAGATTTTGAAACATTAGCAATGCTATGCAAATCGGCTAATGATAGACCACACCATGGGCTGCGTAAAAATGAAAGCCAAGCCAGACGATTGCTTGGCATCAACAGTGCTTGTGTTAATGACCAGACATCTCGCAAATGGGGTAGATTAGCTAAGAGATCAATATCGACGCCTTGAAAGGGTATATGGCACTCCCGCAGCGTGTGCATAATCCGAGTGAGTTGGCTGCGTGAACGCACCAAAATTGCGATGTTATCATTTGGATACGTTTGTAATTCATGCACTACCACATCCACCACAGCGCGCGCTTCATCGTTTTTATGTTCAAACTGCAATGCTTGGATAAAACTAGTCTCATCCGCTGGGCGCACGTGAGCTGACGGATGAAACGATACGGCACCAGACTCAATATCATTGGTTTTGGGAAAAATCGCTCGAAACTGTTGATTCACCCAATCCACAATCGTACTGGTGGAGCGAAAATTACAGGTTAACTCTAAAGGATGAAGTGTCACAGGCCCTATACCTTGCATCTGTGTTCGCAAAAACAATCCTACTTCAGCCGCTCTAAAACGATAGATAGATTGCATGGGATCGCCTACTATGAATAGAGTTCGACCATCGTTTGACTCCCATCCTTGGACCAATTGCGTTAATAATTGAAATTGTTGGATGGACGTGTCTTGAAATTCGTCGACCAACAGATGCTGAATTTGATTATCTAAATAGAGTGCTAAATCAGTGGGTGTTTGTTCGTCGCCTAAAGCGAGTAGGGCCTGCTGGGAGATTGCAGTGAAATCTACGGCATTGTGTTCTGCAAAGAGCAAATTTAAATGAGCAACAAGTAAAGGAAGTAAGCTGAATAAAGCTTGCAATACCTCCCATTGCATAGGGTCATATTGCGGATTCGGTAAATGACGAATGCGTATGAGTGATTCAAGAAAGTCGGGAACATTTTCTAGTTGAGCCAGTAATAATTTGCTGTCTTGCTTTAGTGCATTATAAACATCATCGGAACATACACCACGTTTCAAACCAATGTGGTGATCAAATGCTTTACGTAATGTGTTTTGTGAAGTGAGAAGGATGGAAGCAAGCTCTGCCGCAAGTTTGCTGTCTAGTTGTTCGAGTGTCGTCCAGTCGTGAAGCTGAGTCGTTGTCTTCGTTGCATCGGTTCGGACGGACATCAACATTCTTATTGATGCCATAAGTCTGTGCGCTAACTCCAAAGGCAAACCTTGACGAAATCGCGATAATTCATGATGCTCTATCCAGGCTATGGCTTGTTCAAAAATGGCCTTGTCTTGTAAGCGAGCTTGGTAGAGCGGATGTATCCACTGATCGCGTTTTGCCAATAAGTCACTTAATAATGCTAATACGATATCTTGGCGATTATCCATATGATGCAGCAGGGTTTTTAATGCCGCATGATAGGCTGTTTCTTCGGATGCAAAGCGCAGGCATGCCTGAGCTGCAGTCAAGTAGAGTGTTTTGGGTGTGTCTGTAATTTGCGCGTAATGAATATGGTTATCTTGTAATGGAATAGCGCGTGTGATGATTTGACATAACGAGTCGATGGTAATGACTCGTAGTCGGGTTGGTTGTTTGAGCAAATTCCATGCTAAAGCTTGGTCGCGATCCAGAGCAATCCTAGCGTACTCATGTGTTTTTTGTTGATGCTCTGATGAGGCTGTGACGCCTCGGGCAACGCGTTGTAACGTTAAAAGAATACGTTCACGCATTTCGTTGGCCGCTTTGCGTGTAAACGTGAGCGCCACAATTTGCTCAGGTGCATTAACGGTTCCTAACAGTCTTAAAAAACGCTGAGTTAGGATTTCCGTTTTTCCCGAGCCTGCCGGTGCTTGCACAATATAGGATTGTGTCGTGTCGGTGGCTTGGGCGCGCTGTTTGCCATCTATTAACGTCATTCCAACACGATTTCCTGAGCAGGAGGTCTTAAGTTATAAGAAGAACTCATGCAATGACCGTAAGCACCTGTGTTAGCAATTAAAATAATATCGTTTTCTATGGTTTTGGGAAGAACACGATCATACCCCAACGTGTCACCTGATTCACAAATAGGGCCAACGATGTGGGCAAATCCTGTGTTTTCATCGTTGAGTCGTGTTAGGTTAACAATATTATGATAAGCGCCATAAAGTACAGGACGAAGTAATGAATTCATTCCCGTTTCAATCCCAACGAATCGCACTTTACCCTTTTCCTTGCATTGGGTGACTTTAGCAAGCAGCACACCACTTTCTGCAACAAAAAATCGCCCAGGCTCGAGCCAAAACGATAATTGCGGGTAACGTGATTTCACGGCTAACAGAGATTCATCCAGGGCTTGCATATTCAAGGGTTGTTGCCCTGGCTTTTCTGCAATACCTAATCCGCCTCCTAAATTAATGAACTGGAGATGTGGGAAACGGTTTATTTCAGCAGCTAACATCAGCGCTGTTTGTTGCCATAAATCGGGAGATAAAATGCCGCTGCCAGAATGCGCATGCAACCCTATAATATCAATATTATGCTGGTTAACCAGTTTGACGGCATCGTCTAGACTGGCGCCTGGTATGCCAAATTTTGATTCATTGCCACCTGTGCAAACGAATTTATGATGACCTGCTCCGCAACCCGGATCCACCCGTAACATAATGGCTTTTCCTTGGAATATCTCAGGCCAGTTTTCTAATGGATACAGGCTATCAATCGTTAAATAGCATCCTTGTGATAACGCATATTGGTATTCTGATTTTGATGCAAAATTGGGGGTGAATAAAATTTTGTGGCGATCAATACTCGGGAATAATTGCAATACCAGGTCTAATTCTTGAGGCGACACGCATTCAAACCCAATGCTCTTATTAAATAAGGTTTGCAAAACAGAGGGGTGCGGGTTGGCTTTGACCGCGTAAAAAAGTTGGCCAATGGATTGCAGCGTTAATAATTCATCTGCTTTCTTCAGCTGTGTTTCGCTGTCATAAACGTAACAAGGTGATTGCGTGGCCGCAATGTTCAACAACTCATCGCGTTTATCTTCCCACCAAGGTATCGGACGCACGCCAGGATCTCCGAATTCTTCGTGCCAACTTTTTGAGTAATAAAAGCTTTGTGGATTGTTTTCAATCAATAATGCATGTAATTTTTGACATAATTTGTCAGCTTTGGATTCGTCTACGACAAAGGTTAAATTCAAGTCATTAGAGGCTAATGACATGAGATGCACTTGTTGGTCATCAAATACTTCGAGAGTTGATCCTAATTGCGGTAACACGCGCCGGATGTGGTGACCCACTAAACTCACGGCACTGCAAGGTTCGATGATTCGTGCGCGACAAAATGTGTTTAAGTCGGTAATTAAATTATCCAAAGCGGCACGGTTGGGTTGTTTTGTGTTGCTATCCAGTGACAACGTCACGTTGGCTTCGGATGATGCTAATAAATCCACAGAAAATTGGTGTTGTTTAAATTTGGCGAATACGTCTGCTAAAAAGCCGACTTGTTGCCACATGGAAACTGTATCGATGGATATCAAGGTGATGCTGTGTTTGACTTGAATGGATTTAATTGGAGGAGCATCATCATCACTTTCTCTAAAAATGCGAGTACCCGAATGCTCTGGCATACAGGTGTATTTTACAATCATGGGAATATTAGCATTGCGAACCGGAGGAATGCAGAGCGGATGGAGTACTTTTGCACCCATAGAAGCAATTTCTTGTGCCTCGTCGTAATTTAATTGTTTCAATAAACGCGCATGGGGTAATTGATGTGGGTTGGCTGTGTAGACTCCTGGCACATCGGTCCAAATTTCGCAGGCACTTGCATCCAAAATGGCAGCCAAAAGCGCTGCCGATGTATCGGAACCGCCGCGGCCTAATAATACCGTTTCCCCTTGCGAGTTTGCTGCAATAAAACCTTGAGTAATGACCACGTTCGCATCGCTGCTCGCAAGTTGCAAAGCCAGTGCGGGGTTAGGTTCGCTGTTGCAGCGGGCATAGCAATAATTGGCGACGTCACTACCATTGGGCATGGAGACGGCAGTTAATGCTTCACGTGCATCAAACCATAAGCAGTTGATCCCGTGCTTCGTCAAAAAAGCATGCCCTAGGCGGGTCATCATCAGCTCACCTAGACTAAGTATTTGCGCGTGTGTTTTAGCCGGTGCTTCTCGTAAGAGTGCTATTCCGGTAAGCCATTGTTGTAATTGATTGAAATCCAACTGGATTAAATTCGGGTCAACTTCCAGTGCATCTGCTAAGTCAATGTAATTCCCAATAAGTTCCGATTGAAGATCGTCGTGTTTATTCATCAGGGCTGCTTCAATTACTTTCTCTAATTTGTTGGATGCTTGGGTCAGTGCTGAGCAAACGATCACCGGTTGCATTCCGTTCTGGAGATGTTTTTGAGTAATAGCTAAGATGTGATTCCAGGTTTCACGAGAGGAAACACTGGTTCCTCCAAATTTAGTGATGATTTGGCGCATGGGATTATACCGTTTAAAATCAAAGCAAATATGAACAGTAACATGGACGGGTAGCAGGAGACAAGTTGTTTGATATTAGACTTGGGTTAGGGTGAGGGGATATATAAGGATAATTATACTTTGGACTTTGGACAAAAAGACATGAAAAGGGCCTCATGTCTTTCTGTCCAATATACTGCGCGCGGCCACAAACTTAAGTTTTTGTCTTGCTCTTTTTGTCCAAAGTCCAGGATTAAGCAAGGGAGCAAAAACGATCATGCCACAGAGCACCTTACCCTTCCAGTTAGGGTTATAAATTCTATTGATTTTATGCTGAAAATATGCCAAATTATGGTTTTTGCTTTTACGGGATTTAGCCATGTTAACCGTTGATCCACTTACCCTTGCCCGTGTCCAGTTTGCTTGTAATATAACGTTTCATATATTATTTCCCGTGATTAATATTGCGATGGCTTGGATCTTATTGTTTTTCAAAAGCCGATACAATGCTACTAAACAACAATATTGGATGGATACATACCTGTTTTGGACCAAAATCTTTGCTTTGGGATTTGCGATAGGCATTGTCAGTGGGGTGGCTATGTCGTTTCAATTTGGTGCAAATTGGCCGGGATACATGGCGACGGTTGGTGATGTGGCAGGGCCGTTGTTGGCATATGAAATTCTAACGGCGTTTTTCTTAGAGGCGACTTTTCTAGGTATTATGTTGTTTGGATACAAACGAGTATCCAATCGCATTCATAATTTTGCAACGATTGTAGTGGCCTTGGGAACAACTGCTTCGGCATTTTGGATTTTGGCATTGAATAGTTGGATGCAAACCCCAACGGGATATAGTATGCATCATGGACGTGCGCACGTAGATAGCTGGTTGGCTGTTATTTTTAATCCGTCCTTTCCCTACCGGTTTACTCACATGTTATTAGCCTCTGGTCTAACTGCTGCGTTTTTAATAGCAGGTTTGTCGGCCTATCGTTGGTTGCGTAAAGATCGTACTCCGGATGTTTTGTCTGCGATGAAAACGGGTGTTTATTTAGCGGCGATCCTGATTCCACTGCAAATTTGGGTTGGCGATTTACATGGGTTAAATACGTTGCGTTATCAACCACAAAAAATTGCGGCTATGGAAGGTCTTTGGCACACAGAGCAGGGGGCTCCTTTAGTGCTTTTTGGTATTCCAAATGAAAAGACGCAAAGAAATGATTACGCCATTGAATTACCCAAAGTTGCCAGCTTAATTTTGACACATACATGGCAAGGTGAAATAAAGGGATTGGATGCGTTTGGTGACAATCACCCTCCAGTAGGTAAGGTGTTTTGGAGCTTTCGATTTATGATTGGTGTTGGGATCCTGATGTTGCTCGTTGCATGGAGCGGTGTCTTGTTATTTAAACGAAAACGTGATCTACCTGTGTTCTATGTTCGAGTTTTGATTGGTATGACTTTTTCTGGATGGATTGCTACCGTTGCGGGTTGGTATGTCACTGAAATTGGGCGTCAACCTTGGTTGGTAACTGGCGTGTTAACGGTTGCTGATGCGGCGGCTCCGGTTGCAAAGTCTTTATTGGGTATTTCTTTGGCACTGTATTTGTTTATCTATTTATTTTTATTGGGTGCTTTTATAACAACTATATTTTATATGGCAAGACAAGCCAAAAGTGACAAGAAAATCCCGCTTTCGACAGCTTCTGGCGAAGCTTTAGTTGAGCTCATGAGTTCAAAATAAGGAATGAGTATGACATTACTTGAAAATGGAAACTGGTTGCCTCTGATGTTTGCGGGCCTAATAGGTTTGGCCGTGTTGATCTACGCTATTCTTGATGGCTATGACTTGGGTGTTGGTATATTGATGCGATCGGCAAGTGCTTCTGAACAAGATAATATGATTGCGTCGATTGGTCCGTTTTGGGATGCGAATGAAACGTGGTTAGTGTTAGGTATAGGTTTGCTCTTGGTTGCCTTCCCTACGGCGTACAGCTTTGTTTTAACAAAGCTCTATTTACCCTTTACCATTATGATCATCAGTCTGATGGTGCGCGGTGTTGCCTTTGATTTTCGTTCTAAGGCAAAAATCAATCATAAAAAAGCTTGGAATACGGCATTTTTTGCAGGTTCTTTGCTAACTGCTCTATCTCAAGGCTATATTCTAGGTGCCTATATTCTTGGTTTTCAACCAGGAGTAGGGGCTATTGCGTTTTCATTATTGGTTAGCATGTCAGTAGCAGCGGCTTATAGTCTTATTGGTTCAGCCTGGCTTATTATGAAGTCGGAAGGTGAGTTACAAAAAAAGGCAGTGCATTGGTCCGAAATCAGTCTTTTTTTAACCTTGCTCGGAATTATCTTGATTTCTATTGCAACGCCTCTATTAAGTGTTCGAATATTTCATAGCTGGTTTGTCTTGCCTAATGTGGTTTTGTTAGCACCACTATTGTTTGTCACTATTGCTTTAATTATTGCTTTACATGTTTTTTTGCGTAAGCTCCCTAAACCAAATGACCAGCAGTGCTGGGTTCCCTTTGTAGCTACGGTTGGTATTTTCATATTGTGTTTTCATGGGCTGGCTTATAGCTTTTATCCTTATATCATTCCTGATCAAGAGACAATATTCGACACCATCACGTCTAAAGAGTCCTTAAAGTTTATGTTAATTGGTGCTGGAGTGGTCTTTCCTTTGTTAATTAGTTATACGGTGTTTGCCTACAAAGTATTTCATGGCAAAACGCGAGAGTTAACATATGATTTATAGCGAATTCGTAAGCCACCCTAACACTCCGGCAAATTAACCGCTAAACCACCCAGAGATGTTTCTTTGTATATGGTCATCATATCTTTGCCGGTTTGCTTCATGGTTTGGATGACTTTGTCCAACGAAATCTTGTGCTCTCCATCACCAATTAGAGCTATTCGCGAGGCATTGACTGCTTTCACTGCTCCCATGGCGTTACGCTCGATACAAGGGATTTGCACCAAACCCATCACCGGGTCGCACGTCATGCCAAGATGATGTTCCATAGCGATTTCAGCAGCATTTTCAATTTGTTGAATGGTGCCACCCAAAACGTCGGTTAATGCGGCAGCTGCCATGGAGGAGGCAACACCGACTTCACCCTGACAACCGACTTCCGCACCAGAAATAGACGCTCCTTTTTTATAAAGAATGCCAATTGCTGCTGCTGTGAGAAAATACGTATACATGTCCTCATCATCTAGTTTGTTATGAGCATCTTGGCAGTAACGAAAAACGGCAGGGATAATACCGGCGGCACCGTTGGTTGGAGCGGTTACAATTCGACCTCCAGCAGCATTTTCTTCATTAACAGCCATAGCGTATAGATTAAGTCGATTCATGATATCGGAGTGTTCATAGATACTTGAAATTCCTTTGTTTTCATTTAAGCGCTTAAATAAATCGGGTGCACGGCGTTTGACGTGTAATCCCCCGGGTAGCACGCCTTCATGCTGGCAACCCTGATCAATGCACTGATTCATTACGTTAGCAATATGCTTAATACCAGCATAAATAGCATCGGTATCTCGCCAAGTTTGTTCGTTTTTCATCATTAATTCGGCAATAGAACAGGAGTTTTGTTCACAAAGACGTAAGAGTTCTGCGGCGGTTTCAAAAGGATATGGGACCGTCTTGTTTTTTTCGGGTGGTTTTTCAAACTCTTCTTCAGTTAAGATAAAACCGCCGCCAATGGAGTAATATACTTCACTGATTAATGGTATATCCTGTGCATCGTAAGCACTAAAGCGCATGCCATTGGTATGGTGTGGTAGACAGTCCTTTTGATATAATAAAAAGTCATTTTTTTCGTGAAATGGGATTATCTTTTTTCCTGCCAAATTAAGCGTCATGGTTTTAATAATGTCATGCGTACGCGAAACCATGTTTTCTGGTGCAACCGTTTCAGGTGATTTTCCTTCCAAACCATTTAAGATTGCTTTGTCCGTTGCATGACCTTTTCCGGTTAAGGCCAGTGAACCGTATAATTCGATTTTAATTCGCTGAGTGTTATCGAATGCTTTATCATTAAGGAGTTGTAAAAATGCATTGGCAGCTAACATAGGGCCAACAGTATGCGAGCTCGAGGGCCCAATTCCAATGGAAAATAAATCAAATATACTGATGCTCATGATGTGTCAATCCAGGTTTATGAGTTAGTATTGTTATTCTAACATACTGGACTTTGGACAAAAAGACATGAAAAGGGCCTCATGTCTTTCTGTCCAAGAAATTTGAGATCTGTTATTCTATGTTATTCTAAATTAGACTAATTAATTATCCTGAATGTATATTTTCTTACAAATAAAGCCGGTTGTGTCAAGCATTGTAAGCTTATAAATATCACAGATCTAAAATTATTTGGACAGAACTGCATGCGTCTTTTTGCATGCGGTTTTGT